>DAQA01000034.1 GCA_002502685.1 Euryarchaeota archaeon UBA202
TGAGGAGATAGATATGAGCATATTATGGGGTATACTAATAATCATAGCAGGTGTTTTACTATTAATTGGTGGTACATTAAAAAGTAATTTTATTATATATCGACTTATGGTTGCTCGCTCAAAAATATTATGGGGTGAGAATGTACATCGGTTTTACCAGATTGCAGGATTAATTGTCATAATTTTTGGTATATTGGTCACAATTAGGATTATTTAAATGCTAATTGATAGCATGAATTTTTAAGATACAATACTTTTCATAATTATCTGAATAAAAAGCACTGATACCCTTTTAACAACATCTTTTATTGAAAGATTTGCAGGTGATGTATAATACTGTGAATTTGCATGTATAATATCTTGAGAACCTTGATAAATCCAAGCTGTATTTCTACTGGCATAATAATTGCAATCAAAACCACCAACATAGAGGGCATCCTCATCATTTGCAAATGGAGATGGTTCAATAGTACGCACAGCAACAAGAGATGGAGAAAGCCCATATCCATTATCTATACGGGATAGATCATAATCATATGCATCATTTCTTATAACAATCCATTCACCACCATCCCAATTTCCATAAAATGGTCGACCACTAATAAGAACACCTTTATATCCAAGTCCTATTTCCACACCAAATATTAGGGTTTCATTCGGTTCATTAGAGGATAGAAATACCATATCATTATATGCACCAAGAACCGATTCTACCTTTTGACCAAGTCGTTCTGTTAGCATTTCTTGAAGGTTGCACTCCAATATTTCTTTATAATCATTCGAAGGTTCTACTCTAATAATCATTCCATTTAAGAAAAAAAGAAGCGATTGACTATTATCTCCCGGTGAAGAGATAGTAGTTAATCCTCGAATGCCGCCTCCTGCAGATGTAACTTTATCAGGACTAACAATAGTACTTGTGAATACTTTCTTCCATGAAGGATGTTCCCCATTCATCCTACGATATAATGATGTTTCTGATGAAACATATAGGTGATTATTACAAATAGCAAAACCCATTGGACGCATAGGGAGAGATTCAATTTCAGGTTTTGCACCCCATTCAATACATCCAGGTGATGACGAATTATATACACCACTCACAATACCTTCCACCCCTGCTGCCGCAAATAAACGGTCAACACCAGTAATATTATCGTGATATACAATAAATGCTCGGATAGTGTTAGATATTTCAGGAGACTCTCCCAATGTGGTCATTTCCCAATTACCTGTATTATCATTACGAGTTAATACACGACCCGATCCCCAAATTTCTTGTGTTCCTACAACTAAAAGATTGATTGTTCTATTCAATTGTTTTCCAAATCCATCTGTTTTAAAACGGATAGATTCCAATGCAGTTGCACGAATAGAAGGTCCAGGAAGGGTGACATCAACAATCCATTCACTGCTTGAATTATCAAGACGAAGTATTTGTACTCCAGGCCAAGGTCTCATTCTTAAATCAATTGCATAAGGTTTATCCATCCAATACCCTGATGCTGCAAATAATTTTTCATTATGACCAACTAAATGTAATATCTCAGTTCCACCCATATACTGTCCAAACACATCTGTATTTCCCACTATCCACGAAGGTGTAAAATACTCATGAATTGTTTTTTCATAATTTGAAAATGAATTATGATGATCTATTGATTGGTTTTTAGCTTGATTAATAGATGAAGAAAAAAATAATAGTGATAGTATGAGAATAACTAGGATTAACTTTTTATTCATCATTAATTAAAATTATGTATTTATTATATATTACTTTACCCAGATCCCAATAAAAAATATTTTTAAATTAATTGATTAGAAATAATTATTTACTAGTAAATCGGTGTTCAAATCCCTTCCCCGGCATGCCTATTTTGACGGTAGATTCGCACCCGAATCATGGTAAGTCTGCCAGCTCTTGTTATACTTCGCCCGTCCACCAAAACCCGTCACTGGTATAGATACACAAACCCATACCTCATTTAATAGTAAAATTATCATGGGTACATCCACAACATGGATAATAAACTGTTGTGCCCGGGCATCAAATATGGTCACTACTGAGGTGCCACTAATGTTTTCACCCACTGACTCCACCGTAGTGGAATAGTCATGGTACCAGCCCACAATATCCCAGTCCTCATAGATGCGGACATTGACGCTGGTGATGGATACATCAGGTCTATCAAGAAAGCTATCTTGTGCACAATACACAAAGTATCCTACGCCATCCACAATGGGAAAATCATCATGAATTATTTCCCTCACATGAGTCAAAAAAGTCTGGTTATTGGCATCAAATATGACCCCAGCAGTATAACACGTAATAATAAGATTTATAAAATTATCTGGTAAAATATAATGCCGAAAGATTAAGGAGCTATAATTGAAAATTTTCATTTGAACTTATTTTTTATAGGAAAACGAAAATTTATATCTGGATAACATATTATCTAATGTGGACCTAAAAGAACTGCATCAAAAGAAAATAAAAGAGGTTCTCAACGAGCGACATATTTTAAATTTGCCGTTGGTATCAAAAGACGCGGGTATCAATACGATTTTTTCCGTTCTTACCGGAAGAGACCATATCTGGATTGTAGATAAAAAAGGGAGTAAAAAACTGGTTGGTTTGATTACAGAAAGTGATGCATTAAAGCTTCTTGCTCCTTCCCGTGTACCAAAGTATGCCTTCGGCTGGCGACATGGGATTTCATTGCAGTATGGCACAGCAAAAACAGCAAGCGACATTATGCATAAACAGTTGTGCATCTGTTCATTGGACGATACGGTAGGCCGGGTTCTATCGCGCATGGTCAACGCAGGTTTAAGGAGGTTACCCGTGGTTGAAAAGGATGAGATCGTAGGAGAAATCGCTGTACATTATATTCTTCAATTAACATTAGGTAAAGTATAATGCTACTGGAGATAGGTCTTGCCCTAATCCTTGCAAAACTATTAGGGCATTTATTTGAAAAAATAAGGCAGCCAATAGTCATAGGGGAGATTTTATCAGGGATAGTAATAGGACCATTCATCATAGGAAAATTTTTTGATATAGATTTTCTCACACCTGAAATTGAAGGTATTGCCCAAATTGGCATTATTTTTCTTCTGTTTATCTCGGGTTTAGAGATAGGTACAAAGGAAATAAAGACGGCGGGAAAACAGGGATTAATCATAGCTATTTTTGGGGCAATACTCTCATTTGTTTTTGGCTATCTGGTTGGGTATGCAATGGGATATGATACAAATGTAAACATTGCTATTGGGAATATTTTTGTTGCAACAAGTGTCGGCATAACGGTCCGAGCACTCATGGAATTAGATGCATTACATTCAAACATTGGCCAGTTGATATTAACCAGTGCTATCTTAGATGACCTGTTTGGGATGATAATTCTCTCCATGACCCTTGGAAAAGGAAGCCCTCCAATGCTCATCATTAAAATTCTCATCTTTTTTATTGCATTTTTTCTCTTGTATTATACGATAAAGAAATTAAAGGGATCCAAGTTATACATACCTCGCCTTGTATTAACACTTGGGATTGCATTTGCGTTTATATTTTCAGCTTTTGCACAAAATCTGGGGTTAGCCACCATAATTGGTGCATTTTTCGCAGGTTTACTATTTAGTAATCTTTCTCAAAGACGAAGAATGCTTAATGCGGTACGGCCAATGGGAGAACTATTCTTTATTCCCCTTTTTTTTGTATCGGTAGGTGCATCATTTGATTTTAATGCCTTGGGAGATATAGGATTTTTTGTCATATTTTTTATTTCAATGGCCTTACTTGCAAAAGCAATTGGTTGCTCCCTAGGGGCAAAAATTAGTAAAGTTAACATCAGAGATTCTTTAACCATTGGTGTCGGGATGATGCCCCGAATGGAGGTAGCATTAGTAGTTGTATCTACAGAAATTGCCAGGGAAATATTCAAGAAACCTCTAGCTGATCAGGTGATGGCAGGAACAATCCTCTTAGTAATCGTGTCATCCTTAATAACCCCGCTTTTGCTAAAAAGGCTTTATAAACCACAAGAAAATAAAACAAAATCAGTTAATAATACACTAACCTCATAAAACTATATATCAATCTTTATATAAAAATAATCTGCTGCAGTTGTTTATCGTAATATTTTTTTTAATTATTATTAGAGATATATAAGATTAAAAATCAACACTTATGAAGCTTACATATGTGGTACAAGTTTTGCGGCAAGCATGTCTTTTGGCATTGCACCAACAATTCTGTCAACTAATCCCCCATTTTTAAATACGAGCAAGGTTGGTATACCCATTATTTGGTGTTTAGCTGATGTAACTGGATTTTCACCAACATTAAATTTTCCGAAAACAATTTTTCCTTGCATTTCTTTTGCAAGTTCTTCGACAACAGGCTCAACCATTCTGCATGGACCACACCACGGTGCCCAGCAATCAACTACAACAAGGTTATATTTCTTTATTATCTTGTCAAAGTCTGCATCTGTTACCTCGAAAGGAGCGTCCGATATATTTTCTTTCATTTTTTTTTTCTCCATTATATATCTCGTTTGTAATTTTTCTAGTTTTCCCTCTTTTAGGTCACTTTACATATTGCTTAGTGATGACAAAGAATAGAACTTCATTATTTAATGTTTGTATTAAAATGTTTTACAGCCACGATATATATTCATTTCCTTCAATGGATGATTATTTCTTTTAATAGATTGTTAGTCCTGCTTTTTTAGTGGGAATGAAATAATTTTTTTATAAAAGCATGATTTGAATTTTCTTTTTGGCTAGAATCCTAAAATGAAAAGTGACAAACCTATCGCTAATCCAAAAACAAAATTAAACATTTTAATATACACAGAATCTTTAATAGTATAAGATAATAAGGGCAGCATTCCGTGTCCGTCTTGCACAATAGAACTTGTTAGTAGTACAGAAAAAGGGATTAACCCAGAGGAATACATCATCACAAAAACCATATGAGGACCGGCCTCGGGGATTATGCCTATCAAAGCACTAATCAAAAGGACCCATCCCATATTTTCTGTTACAAAACCTTCTAGATTCCCGTACTGAAAACTGATTTCAATAAAAAAAAGAGTGAAAAATGTCCAAAGAAATACCTTCCAAATATGCTTTTTTACTAGATGGTTCCATATATGTTCCTTGAGATAATGATCAGATACTGTTGCGACAATAAACGTTGTGACAACAAGCAATGAAAAAAGGGTTACTCTTTCCCAGTTCCATATCTGGGGACCTATAATTCCTAATCCTATTACCGCTAGAGCTAAAAAAAGAAAAATCAGGATTATATACCGGGGAATAGAAAATCTAGGAAAATTCTTTAAGACCCCTGGTTCAAAACAGGGGCATTCCTCGTCATAATGTACCTTTTGTAACGTGCATTCTTGGCATGGAACAATTTTAAGGAAAGATGCCACTTTATCTGAAAGCCAAGCGGCTACAATCCCCAATATAAATAATAAACCAAAAAGAAGTACTGCCTCCTGGGGAAATAAAGTCAGCATTACAAATGCCTCGTCGCCACTGGTGGCAATCATCCCACCAACAATAGCACCAAACGATATGAGGCCATGAACATAAAAGGACACATTCATAAAAGCCCCTAAACAACCAGGTGTTGAACCCAGGAAAGATGCTACAAGATACTGACGCAGTATTCCGCCTTTAACTGCTTCTTGCATTTTTCCTTTAGTAAAAACATTGAAATAATCGATGATCAGCATCATTGTAAACACAAAGATACTTATCATAACTGCATTACTTAGGATAGGATCTAATTCAAGCATCTTCTTCCTTTAATCCAATATATTTATCTTCTATTACTTCAATAATTTTTCCTTGGGCCATAGAAGCAATGATTAGATATACACAGAGAATAACAACAAAAAATTCTTTTAAAAGATCTCCGCTGAGGATATAACTCGTGATCGGATTTCCTGCAGAAATATTTCCAATAGCTAATCCCAGAATGGTATCTTTTAATAAGCCCCCTGTAAAAACTGACGGGATTAATGCAGTGGAAACATAGATTTTAAATAATCCTATAAGTAAAATAATTCCAAATAAGACAGGTGCTATTGTTGCAAAGTTTTTTATTGTTTTATAAAAAGGGTGCGCTAAATTAGACTTATTTAAAATATCTATTTTTTTAAAGACCATTTACCACATTCATTGATATATTTCTCAAACGGCTCAGTTCTTGGCATAGTTAATTCTTTTTATTGGACGTTTGTTGATATAATAAATATTCTTTATCATTTCAATACAATCACCATATATTTTTATCTCATACCTTTACCAACTATTTTTTTTCCACAATAGGGACAGAAACCATTTTTGAGGTTATCTACCGCTATGCCAAAGCCACTCCTCTCAATCAAAAGTTTTCCACATTGTGGGCAATATGTATTTTCTCCCTCATTAAGATTACCCTGATAGACATACTCCAGCCCAGCTTTTGTACCTATTGCAACAGCTTTCCTCAATGTTTCTATAGGTGTCGGATGTATATCATTTAACTTGTAAGTTGGGTAAAACCCTGTAACATGCCAGGGAATAGTAGTATCTATGTTTCTTATAAACTCTGCAGTTCTTTTCAACTCCTCGGAATCATCGTTATAGCCAGGTATAATAAGAGTTGTCACCTCTATCCAAATGCCAAGTTCATAATGGAGTTTTATATTGTCTAAAATCGGTTGAAGTTTTGCACCACAAACCTTTCTATAAAACTGGTTATTCATGCTTTTTAAATCTATATTTGCTGCATCTAAGTAAGGAGAAATCTCTTTTAATGCTTCACCAGAAATGTATCCATTAGTTATAAAGAGATTTTTTAAACCTTTTTTATGGGCAACTTTTGCAGTTTCATATGCAAACTCAAAAAATATAGTGGGTTCAGTATAGGTATATGCTATGGATTGGCACCTGCTAGTAATAGCGTTCTGTATTATGTCTTCAGGAACAGCTTCCTTGCCAACTATTTTGTTTTTTACTTGAGAGATTTCCCAGTTTTGACAATGAAGACAATGAAAATTACATCCCATTGTCGCTATTGAATATGCTGTTGATCCCGGGTAAAAATGGAATAACGGTTTCTTTTCAATAGGGTCAACATGACATGCTATTAATTTTCCATACACCAAGGAATATAATATCCCATCCCTGTTTTCCCTGGCTTGACATATTCCTCTTTTCCCTGGCGATATAACACATTTATGATGACAAAGACCGCATCTTACCTTATCCCCTTCAAGTTTTTGGTAAAACACTGCCTCTTTCATTTAATCCTCAGCATCTTATCCAAAGCTTTTTTTGCCCGGGATTGTATATCTTTTGGGAAATAAATCTCATATTTCGACTGTTCCAATGCTAATTTAATTTTTTCTAAATTGATACGGTTCATACCTATACAGGAAGATCCTACAGGATAGAAGATTTTCTCAGGGTTATCCTTCTGTAATCGATAAACAAAGTTGTCTTCTGTTCCAACAATAAATTCTTGCTGGTCTGCTTGTGTTACATATCGTAACATTTGTGAGGTGCTGCCTATGAAATTTGACATATGTCTCACTCTTGGAGTACATTCTGGATGCACAATAATCTCTGCAGTTGGATGCGCTTTTTTTAGTTTTTTCAATTGTTTTGGTTGTATTTTTTCATGAACATAACAAAATCCCTTCCAGAGAACAACATTTTTATCTGTATGCTCAGCTACATAAGACCCAAGGTTTTTGTCTGGAAGAAACAAAATGGTATCCTGTGGACAACTGTTAACTACATCAATGGCGTTAGCTGAAGTACAGCAAATATTTGATTCTGCTTTGATAGCTGCCAAGCTATTCACATAACTGACCACTGCCGCATTTGGATATTTTTTTTTCCAGGTAACCAATTCTTTAACAGTAGCCATATCTGCCAAACCACAGTCAGCATTCTTATCTGGTAAAAGGACAGTTTTAGTAGGACTAAGTAAATGGGCAGTTTCTGCCATAAATTTTACGCCACAGAAGACTATCACATCCGCGTCTGTTTTGGCAGCTTTTCTACTTAAACCCAATGAGTCGCCCGTGTAATCTGCTATATCTTGTACATCACCTATCTGGTAGACATGTGCAAGAATAATGGCTTTGTGGTCCTTTTTCAATTTTTTAATTTTCTTTATAATTTCATATTTTTCCTTCATATCCGTTTATCTTCCTATCTTAAATCCTTATTTCCATTTTGTCCAGAAAGACTTTGCAAACACGGTTAAAATATTCATATGCCCTGTCAATTGAGGGTTCTGATGGATTTTTTTGGTAAATTTTATTAGTTTGTTAGACATTTGAGATTTACAACGTAGATTCCCCCATATTCTTTAAAGGGAAACTGATGATAGATATATAAAAGGCCTTAGTTTTAGATCATCTTTCTTCACAAATTTATAGGAACAATCTATGCTGAAAAGGGAATTCATGTCGCTATTTTTCATTTTTTTCTAGGTGCTATATCACTTATTGGCCCTCCTTTCCATAAATCATCCTTCATCTTCTTACCAGTTTTTGTTTCCCATTCCTTGATAGAGATGGAATGCTTCTCACGGATTTTATCACCATAGCCAAGGCCATTATATAAACAAAAGGGTATAATTCCCTCGAGGGTAGAGTAGTGGATAACACAGCGTTTGAGTCTCTCGATGTTGAGATTAAATGGATCTTGAAACCACATAGATCCAACAAAGATGCTTTTGTGATGAAATCCCCGGAGAGAATCATAGCTTCCTCCTAAGGTAGCATCCTTTAGGAGCTTTTTTAAATTAAATCCATATGGAGCTTTTGTATCATCAATAAATTCATCGATGCGCCGCAAGAATGAACTGCCAACTCGAATTTTTTTCAGAGGACCTTTTATTTTACTCTCTTTGTTTATGTAATCCAGTAATCTTTCGACATCGATGAAGCGTGTAACGGGAATAGGTTTACCATTATCCACAAATAGATAAGTTGCGCCGCCACAGCCAGGGTGGGCAGTAAATTCCACTTGGTTTTCTCCTTTTAGCATCTCGATTAATTTTGAGATAGGGTTGACAAAGGGAACAGGATAAAAATCATCACGGGAAATCTGTCCGTCAAACTCTTTTTCTATTACTTCCATCATCTGGACATAATCAACTCTCTGCTGGTTTCTTTTTTCATCTTCTAATTTTTTAGCTCGGCCAGAAAACGAGATCGGTTGAAAATTTACTCCCCGTATGATATCCATATTATCGATGGCAAATTGGATGATTCTACCGGTCTCATGAAGATTTTTTCCACCGATTAATACAGGAACTAAAACGGCATGCAATCCTGCTTTCCTTAGATTTTCTATTGCTTGTTTACTTTGGTCTATCCACACATTGGTTTTTTTTGTAACACCATCAAAACTCAAGTAAATTGTATTGACCTTTGCGTTTTTAATCTCTTTACAGTAATCCACGCTCTCGGCTAGCTTTATGCCATTGGTATTTAATTGAACGTGCGTAAAACCAAGTTCTTTTGCCATTTTAATAATATCAATAAGGTCTTCTCTAACTGTCGGCTCCCCCCCGGTTATCTGAATTGCTGTAGAACCCTTTGGCCGCTCACTTCTACCTTGAATCATGAGTTCCTTTAATTGATCCAGGGTAGGCTCATAAACAAGGCCAGATATCCCAGCATTCATAAAACAATAGCTACATCTTAGATTGCACCTATTTGTGACTAAAAGATTTGTGAGAAGACTTTGGGAATAATGTTCTGGATAAAGCTCAGGGTAATCAAATAATTTTGTTTTCACATCAGGGACTCTGGGCCCAGTAACCAGATATTTCATCCATTTTGTATAAAGAGTGATATCATTAAAAAAAATGTCACTGAAAGAACCATGTTTATCACATTTTTTAGTAATGTAAACCTTTCCATCTTTTTCAATAATCTGAGCTTCAATCTTATGAATTTTTCCCTCCTGATAACATACAGGACAAACCGATTCAGTTTTTTCTAATATTCTCATTTCGCATCATCTCCCTTTTAAGAATCATAGTTGTAATCTCCTGAACAGTGGTATATATAAATGCTTTTCAGTCCTAAATCGAGACGCCAACTATGAAACCTCTATTCCATGTGCTAAATAATTTAGTTTTTCATTGCGATTGTACAAGATCCTTTTAAATGTCCGGGGTATCTTGATTGGCAAGAAAACCAAAGTTATTTAGGTTTCTATGCCCTTTAATAACTTACTCGAAATAAGCTTTTCCTTTGTCATAATTGATTTTTTCTTTTGAAAGCCTTTACTATTATTTTAAAATAACGTGTCTTACTCATACAAGCAACCCTTTATTAATTTTATTTCCCATCAAGCCGTACATCAGGTAGAGTCACTTATTTTTCATACCCCATTCTTTATCCTGATTAACCATGTAGAACTATTTCTGAAGATTTAAAGGTTAAGCGCCTACTGATTTAAACACCTTCAGGAGGAAATGCATTCTGCTGGTAGCTTGTTTCAAGCTCATCATGAATAACTTCTCCCAACCGCCGTATTCCTTCACTGATGATTTTATCTTCTGGATAAGAAAAGTTCAAACGCATCGAATTATAATTACCACCTTCAGGGAAAAAAACCTCACCGACAACATAGGCAACTTTCTTAGCTATTGCCTTGGGAAACATCAGACGTGTATCTATGCTTTTAGGAAGGGTTACCCAAATAAACATTCCCCCTTCAGGAATAGTCCAAGTCACCTCTGGCGGGAAATATTTTTTAATTGCTTCCAACATCACATCACGTTTTCTTTTGTATAATTTTTTAATTTTTTCAACATGCATATCAAGATAGCCACCATTTATATATTCAGAGGCTATATATTGAGCAAAAACATTTGTACACAGATCAGATGCCTGCTTTGCCTGAACAATCTTGTCAAGTATTTCCCTTGATGCAACAAGCCAACCTAATCTAAAGCCCGGTGCAAGAATTTTAGAGAATGTACTAACATAAATTACCCGCCCTTTGGTATCATAAGATTTAATTGGTGGAATAAAATCCCCCTTAAAGATCAGTTCACTATATGGATCATCTTCTACAATGAGAAAATCATATTCAGAGGCGATTTGAAGAAGTTCTTTTCTATGACTCTGGGACATTGTAATCCCCGAAGGATTCTGAAAAGTGGGCACGGTGTAGATAAATTTGGGATAGATCCCCGTCCTCCTTAATCGTTCAAGATTTCTACGCAGCGAATCAGTATCAATACCTTGATCATCCATGGGTATAGATTCACACTTTGCCTCAAAGGCATGAAATGCCTGGATAGCTCCAAGATAAGCTGGTACCGTTGTCAGATATGTATCCCCAGGATCCAGAAAACATAAAGCGATAAGAGACAACGCCTGTTGGGCACCACTTGTAATCACAATATCATGTAGCTCACAATGAATATTTTTTTTCTTTTTCATACGCTCAGCAAGAGCACTCCTAAGGGGAGCTAAGCCCTCTGTGGTACCATACTGAAGAGCGTGTGTTATATTTTTTTGAAAGGTTTTTTCGATGCATTCATGAATAATGTCCACAGGAAATGCTAGAGGATTGGGCAATCCACCTGCAAAAGAAATCATCTCAGGAATTTGGGTTATCTTGAGAAGTTCTCGAATTTCAGATGCCTTGAAACGCGTTGTTCTCTTTGAAGATAATCGATCAATATTGACAACCATAGAACACTCCTGATGCCACAATACTAAGGGTTTTATAAAACTTATTGTAGTTAAATTTTTTTTTTGGGAGGGATATATTGTATATGTATTTACCAACAATATACAAACATAAGTAAATATTAGTTTTAGTTTGTAGTTAATATCAGGTTTGAGACGTTAAATATTATAAAAAAGCTCCAGGAGGATCCTGATAATAAATAAAAAAAAAATATTATTGAACAACAAAATGATTTACTTACAGATTACATGAACAATAATCTATTTCCAGCTTCTTCTTTTTTAGCACATTCTTTATTTGCATGGATAAGTGACCTAAAAATGAGATAGTATATCAATCACCCACATGATGATATATTACTGCCAGACATATTTATAGAATGTAATGATTTTTAAACTGGGTATAAAATTGCTAAACAAGTTTAATACCCACGTAATATGCTAACGATAAAATGATGATACTTCTCATTGCTCCCGCAAAAATATTGACCAGTACAAATCTTGTCGCACTAAGAGCCTTTTTATCTTTATAACGGGGATTAAGAAGGGAAAATAAGTATAAAGAAACTGAATCAATCATTAACGGAGTGCTCATGATAATAAAAAGCCCATAATAACCATATTTTTTTACAAATTCTTCACATAATCTAATGATTTTCTTTGTTAGAATAAAATTTATTCCGATAGCTCGTGCCTTAATACCTTTTCGGACAGTAGCCCCAATGAGATATACAATAAGCGAGCCAGCACCTTTACCCACTGCCAAGAGGACAATAAGTATCACAGGATGAACAGAAGGATTAAAAAGACCAATTTCTACAGGGATAGGAAGAATGACAACCGCTAAAACCACATAGATAAAAAAAATTAGTGAATAAAGAAAAGGATTGCTTGTTACACCAAACAGAAAGTTAAGAAAATCCATATATCCCCCTGTAAGGATAGAAAGAATATAAATATTTAAGATACCTGTTGAAACACCATTAATCGCCCCCTTTATTTAGTTAAATTTAGCTGTAAAAAAAGGAGAGCAGATGAAAGCCCCCATATGACCTGTCTATGTAAAATACCTGTGTGAAAGCACCAATGATAAAGATTCATTTTGGATTATATGTATTGATTTTTATCAGGCTTGGATATACTTCTTTATTATTGCAATTATTAAAAAGTTAAGTAAACAAAGCTATCAAATATGTCTTGAATCAAGCCTGTAAATGAAATTGTACTGTGAAACTAAGGTACTGGATGACCTTTTTATTTTGTAATCTCTAGCGAATACGCTATTCCTTTGAAGACATAATCTGTAGCGCCTACGAGCCGTTCTTTTATTTCTACTGAGCCCATAAAAAGCATCATATGACCACTAGTCGATCCACTATATGTTTCAAATTTTAGTGTCAGGGGATTAAAGAAAAGAATCATAGACCCCAGGCCCGAAGCAGCCCATTGAAGATTTGAGATGATACGGACAGAAAATTTACCTTCTTTATCTGGAAGACCCAGCCCGCTGATCTCACTAAGAGAGGGATTGATAGCTAAGCGAAAAATACCTATTGCCATGATAGCAGAAGATGGGTCATCATTAAGCAACGGAAGGCTCACTGGGGAAGTATCGGGTATAACTGTATTTGGTGTGGACTGTAAGTGAGTAATATTTATTGCTCCAGAAAATGTTGTCGCCATAAATAGGAGGGTAACTAGTATGCTAAAAACCATTATTTTTTTCTTCATAGTCATTTCCTCAGTTCGAATAATGAATTAGGTGTTTATAATAGTGCGTATTCTCCAATAATGAACACGGCTGCCGATATATATGTTATTTCCCACATGATTACTTGATGGGAATAGAAGCACATTTTGTATTTGCAGAAGTTAGGTATAAAGTGGAAAAAAATTAAACATGAATGTTGGTTAAAATAATGTATGGATGCATATGAAGCTATTGTAAAGAGGAGAAGTATACGAAGATTTAAAATGACTAAGGTTTCTATGGATATTCTTAAAAAATGTGTTAATGCGGCACGATTGGCTCCCTCGGCAGCAAATCTTCAGCCGCTCCACTATGTCATCGTCACCGATAATAATCTAGTGACACAAATATTTTCTTTTATTCACTGGGCAGGTTATCTGAAATGGAGCCCCACTGTTGATGAGGGGCCACCGGCATATATTTTGGTGATACGTGATACAAAGATAACAGAAGAGGAAAAATATGATGTGGGACTTGCGGCTGAAAATATTGTTCTTACGGCACTATCAGAAGGCCTAGGAACGTGTATCTTGGCTGCATTTGACCAAAAAAAAATTAGATTGTTGTTAAATATTCCCTTGGATTATGATATCGAACTTCTGATCGCTTTGGGATATGCAAAGGAGCAATCACGTGTGGCAGAGATGACCACCTCGATTCGGTATTATCGAAGAGGTAAGATACTGTATGTCCCGAAAAGAAGACTTGAGGAAATTGTCCATATTGATACATTTTAACTAGGATTTTAATACCTTCAGGTAATCACACTATGATGATACCTAAGACCCATCCAAGGTATACTTCCCTTATGTTACGAGAAAAAATTTCTCAGGCCATGAAGAGGGGTATTGTACATGAAACAGGACTTATCGCCCATGGCCGTGGTGAAACCTTTGATTATCTTATCGGAGAAAGAACTCTACCTGTTACTAAGGGTGCTGAAAAAACAGCTGCCGCATGCCTTATTGATTCCACTCATCCAGTTATTTCAATAAATGGGAATGTTGCTGCCTTAGCAGCAAAAGAATGCTGTGATTTAGCAAAGACTGTAGGTGCACAATTGGAAGTAAACCTGTTTCATTATGACAAAGAAAGAGTATTACGAGTGGCCAAAGTACTTAAAGAAAATGGTGCAGATGCTATCCGTGGTTTACATCCTGATAAGAAAATCCCGGATCTTGATCATTCTCGGGCGAATTGTTGCTCACAGGGAATATACAAAGCAGATGTAGTAGTTGTGGCACTTGAGGATGGTGATCGATGTCAGGCCTTAAAAAATATGGGAAAAACCATAATAGCTATAGATCTTAATCCATTATCTCGGACTGCACAAACTGCCACGATTACCATTGTGGATAATGTTGTGCGGGCTCTCCCCAGGATAACAGAATGGACAAAGCAGATATCACCAGATGAGACACAAAAAATTATCCAGGATTATGATAATGAGAAGTATCTTAGGGAGGTACTGGATTATATAACCCATCGACTAAGAAATTTTGAAAAGGCAGGCATGGAACTTTTTTAGTCTTTTGATATTTTTTTCTTTTGCGATGATTTTGCTTTATGATAGTTTTTATCTTTGGTTTTATCAAGGATTAAAACCGCTACAATAACAAGTAATGCAACCACAAATGCCAGGATTGATGCTATTCCTCCAAAAACAAATACTTTATCAAATCCATATATTTTATCTCGATTGTCAACCTTGGCAAATAAACAGTAACTTTCACTATACTCAATCCCATCATATGCGCGTGCTTCAAGTGTATGGTAGCCATTGGTGAGTGCACTGGTGTTTAATTCATATAGCCATACAGTTGTCCCAAGAACTGTTGTCCAGTTGCCGGCATCAACTCTCAATTCAACCCTTTGAATTGTGGTATTACCATCCCTGTCAGTGGCCCGTCCTTGAATTGTGATTTTTCCCTTTATGGTTTGATTTTCCTGGGGTTTAGTAATGAAGAGCAATGACGGATGATTATTATAAACCTCTATCATCACGGAGGCTATTGATGAATAGACCACGCCATCGTAGGCACGTGCATAAAGGATATGGTTTCCATTGCCTACTTCTTTTGTGTTCCATAGATAGGTCCAGTTTGTTGCCCCTGTCGCCTCTTGCCAGAGCCCATTATCAATTTTTATGTCCACTCGTAGTATGGACGCAGTACTGTCGGTGTTACCTCTGAGTATTTTTGTTTCATTGAGTATTTTATTTGCCAGGGGATAAGTAATGGTTACATTAAGATGGCAATCTTGAGAGATGATTATTTCTTGGGTTAAGTGAGCCTGACCGCCATCATCATCTATTATACAAAGATAGACAGAATAGATGCCAGGGATGGCATATCGATGGCCAGGGTTTTGCTGGATGGAGGAGTGTCCATCGCCAAATTCCCAGTACCAGTCTACAATAGTTCCATCCATGTCCGAGGACATATCCATGAATGTAACAGTCATGTCATCTGATACATATGTGAAATTTCCATTTGGGGGAAGATTAGTGACAAGGATACTTTTGGAACGGGTGCCAACATTTTCATGGTTATCCATGACTGTAAGATTCACTTGATAATAGCCATTATCCGTGTATTTATGTACAGGATTTTTCAAATAACTAACTACCCCATCACCAAATTCCCATTTCCAACTGATAATACTTCCATCATCACTAGAGAAATCCATAAAATGGATGGTATCATTTGTAGATGGTGATAAGGGCGTCCAATAAAAGGAGGGTTTGGGGGGAAAACTTATGGGTTCGGAACGCGTTTTAAAACTCCAAAAATCTGAGAGGGTTTCTAGAAGAGAATCATTAGCTATGGCATACCAAGTATAGGTTGTATTATAGTCCAATTCAAACCAGACAATCTGGGCATTTGAGTTATTAGGGACATCTGAAACCTTTCCAATTAGAGTATCAATGGATGCATCATAAAATGATACATCCAACATTTCTCCATCGGGATCAGCCACGTGAACCTTGAGAGTGGGATTAACACTGATGTTGATGGCATCAGGTGCCGGATGTATGTTGATTGGTTTTAGAGGGGGATGACCACTTAGTGCTACATGAACAATCTGGCTGAAGGTCGTATTATCAATGGTGATGATATTATATCCTTGCCAATCGCTAAAATTATTTGTGCCAGCGATAGTTATTTGGATGACATCACCATGGCGATAGCCCTGACTCAGATCTAAAAGATCTACCAAATACCAGCCTGATTGATTGCTTTTACCCAAGATTCCTACTATATCGGTGAGTGTTTCAGAGGTATTAATGCTGGTAACTGTTACCAAAGCTCCGTTTGCAAAGGGCCCATTTCTTCCATATGTAGCAGACCCAACGATATAATGGAAATGAGGGGGATTTGGCGGCTGGGAATAAACGGGCACAAGGGAAGAAAAAATAATAAAGATAACCAAAACATTCAGCACGGACAAAACAAGATTTCTCCTTATCATGACTCTTCCCCCTTTAAAAACACAATGGGGTATCAGTTTATAAATATTTTCTCACTCAGGAAAGAAAAAAGATAATAAAAATCAGGCAAAAAAAAACATTTTTTTCACCAAAAAAAAAAGGATATGAATAAAAGAAATGTCAAGTACAACTTTTAATGGCAGAGCGATAATCGTAAGGTTAATATTGACCTTCCTAATTACCCCCTGAGGCAAGGATATGTATGAAGTACGTTTCCATGGGAGAGGCGGACAAGGAGCACGGATGGCTGCAGAAGCACTGGCAGATGCTGCTTTTCTAGAAGGCAACTATGCCATGGCATTTCCTTTTTTTGGTGCCGAACGACGAGGAGCACCCGTGGTTGCCTTTACACGTGTTGATAAACAAAAAATACGCATCAGGACACAAATTTATGAACCCGACTATGTCGTTGTTCTGGATGATAAATTAGTAGACCTTATTAATATTACCGAGGGACTAAAAAAGGGAGGGATGGCCATTATCAATTCAGCCAAAAAACCAGAGGATATAGATCTGGGGAAAAAAGTATCCACCGCAACCATTGATGCCACCGGCATCTCTTTGGATGTGTTAGGAGTTCCCATTACCAACTCTGCTATCCTGGGTGCTTTTGCAAAGGCTACAGGATTGCTGGACATTGATTCAATAAAAAAAGGGATTGTGGACATGTTTAGTATGCGAATGGACAAAAAACTTGCTGAAAAAAATGCCCGGGCTGCCGCCATTGCATATGACAAAACCATTGTAGGAACCTGTAAAGCCCAACGAACCTTTGAAAAAAGAAAGATGTGGCTTCCCACCTACAAGGAAATGCCCCTGGGCTTAGCTACTCCCCCCATGAAAACTGAGGCAGGCCTAGTCGGGCCGGGATCATTTATTGAAAACAAAACGGGATCATGGAGAACATTTAAGCCAATCCTAGATCATGAGAAATGCATCATGTGCCTATTTT
Source organism: Euryarchaeota archaeon UBA202 (assembly GCA_002502685.1). Classification (GTDB taxonomy): domain Archaea; phylum Thermoplasmatota; class E2; order UBA202; family UBA202; genus UBA202. The sequence goes on from DAQA01000034.1 coordinate 17,928, forward strand.
GCTGGTTCTATTGCCCTGAGGGATGCATCGAACGAGTAGGTAACACCACCCTCAAGATTAATTACGATTATTGCAAAGGATGTGGGATATGTGCAAATGAATGCCCAAAAAATGCAATTGAGATGGTGAGAGAATGAAACGGGTTATAACAGGAAATTATGCCGCAGCATATGGAGCCTATCTGACACGGGTTGATTTCGTTGCTGCCTACCCGATTACCCCGCAAACATTGATTGTTGAACACATATCAGAGTTTGTCAATGATGGATTATTGGATGCTGAATACATGAGAGTAGAATCAGAACACTCCGCCATGAGTGCCTGTGTCGCCGCCTCGGCAACAGGGGCACGTACCTATACTGCAACAGCATCCCAGGGTCTTGCCTTGATGCATGAGGTATTATTTATTCCCCCTGTTCTACACCTGCCCATTGTAATGCCTGTAGTCAACCGAACCGTCGCAGCCCCCATTGGTATTTGGTGTGAACAAAATGATACAATGCCCCAGCGTGATACAGGATGGTTACAGGTCTACTGCGAGGATAACCAGGAAGTTGTGGATATGGTAATACAATCCTGCATGATCGGGGAGCACAAAAAAGTATTATTGCCCTCCATGGTAATGCTGGATGCCTTTATTTTATCCCATACAGTGGAACCTGTTGATTTCCCCGAAATTGAAGAAGTTGATAAATTTCTTCCGAAATATAAACCTGAACACGCCTACCTAGATCCTAAAAGACCCATGGTTCTAGGATCCTTTACTCCTCCAGAGTATATCCAGGAGGCCCGCTATCAAACCGAAGAATCAATGAATAACGCGCGGAAAGTGATAACGGATGTTACCAAAGAATTTGGAAAAACATTTGGAAGAGACTATGGCGGTCTCATAGAAAAATATCGCTGTGAAGACGCAGAGGTTATCCTGATCACTACAGGGACAGTGACATCGACAGCACGGCTTGTCGTGGATCAATACCGGGATAAAGGGAAAAAAGTGGGATTGATAAAACTACGGTTTTTCAGGCCTTTCCCCCTCCAGGAGATCAAAGAGCTGGGTGAGCAGGTGGAAGCCGTGGGTGTGTATGATCGCTCGATGTCCTTTGGGACTGCAGGACCCACCTATATCGAGACACGGTATGCGTTATATGGTTATAGTATACCCATCCTTAATTTTCTTGCTGGCCTTGGTGGCCGGGATGTGACAATTAAGGATATTTCTTTCATGTTCGACCGGTTACTTGAGGCAAAAAAGGGTAAAATTAAAAATGAGATTGTATGGATTGGGACACGGGGTGTTGAGCCATGAAAATTAAGGATTTATCTTTGGAGGAACTCTTTACTTCTGGTCATACTGCGTGTCCAGGGTGTGGCGGAGCAATTGTTGCCCGCATAGCCATGAAGGTTTTTGGAAAAAATACCTGTGCCTATTTTCCTGCAAACTGTCTCTTGGTTTTTGGGGGGACCTATCCATATAATGCATTCAAGGTTCCCTATCTACATGTTTTGTTTGAAAATTCAGCGGTATGCGCCGCGGGAATAAGCCGGGCATTAAAAAAGCTTGGCAGGGACGCTAAGACTGTTGCTTTTGCGGGAGATGGCGGGACTGCGGATATTGGCATGCAATCATTATCCGGTGCTGCTGAAAGGAATGAAGATATTATTTATATCTGCTATGACAATGAAGCCTATATGAACACCGGTATACAACGAAGTGGTTCAACCCCCTTTGGCGCTTGGACAACGACAACACCTGTCGGGAAAAAAATTGCTGGCAAAGAGGTTTTTAAGAAAGATGTGCCCCGTATAATGATGGCTCATGATGTTCCCTATGTTGCCACCGCGTCCATTGGGTATCCTAATGATTTTCTTAATAAATTAGAGAAGGCTCGGGATATGAAGGGATTTCGGTATTTGCATGTTTTTGCACCGTGTCCGACAGGATGGCGGTATGATCCTGCTAAGACTGTTGAAATTGGGAAATTGGCTGTGGAATGTGGTATGTGGACACTCTATGAATGTGAAAATGGGGTGTTCCGTATTACTAAGAAGCCAAAACTAAGCCCGGTTACGGATTACATAAAATTGCAGGGGCGGTTTCGGCATATGACTGAGGAGCAAGTGGATACATTACAGGGATGGGTTACTGAAAAGTGGGAAAAAATAAGCGGCGAGACAAAGGGATAGCCAGTAATAAATCAGTACCATAGTGTTTTATTGTTGTCCAGGATGCACATTTTTTTTTTATGGGCTGCTTGGTGTGCCTGTTTGGTATAAATATTTTTTTTTGTATGCCTAGCCTTTTGTACGTTAAAAATTGAAAAAAAAGGAAAAAAAGGGAGGGGGTATAGGATAACGATGGTTTTTAGTTGTTGTAGCCACCGATTTGAAGGCTGGGGTCACCTAGGAGTGCCCATTCTTGGACTGTTTTGCAATCAATTTTGCCCTTGTCACAGGGGAATGTATTGATGTAATTGGTTATGGCGGTTCCCCAGGTTTCTCCCAATATATCTTTTCCGAGTTCTCCATAGGCTTGGGAGAAGGCGGATTCAATCCATCCTCCGAGACCTTCGACACAATCAGGCTCATCGATTCCGTCGCCATCGGCATCACCACTTTCGCCAACCTGTCCATAGCCTAATCCGGTGTTTCCAAGGGTTGCTATGTTACCCCCGCTGTCAAGAACAGTTAATCGCCAGCTCCAACATTCAAAGGTGGGTTGATAGGTCCATATGTTGTTGAGGAAATCAAAGAAACTTACATTGAATTCACTATTATGGCATCCCCCCACGATCATGACGGGTAATTTGTCACCATTCTTAATGAGGGGCATATTGTAGGTGTTGAGAAGATTTACATAATAATCCTTTAACTGGGGGTGATGAGTCACAAGCGATGTTGGGTTGGCATGGCCGTCACAGAAGATAAAGCCAAATCCTTCATTCATTGTGGGTACAACAGTAGTAAACCAGGCAAACTGGCTTGCTGTTTTATCAGTTTGTCCAGATTTGGTTAATGTTCCTGTGGATGTGAATAGTTTGACGGGATTAAAGTGATCAGGGAGATAGCTGAAGGTATGGGAGACTTGTTCCTCGCCTTCATTATGGGCGGCGTATTCAGGAAATGTATCTCCTGCCATGAGAAGAACATTATTAAACCAGGAGGGATCAGCAGGTGAATTTTCATAGGTGATAATCTTGTCAACCATAATATCAACTTCATTGGTGTTGCGGCAAGCAAGTCTTCCCACATAAACATCAGGGTAGAGATCTAGTTTGTCTCTGACACCAAAGACTGGCCATTCGGCAAAGATTCCATTATTATTGCCATCCCAATCATCAAAAACAGGTGTCCCATTCTCATATTTATAAATATCTGCGAAATAAAGGTCACATGGATACCCAGCTTCTGTTCCATCATCAAGACTGCTGTACCGAACAGGTACATGCCAGAGGGCATCATTGACAAGACCATCAGGTCCATCTAAGCCCCAATTTCCTCTCCACAGAGAGGTTTTACCCCCACCAAGAAGGATATAGGTTACGTTCCAACTTTCAATTGCGTCCTTGATGAAATATTTTACTTTTTCTGATCCGTCACGGCCCTCATAGGTACTATAGATTTCTTCCACGGTTACAATTTTGGTGTCAATACCATGGTTATTTTTATGGGTAACCAGGGGTTCAAATCCCGTGGAAAACTCCTGGGGGGCAATAATGATCATATCATATTCATCATTATCACTGAGCTGATAGTATCCTTCTATATAATAGATACTGATTTCAGCGTTTTCTACATATTGAAGTGTCCCTAGGGAGGGCAGGTAATGAAGAGGGAAAAAATTAAGGGCGAGATACACCACCCGGTTTCCCCATGTATCTAAACCAATTCCTAGATTATAAGTGCACCAGGTGTCAGGGTATGGATCCATGGAGTTGTAGATAGCTGTGTTCATGCCAACCTCAGCGTGATGAGTGTTCATGTCAGCTGGTATGGGTTGGGATGCGGGTTGTACAGGGTATTGAACCTGCATGGTTTTGATTGGTGAATGTGTGTATGCTATATCTTTAATGTGTGTGCCAAGCGGGAACGTCATGGTTTTGGTATAGTAGGGTATCATGGGTTCACCAGGCAACGTGGTGACAGCATTGGTATCCCGTGTAGCTATCCTGGCATAGGTAATGTTTTCTTCAAGGCATGGTGACGAAAAGGATAATTTGTGTGCTAGTTTACTTGTATTGCTGGTATCAATTTCTTGGTCTGCTAGGGTAAAAACACCCAGTAGAAGTGACAGGGTTACTAAAATTCCAATTATCTTCATTTTCATGTTATCCCTAAGCAATACAATAATAATTACCATTTATATTTTTTGTCTATAATTATAAGTACATTTGTCAAAATGTTAAATAAGTATCGACTAGCCCAGCGGATAAAACACAAGATTAATTTTTTAGTGTTGTATTAGGGATGGGAAATAGAATGAAACCCTTGAGAGCCTTGATAAGTGTAGCAGATAAAAAGGATATTGAAAGATTATCCCGAGAACTTCATAAGGCAGACATCGAGATATATGCCACACCGGGAACAGCGGATATACTTAGGAAAAAAAAGATTCCGATCCATGATATTGCCGAGATTACTGAATTTAGTGAATTAATGGAGGGACGGGTAAAAACCCTTCACACAAATATCTATGGGGGAATACTTGCCCGGCGGGATAGAGATGCCATCGAGATGAAGAAAAGAGGAGTGAAATTACTGGACTTGATTATTTGTAATTTTTATTCTCTTGATAGAGTAAAAAAAAATAGAATGGAGGGGTATGACGGTGTAGATATCGGTGGACCCGCCATGGTGAGAGCGGCTGCAAAAAACTGGCGTGATGTTGCAGTGATAACTAATCCCTCCCAATATGACTTAATAATAGATAAAATAAAACAAGGAGACATTGATCGGGAAACCAGGAAAAAACTGGCTATCCAGGCATTTTCTTACACTGCATGGTATGATGCCATGATTTTGGAATATAGCGAGAATACTTTATTCCCTCAACGCTTCATTGTACCCTATGAAAAAGTGGAGGATCTACGATATGGAGAAAATCCCCATCAGAGAGCTGCGGTATATAAAAAATACATAGGGGAAAGCGATCAACCAAGCATATTAGATGCCATACAATTACAGGGGAAAAAAATATCCTATAATAATATATTGGATTCTGATGTGGCAATCAAAACAAGTAGTGAATTCGATGAGCCCACAGCCGTAATAATTAAACATGCCACACCCTCAGGTATTGCATCTGCTTCCAATATATCCCAGGCATGGGCAGACGCCTATGCAACAGATATCTATTCTCCCTTCGGCGGCATTGTTGCACTAAATCAGGAGATACCAGAAAAATTAGCTCATGAAATGGCAAAAATCTTTTGGGAGGTGATAATAGCTCCCTCTTTTAGTAAAGGGGCACAAGAGATTTTTGCGCAAAAGAAAAATTTACGGTTACTGCAACTCAAAAATCAATATAAGAAAAACAATAAAACCGGGTTAGAGGTTAAGAGTATTAATGGTGGCTTATTGGTTCAGGAAAAAGATTTATCAATGATTGCTTCACAAGGCTGGAGGGTGGTTACAGATAAAATCCCTAGTGAACAAGATTTTCATTCAATGGTTTTTGGGATGAAATGTGTAAAACATGTGAAATCTAATGCCCTTGTTTTTGTGAAGGGAACCCGAACCGTTGCCATTGGGGGAGGGCAAACGTCACGGGTTGACGCATCCTGGATTGCTGTCCATAAGGGAAAGGAAAACATTGCGGGATCAATACTGGCATCCGATGCATTTTTTCCATTTCGGGATGCTATTGATATTGCCGCAGAGGCGGGAGTTACCGCAATTGTTCAACCCGGGGGTTCCATACGGGATGAAGAGGTGATTAAGGCAGCTAATGAACAGGACATGGCAATGGTTTTTTCGGGGGAACGACATTTCTATCATTAAAAGGTTTTCAAACCGAGTTTATTTTTAATTAGCATCACTGTGCCTTTATCTATTTTGGTTGCATGGTGGATACAAAACTGCTCATAGGTGTGACATCATGGATTCGAGAAACTATAAAATAAAAATGGAGAGGGGGATAAATCCATATATGTTTTGTCTATTTCTAATGAGATGATTAGGGTTGGAGTACTGGCATCAGGACATGGGACTGACCTTCAATCATTAATTGATGCCTCCTGTGAAAAAAAAATCAATGGTGAAATTGTTGTAGTGATTAGTGATAAAAAGAATACCTATGCATTAAAACGTGCACAAAAACAGGGGATACCTGCCGTATTTTCTGGTGTGGGACCCCATCAGGACAAAGACATAGATCAATTGTTGGTTGATTATGATGTTAATCTAGTGGTGGGTGCTGGCTATATGCGTATTATATCCCAATGGTTTGTGAAAAAATGGTATGGGAAACTAATCAATATTCATCCCGCATTATTACCATCTTTTAAGGGAACTGATGGGCAAGATGATGCACTTCGATATGGTGCCAAAATTACTGGATGCACGACTCATTTCATGGATGAAAAACCTGATCATGGCCCCATAATTTTACAGGCAGCACTTGCCATAGCGCCCGATGATGATCGAGAGAGATTAGCCAACCGTATATTGGAGGTGGAGCATCAGATTTTACCTCGTACCGTTGATCTTTTCTCTCAAAAAAGATTGATTATACAAAGAAGACAGGTATTGATTCTTCCCGGGGATTCATGGAAAGAAAAATATCCCACATTGCCCAATGTATTGTATTCTGAAGGATACTAAAAAGGGTGCTAAATGACAATAGCGGCATGGCTAAATAATCTAGAAAAACTTGGGATGAACCTGGGGCTGGAACGTATTTCGCTTTTGATTAAAGCACTGGGGAATCCTCAATGCTCCTTTACCAGTGTTCATATCGCGGGAACTAATGGAAAAAGCACTGTTTCTTATCTTATAGGAAACATGCTGCTGGAGGAGGGTTATAAAACCGGTGTCTATACTTCCCCACATCTTCAGGACTTCTCTGAACGTATCATGATCAATAACGTGCCTATTTCCAACCGGGATATTGAAAGGTATGTCACCAGAGTTAAATCAGCAATGGAGAGACATAATATATCCGCTACTTTTTTTGAGGTGGTGACCGCACTGGCACTATTATATTTTCATCATCACAAGGTTATGTTTGCCGTAATTGAAACCGGGCTGGGGGGACGGCTTGATGCCACAAATATAGTCAATCCAGCACTATCCATAATTACCAATGTCACCCGGGAACATGGTGATGTACTAGGAGATACCATTGAGGAAATCGCGGGGGAAAAAGCAGGAGTGATAAAACAGGCACCTGTGATAACAGCGGCTGTGGAGCCAGCGTTATCTGTTATAAAAAAAATTGCTCAAGAAAGAGATACCTCCATAATTGTCATTGGGAAAGATGTAACCTGGCGAAGTGTTGAGCCGTATCATTTTAGTGTTACAGCATGCAATAACTATGATGCCAGAACAGTGATGATGGGAGATCATCAGGGGGAAAATATCGCTCTTGCAATAGCCGCAGGTGAATGCCTTAAACTTTCAAAAAAGTCTATTTTAGAAGGCATCCATAAAACAAAGTTACCGGGAAGAATGGAAATTATTGCCCACAATCCCCTGATTCTTCTTGATGGAGCACATAATCCCGCCGCCATGGAACAATTAAAAAAAACATTACTGTCTCATTTTCACTTCCACCGGCTTATTTTCGTGTTGGGAATACTTAAAGACAAAGATATCCCCGCCATAATCTATCATCTTGCTATTATAGGGGACTACTTTATCTTAACCGAGTCATCAAACCCACGGGCGTGCCCTATTGATCAATTAACGGATATTGCACAAAAAATAATATCTACACGCAAAGTCATAATACCCGAAAAAAATATATCAAAGGCATTGGAAATCGCCCGTGGTCTTGCAACAAAAAATGATTTAATTTGTGTCACCGGATCATTATTCACTGTTGGAGAGGCACGAAGTTATTTTGCCAATAAACCTACAAAATCTCCCAGCAAATCCTCGAAATTATCGTCGATATAATCAACGAAACAATTTGCGTATTTTTGCCATTATTGTCGGGCATGGCAAAAGAAAGCAATACCCACCAATGTGTGTGGGTCTCTATCTCAAAGGGGGCTATAATGCCCCACTATCTTTTTTTATCCGGTCCAGTGCCTGACCCATAAAGAAATGACACACCATCTTTACAATAAAAAAAAGATATAGCTACACAGAAGACATACCATATGTATAACAACAAACCCACATTTATAATGATACTACTCAAGCCTAAACAGATGCACTAAAAACCTAGCAATAACACGAACTGATATCTAACTATTTTTTCATACTTTTAGAGGGTCTAAAATCTTTACCACAATAGGGACATAAGTATGAATCCATAGGGATAGGACGCCCACAATGAGGACAAATCCTATCAGTTTGTTGACCTGTACTTATAGAACCAGAACGCTCAGGGACAGGTTTTCCAACATACTTATTCAACTCAATTTGCACCAACGCAGGCGTGATAACACCAACTAAGATAAAAAGTAACGCCCAAAGAACCGTATTATTATCCCGCTTAACATAGAGAGAATATGCTTCTGCATACTTAAACATCCAATAAATATTAGCAATGGGAATAACCAACAGCCAACAGGTTGGAATAGATGCACCAAAATTTTCATTAATCTCCTGTTTGGTTTTAACAAACCAATAAATAAAATAAACACCAAGTGTGATAATTCCTAAAACATAAACCAAGACCACATTTCGTTCCTTTAAAGTATTAGTCATAACGGTCAAGAATAAAAAAGCATCTTATTAACCTTACTATTCCAAAATTTTATTGCTAAATATATACTAAATAAGCTAAAATTAGTACTAATCTATAGAATGATTGTGTTAACCAATCGTTTTTTCTTGTATTTGTAGTTGATTTCTTTCTTTTTTCAATCGTGCAACCTCCATTTTTAATTTAGCGAGCTCTTCCTCACGTGCCTTTTCCTCTTTCTCCTCAGCCTCAGCTCTCTTTTTAATATTTTCTATTAGCCTTTGTACATCCACTTGATTTCTCTGTTCTTCAATTGGATTATAAGAACTAATAAACTTTTCTATGATACCCAGTTTACCCAGTAAGTCCATCCAATCCTTGTTTAAACGCCAGATATCTCGTAGGGCAATAGATTTCATCCCGCAGTTAACAGCTTTCCCATAAATATCCCAGTAATATCTCTCAAGGATGGCTCTCTTCATCTCCATTTCTGCAAAAAAATCCCAAAATGTATCCACATGCATTTTTCCCTTGAATTCTTCTTTAATAATCTTTATATCATTTTGTATAGTATGCCGATGTAAACCTAAATCTTGAGCTATCCTGACAATGGGAATACCCTTCACAAGCATTTCTTTGACTTTTTGTCTTCTCATCTCAATTTGTAACTGAGAAACCATATCACATTCACCTCACATTTTTGTGGCCAGAAATGGCCAATTTTAAACTGGCAATCAATGAAATATATAGTCCGAAAGTAAATCAGGATTGAGTGCACCGATTCATTAAATTTTTCTGTTATTAATTAAAACACAATACTCCTTTTTATTCTTTACCTAAAGTAACCTTTTTCACTTCTAAACCATAATTCTTTTTACCTTTACAAAAGATAGTTATTTTGCCAATATTTTTAAATAAGCAAACTTCCTTTTAATCCGGGATGAAAAAAAGCATCATTTTTGCAATAGGGGCCATACTGTTAGCAAATATGCTTACAGGATGCCTAGACAATGACACTGAAGAAATAACAGAAAGTTACCCCGTTGCTGATTTTACCTATTCTCCCCTTTATCCTAGTGTTAATCAAGAAATCACATTTGATGCATCCCCTGCAGAGGATTCTGACGGACTGATTATCAGACACCAATGGGATTTTGGAGATAATAGAACCAGTGAGGGAGAGTTAGTAACCCACCTATATGGGAGCGAAGGAAAATATAGCGTCACCCTTACCGTCACTGATGATGACAATCTAATAAATAGGACCACAAAGGATATAACGGTGACCAAAAAAACCGGGGGAACATTTTATTTTTCATCAAACAAAATATTCTCAACCATTCCCACTCCCGGTGAAGATGCTTTCCAGATAAAGCCAACCCAGTCTGATAGCCACTCGTTTACTCTTGAAAATTCTCTTGATGTAAAACCAGGTGATTGGAGTGCTGTCCTGTGGATAAAGTCCCCTCTAGCCCTGGTAAAGGCTTATCTTGTAGCCAAGGATAAACAAGGAAATGAAATTGACACAATGGATTTTAAAATCAAGCTGTTGCGTTTCAATAAGGAACGACGAATCGAGGCAGCAGAAAATTTTAATGGCGGAGAGGTGACATCCATTGATTTATATTTTATTGGATGGGCTCCTTCTGCATGGATATTGAATACAACCATGGTATCATTTCTCTATGGAGAAGGGTATCCCAGTTCAATCACATTTTACTAATACAACTCTATGCCATATACAGAGACATATGGACTGTTTATTATGGATACCAGACACTTAACCGATCCTTAATCCTTTCTCTTCAAAAAATGTTTTCACACTGCTAGTTGTCTTGCCATGAAAATAGACAGTCTTTACATTGAGAGTTGATGAAATCAACTGGTCGATCATTGACTCATTTAAACAATCCTGATGATAAACAGGGACCATATGGCCAAAGGCCAGTTTTTTTGTAAGAGCGATATCTGTAAAACGGGGTGCATAATGTCCGCCACCTATGCCAATGGCTATCTCATCTTTTTTATTACTGCAGTGTGATATCTCTAAAAGGACCTCTGCGATAACCTGGGCGACTGTTTCATTGTTCCATTCCGGTGCTGAACTACCAATTTCGATAAAAAAGGTGGGGGTAGAAAGATAGGGGCCATGATGAGTGACCTCGTAACACACATCATAACATAATTCATGTGACATTTTTTTTGCATGCAATTTTCGTAATGCCCCAGTCATAAGAATGGGAGCTGAGGGAACAAGGATATGATGCTTCCCTCCATAAAGGGCCTCTCCATAATTTCCTATGGGGTGAACCGAGAGGGTTTTTTTTTGTGAGCGTGATTTATGACGGGATGCAAAAATAATCACACTAGGCACAATTTTTAAGTCTTTTCTTATTTTTTGATCGATATGATCATGGCGCAAATGCAAATCCTCAATGGTGACAAGATACAGGGATCCATTACTATAAACAATTTCATGTTGAAAATCTCCTTTTTCATGCCATCCATCATGTGTTAATAATGCACGGCCGATATTGACACTCGCCACGTCCTTTTTTGAGATGACTATTACAATCATTTCCATCAATATAACTAAAAGGACCTATATGAATATTAAGAACAATAAGGGAAAAAGAAGATAATAAATGTTCTCTCATAATAGTTCTAATCCAGCCAAAAAAAAATGGAAAAATTACCATAAAAACTTATCTATTACAATACTTTATCCAATAAATGCCACATGGACGATCACAGCAGGAATTACATACATTTATTAAAAAATTAGAGCAGCAAACATTGGAGACGGCAGAGGAGAGGCACCCCATATATATGAAGGCAGGATTAAAAAATGCAACATACATATTAGATGTGGGGTGCGGCCCGGGGGGAGTGACAAAAGATATTGCCAATCACACCAATGGACAAGTCTTTGCTATTGATGATTCACCAGACATGATTGAAAATGCCAAAAAAGTACTGCAAGGATTGGATGTAGAATTATGGATTGGTGATGCACAACAGTTACCCTTCAAAAATGAGATATTTGACATAGCTATGTGCAACCTCGTCCTGATGTGGGCATCCAATCCACAACAGGTAGTCAATGAGATGACACGCGTGGTAAAAAAAGGGGGAAAAGTCGTAGCTTCTCTTGAACCAGATTTCGGTGGAAAAATCCATTGGTCCGAGAATAAAAAAATTGACCGAATTTTTGCCGGTAAAGCAATACAAAAAAGGGGTGGTGATCCTCATATCGGAAGGAAACTTCGAAAGTTTTTTGTCAAGGCAGGACTAAAAACCCATGTTGGATTAGGGAACCAGAGGATATGGAGTTGTGAAGAAGACAAAGCATCTTATCTCATATCCAAAAAATTCTACTGGTCGGCCCTACAAAATAGTGGTCTATCCACTGATGAGATAAAAAAATGGGAAAGTGAATTTCTCACAAGCATTGAAGACAACGTACAGTTTGACTTTTTCCCCCAATTTTATGCCATTGGACAAAAAAAAACTAATTAGAGAGATTCCCTGATAGCACCCTCCAAAATATCCAATCCGTGATCTAATTGCTCCCGATTTATGATCAAAGGAGGAATATATCGTATTGCTGAAATACCACAGGGGAGAATTAACAAACCCTTCCGGTATGCATTTTTAATAATTTTATCACGAAGATCCTTGGCAGGTTTTTTCCCCCCATAAACAAATTCTGTCGCCTGCATCAATCCCACACCACGCGCATCCCCAATTTGCTGATAGGTTTCTTTGAACTCCCCTAATCTTTTTCCTAAATGGGAACCCATCTTGACTGCATTATCCAAAAGATGTTCCTTTTCAATAACATTGATAGTAGCAAGAGATGCAGCGCACGCCACTAAATTTCCCCCAAAGGTTGTTGAATGAGCGCCATCGGTATCAAAATCATATTTAGCTCGAAAAACACACGCTCCAATAGGCATACCCGATCCCATGCCTTTCGCGATTGTCACAATGTCAGGTTCCGTGTTCCAATGCTGGATGGCAAACATTTTTCCTGTTCGTCCAAAACCTGCTTGTATTTCATCATCAACAAGCAAGATACCATGTTCCTCAGTCATTTTTTTTAGTTTTTGCGCAAAATCTTTCGGGGGGACAATATATCCGCCTTCTCCTTGTACTGACTCAAAAAAAATAGCGCCTACCTCCTCAGGGGGAACATATTTTTCAAACATATATTCCATAAAATCAAGAGTGGCATTGGTCAATGCCTGAGGGTCTTCATATCCGTCTATCCCAAAGGGATTGCGATAGGGATTTGGATAGGGAACATGAAAGACACCTGGCATGCTTGGAAAATAATTCTTTTGATGAAGCGATTTGCTGGCAGTCAATGATAATGAACCCATTGTTCTACCATGAAAGGCTCCCATGAAGGAAAGAAAAAGTTTGCGTTTGGTGGACCAACGTACCAATTTTATAGCAGCCTCTACAGCCTCGGTTCCGCTATTTCCAAAATAGATTTTTACCTTATCATTTATGGGGATGATATCATTGATTTTCTCTGCTAGAGAGACCTGTACATCATAATAAAAATCTGTTCCCGCAAAATGCATTACCTCTGCCGCCTGCTTTTGAACAGCCTTTACAACAAGGGGATGACAATGACCAGTATTGACAACACCCACTCCGGAGGTGAAATCCAAAAAAACATTGCCATCTACATCCTCAAAAACAGCGCCTTTTGCATTCTTTACCGTGACTGGTGCTAATTTTGTTGTTGTGGCAAGTACTTTGTTATCCCGTGCCACTATTTTTTTTGCATTTTTCCCGGGAATAGCAGAAATAATGTTTGCCTTGTTCTCTTTTCCCGTTATCATGGGTGGGGAAAATAGGAACCAATTTAAAAATATATGCCTAGGTGTAAAAAAAAAAGGATTGGTTTGGACAGATTCAACATAGGATATAGAGACACAAAATGAAAGAACAGAGATAAAAAAAACTTACTTTTTACCTTTATTCTTTACAGGCTCTTGAAATTTTTCTGCAGAGCTCAGTAATTGAGTGTTGTTTTAGAAAAATATTTGTCAAGATACTTATAAGCATTTTTTTGGATAACAACCAAATGCGCTATTGTGCATGAATCACCAATTTTTCCCAACGCATTTAATATAAGAGGAACTGTGCTCTCATCTCTTGGTTTTTCATGTATATTATCTAAAAGTGGTTTTCCTGCTTTTTTATCTCCAAGAGTGCCAAGAGCTTTAATGGGATCACGTCTTTTTCGATAATTTCCTTGATGTATTTTATTTATTAGTCTATCAACCTCAGTATTTTCTATCAATTCTTCAACAGTGGCTGGTGGCTGTGGGGTTTTTTTATCATTTGTATACAGTGATTTGCCACAATGGTGACATATATTTGCATCAAAGGGGATAACCCGTATACATTGAAGGCATAATCTATCAGGCTTGCTTGTTTCTATCACCCTATAGTGTTCTTTTTTTTCCCAGAAAGTAAAGCCACCAAACCAAGAATGAACAACAGTATTGGAGGCACCAAAGCCAAGCAAAATGGCTAGAAAAGGATTAAATTTTAATTTGCCAAACAGGGATTTAAAGAAAAAAACTGTTGGGATACATAACCACAAGAATATGGCTAAAATTACATGTCCAGCATTCATATTTTTTTCCTTCCTTACCCTTACCTATATTTCTATATTTTTTTATTAGCTAGGTATTTTTTAAAGGAAAAGGGTCAAAAAAAAGAGTGAGAGGTAGGGGAGGGGATAACAATAAAAAAAAACATTCGGAGGCATCCAAATAATTATTATTCTCCCCCCATTTTAAGTCTCATTCCTCTCATGCTATTATCCATTTTGTCTTTAATAAATATTTTGTGTACTCAGCTTGACAAAAAAGATGGCAAGACAAACTAATAAGCTAAATTGGTTCAAGGAAAAGATTAATTAAATACAAATGGTGAAACCAAGAGCAATGCCAATGAAGTTGTAATGCACAGCACCAATATAGGTCATTTTTTCACAGGACCCTATATAAGTAATGATGTTTCCATCGGTGCTACAATTATATGTATTCACCCCTAGATTATTAAGATTGCAACAAATGATTTTGCACAATGCACATGTCCAATTGAGATGATTTACTCTGATTAATTGATAGGTTCCATCGCTTTGGGGGAGATTATCCCCCTGTATTTCACTATAATAAGGTACTATTGCTAGGTGCATAATGA
>DAQA01000014.1 GCA_002502685.1 Euryarchaeota archaeon UBA202
ATTTTTATTATTTCATAATTAAAAAAACCAGGTTTATTTGTTAGTAAAAACAATTTCAATACCCTGCCCCCGACACTACACAATGGACCACTATTGGTTTAGTACATCTTAGCAACCTGAACGAGGATGATTAAAATACCAATAACCCATGTATAATAAAACATGGACGTTGATGAAATTTTGACCAAATTGAAATCTCTGTCAAATCCTGAAGCTGTAAAGGGAATGGCACGTTATGGCATCAATCCTAAGAATAATCTTGGCATTTCAATTTATAAATTGAGGGAAATCGCAAAGGAAATTGGTCAAGAGCACACTCTTGCTTTAAAATTATGGAGAACTGGTATCCATGATGCACGCCTCTTAGCTTGTTTTATAGACAATCCTTCGGAGGTTACAGGAAAGCAAATGGATTCCTGGGCAAAAGATTTTGACTCTTGGGACATATGCGACCAAGCCTGCACCAGTTTATTTGATTTGATTCCTCTGGCATGGACAAAGGTTTTTGAGTGGGCTGAACATCATGATGAATTTATAAAACGGGGAGCGTTCGCATTAATCGCTGGGCTTACGGTTCATGATAAGGAAGCATCGGATGAACAATTTGAACAATTCATACCCCTAATTGAGAAACATTCATGTGATGAACGAAACTATGTTAAAAAAGCTGTCAATTGGGCATTGCGGAATATTGGCAAACGCAACAAAAATCTTAATACGCAGATGGTAAAACTATCAAAACAATTATTGAAGACTGAATCAAAAACAGCAAAATGGATTGCCTCAGATGCCCTCAAGGAATTAACTAGTATAAAAATCCAGAATAGGTTAAAAAAGAAAAAGTAAGTTTTGCCATTAACCGAACATTTAAGATTCATAAAACTATAGAAATCATTGGCATCTAAGTCTCTAATATACTCTATCCACTATCAATATTTTCACCAATTCAGTTTCTTTTTGCCACCAAATCCTATACTACACTGCTAGCGTTTCCCAGGGCATTATTATCTAAAAGCGACGATATGCGACAAGAAAAAACAGTGGTGATGGCCATCTAGGCCAAGAGATACCATCTTATTTGAATCATCTCACTTTGTTTTCTCTTGATAAAACCAATGTTTCCTCCATTTTTTTACCATACTTCTGCTAAAAGAATAGATATATATTTAAAGGAGTAACTAATGACAGTCCATATAAAGAGATAAAAAACAAGAGTTTCATAATTGGTTTTATTATATTTATAGAAATTTTTTTGTTGTTATCTTTTAAAAAATAGGATAAAATAATCCAGGAAGTAAAAAAATGAAATTTAAGAACCTTACTATGAACGCCAAACTTCTCGAGCATCTGACTGACCTTGGATTCAATGAACTTACGCTTATCCAAGAAAAATGTATCCCTCCAATCTATAAAGGAAAAGATGTCGTAGGGCAGGCCGAAACTGGCTCAGGGAAGACATTGGCTTTTAGTCTACCCCTGCTAGACAAAATCGTCACGGGAAAAGGGATACAAGCACTCGTGCTTACACCAACTAGGGAACTGTGTATGCAAGTAACGGATGTTTTCCAGACATTCGGAAAGCCCCTATACATCAAGACAACCAGTATATATGGAGGCGTGGACATAAAACCACAGATAAAAAGCATACACACATCTGATATAATTGTTGGTACCCCAGGTCGAATACTTGACCATCTTAATAGAAAAACCATCAATTTCACACATGCCAGATTCCTTGTGCTCGACGAAACTGACCGCATGCTAGACATGGGATTTATAAAAGATGTTGAAGACATCATTCGGCACGTACCAAAAAACAGGCAAACGCTCATGTTCAGTGCCACTATAGACGATACTCTGCACAGGACTCTTAAAAAACACCTTAATCACCCTATTATCTTGAAAACTCAAAAACATGTTGACAAAACCAAGTTAAAACAAATTTATTATGATATATATGAAAGAAAACACAAGTTCTCCCTCCTTGTGCATCTACTCAGAAACAATACACCCGGGCTTGCCATAGTATTCTGTGCAACAAGAAAAGAATCAGATATACTCACCAAAAACCTCAAGCACCAAAGAATTAATGCTTCTGCAATCCATGGAGGAATGAGCCAACGAGAACGACAAAAATCACTCTATGCTTTAAAGAACAGCCAAACAAATGTTCTTGTTGCAACGGATGTGGCCGCTCGAGGGCTTGACATTAAAAATGTCACCCATATCTACAATTATGATGTACCGAAAACACCAAAGGAATACATCCACCGGATAGGTCGAACGGCACGTGCTGGGGAAAGCGGAGAAGCAGTTACGCTTCTCACCGCACGTGATCATGATAACTTTCGGCGAGTGCAAAGCGATGACCACTTAGAAATCAATCGGGCTGATATACCCAATTTTAATCAGGTTCCTTTTATCAGGATTTTTCAAAAAAAGAATAGGGTGTTGAAAAACAGAAATTATCGTTCTTTCGCCTACCAATAGTAGTGTGGCTTCCTATTGATAGGAGGGACTTAAAGTTTAGAGAATTGAAAAAGACTACCCTAAATGACCAGCAAAGATTTTTTGAGGTGATCCTTCGGGGTAACACACCCCATTATTCTACTGGGAATTGTGGCAGAAAAAGGTGTCATTACAAAAGTTACTTTATCGGTCTAATTTACTTTTCCCTTTCCGTGTAATCTCCGCCATCTTCCATCTCTTATTTTTTTTTTGTTTACCAGATTTATTCCCCATAAAGATAATCTCATTATTTTCCTCCAATTTTTCTATAATAGTATCCAAAGTTTTATAAGTTTTATCTGTCACCTCATGTAGTTTATTTCTACTAATTTTTCCCCCATTATTCTCAATGGCTTGTAGAATCTCATACTCGGCTTTCAAATCTAGCAATTGATAGTTATTAGGCCGCATATACACACCTTATTTCAATTGAGGGAGGGGCTTTTGATGTAAAAAATGGAAAATTTTGGAAGAAAACTCTCATTTTTGTTTTTAATCTCACCTTACTTACTTACATCATTTACTAATTAATAGTCTTTGCCTTGAAAGTAAAAACTTGTTAGAATAATAAAATAAAGGGCATCATAGCCCCCGAGGAATGAAATCCACACATCTTTTTGAGGATAATTTTTATTTATCACCAAATCTGTGCTATACTGTGTGCCAATGTGTTCTCGTCGTAAATCGTAGATATCCTTTGAGAAAAATGTCCGGGTTCAAATCTCGCCCCCGGCACTAATTTTTTTTATAGGGAGAAAAACAACCTTTTTATTTGGCTAGTCACACAGCTAACCAAAAGAACCTACCCCTGTTTATTCTTGAAACAATAAGCGAGAGAGACAAACAAGATTAATTCCCTCTGTGGAAAGCACCTAGGGCAGAGGTAAGGAGGAGAATTATTATTCTATAACACACCTCTCAAAAAAGAGAGGTATCCCTTAACACCAACCCATCAAACAAGAAACCTTCCTCTAGGAAAATTCTTGTCGCCTCTCTCCAAACTATATTGCTCCAGGGTTTTTAATAATTTTTGGTGTTTCACCCCACATTATCCCTTGTCCCTTTTTCCATTATTTTTATGGTTATTTTGCCACCAAATCCACACAACCCGTGCTACACTGTGTCAGTCAGTTATCGTCGTAAAGTGACGCTTTCCGGTGAGAAAAATGTCAGGTTTCAAATCCCGCCCCCGACACCAATTTATACTATTAACCTATTTTATCTATTATTGGAGGCTTAATACTATGAAGAATGTGTGGAGAAAAATAGTATTGTGTTTATTGGTAGCCACTATTTTTTTGATTCACCTATCTATAGCCACTAGCGAAATAAAAAACATTGACATAACGAATAGATATAGTATTACTTCAAATTTAAATGGAGGCTGGCTTGAGGAACGAAATGATGTTAAAATACTTCATCTCAATGGTTCCTACTATGACATGGGCTACCAACACGGTTTTCTGCTAAAAGATGAGATACGGGAAAGTATGAGAACCCAATTAGTATTTTTTGATGATCATGGTTTCCCTTATGAAAAGATTTTGGAGATAGGAAACATTATGAACGATCATTTACCCCCTGAATATAAAGAGGAGATGCAGGGAATGGCCGAAGGTGCAGACATGTCTTTAGAAGATGTTATGGTAATTAATACGATGCCTGCATTGCTTAATATTGTGTTTGCAGAAGCGTGTTGTGAAATAGCTTTCTGGGGGGATGCAACCATAGATGGGAAACTTCTGCATGTGCGAAGCTGGGATTGGAATCTTTATTTGTTGGATCCTGAGACAGGGACACCTCTTCAGGAAAACATGATTTTGATTGTTCGTACTCCTGAGGTTGGATATGCATCTTTGTCAGCACCTGAAAATCCTGGAGCTGTTACTAGTTGGAATGGAGTTAATGAGAAAGGTATCGTCATTGGGGAAAATACATGCTTGACGGGAGATATTACCTATCAGGGAATCAGCCCCGCTTTTCGTATGAGAATGGTTCTTGACCGTTGTGCTACAGGTGAGGATGCCCTTGCTATCTTGACTTCAAATAGGACATGTGGCACAAATTTTATCCTATCAGACGCTAACGTTCCTGTCGGCTATGCTCTTGATCAAACTGCTAATATTTCCTATGTGGGAACGTGGAACGATCCTGTTGAAGGCACAGATCCATTCTGGCAGATTGGAGATGTAACACGGAGAACACCAGGATATATCGATCCAGAATGTGCAGCTGTAGAATTGGGAAGAATCCGTTACGATCCAAGTGGTATAAGAGCTGTATGGGATGCCTTAACTGGTAAATCATATATGATATTTCCCTGGATTCATTATCGTGCTCTCAGTAATCAAATCGAGAAATATTACGGGACTTTGGATGTAAACAGTATCATGACTACACTGCGTGAGGAATATACTGGCGAAACAGATTTTTGGATGTTATTAGCAACGACAATAGGTGGATCCTATCAGTGCTTATGCCAATGGGTGATTTGCCCAGAGACAGGCGGTATGGTTATTTCATTTGCTAGCTCTGATACAAGGGCCTGTTACGAACCGGTGAATTATTTTAACTTTTTTGAACTCATGGAAGTAGAGCCTCCATAAATAAAATTCTTCCTTCCCCACTTTTATTTTTTAATCTCTTTTCACTTTTATCCCCCACGAAAAATTACAAAAATCTAATACTTTTTCTCCCCCCCCCAAAAAAAAAAATCCATACAATCCGTACTACATTCTGCCAGTGCGTTCTCTCCGTAAATCGTCGATTTTACTGTGAGAAAAATGTCTATGTCCACATTCCCTTTCCCGACACTTCATTTTCTAGGGTAAAAACATCCATTTTATCAGTTGACTAATCACGTGACATCCTCTCCGGCATGAAT
>DAQA01000011.1:0-61259 GCA_002502685.1 Euryarchaeota archaeon UBA202
TTTAGGGAGGAATGGTGGGCTTAATCGATGACCAATGGAATTTTTTTATATAAAAAAATGTTCTTTCTCGTTGTAGGGTTACATATTAATTTTTAGAGTCCTCATTTTTTTTTATTAACAATAGTTTTTTATTAAAACGGTCATTCATCCGTCAATGGATACTATTCCGTTGCTTTATTTAAAAGCTGGCAGGCTATATACATCCTTAGAAGACAAGTGGATTCGGTGCAAAGAATCCATCATCCAGGTATTTCGTGATTTGACACAAGAATATGGCCAGGTTTATATTGTGGATATTGATGGTTATCGCAAAAACCGTGCCCATTTGGATATTTATCGCTCCTATTCCCGAAAAGTTTCTTTTTGGGTTGATTCTGCCCCCCGGACTCCAGGGGATGTTATGGATCTGTTTATTTCGGGTGTGCATCGTATAACTCTGGTCTGGAAAATTATAGATGATAATTACCTCAAAGAGATACGAGAGATGTGTACTGAAGAAATCTATTTGGCAACAAAAGATGAATTCAGTAAAACACTGGAAAAAGTTAAAAAAATAGGTTTTGATGGCATTGTTGTGAAGGGTACATCCCATATGTGGCAGACCGTAAATAAACCGGTATGGTTTATCAATCCTGAAATCAATGGTAAAGTTATGGTGCAAAAGTATATCGTATAAAATAAAAAAAAATTTGAGGATTTTAATAGTGTAATATCGGGTCAATGTAAAAAAAAATAGAGCACATATTGGTTTGTCATTCCATTCATATTTTTTTTTTTGCAATGGTTGCTACAGCTTTACATTCAAAACATTTTTTTATAATAGGTTTTTTTATGAACAAAAAAAGATTCAATTTAATGAAACCATAAAAGTAATTGAGGTAATTAGATTAATCCCTAGATGTTTGGTTGGAACCCAAAAATGGTGCTATTGAAGAAACCCAAAAAAAAATTAACAATCTTGTCATAATAGAAGTTTTATATTTTAAAGGTTTAATGGTAAAAAAATATAATCTTGCCCATCAATGATAAAAACGTTACCCTATTATAGACAGAAAATAGTCTTGCACTACACATTCTGTTCATTTATCTAAAATATTGATTCTGTATGTATTAAATTAGAGTAATGGAAGATAGTGATCGGTTTCCCACTTGGTTACCTGTTGTTTATACTCTTCCCACTCCATTTTTTTTATGTAAAGGAAATGATGGAAAATATGTTCCCCTAATGTATCTCGAATTAGTTTACTTTCTTCCATTAAAGCAAGGGCATGATGTAAATTATCCGGTAAATTTCCTATCCCTAATTTTTGTCTTTTTTGCAAATCCAATGAATAAAGATCTTCTTCAATTTTTTCAGGTGGCTGCAGTTTTTCTTTTATTCCCTGAAGGCCAGCGGCAAGGATAACTGCAAATTGAAGATAGGGATTCCCTGATGAATCTGGTGAACGAAGTTCACATCTTGTCCCCTTTTTCCTTTCAGCTGGAATTCGCACCAAAGCACTCCTATTCCTATCAGCCCATGAAATATAGGTAGGTGCCTCATATCCCGGTACCAAACGTTTATAGGAATTGACCGTTGGGTTTAGGATTGCAGTCATTTCTTTAATGTATTTTATGATTCCTGCAATAAAATTTTTTCCCAGTTTGCTTACTCCATCTTCGCTATCGGGGTCATAAAAAATATTATCTCCTTTCTTATTCTCTAAAGATAAATGAATATGCATACCATTTCCCGCGGCTCCATAAATTGGCTTTGGCATAAATGAAGCATATAAATTATGACGTGATGCTACTACTTTGACCACGTACTTAAGTGTGATCACCCAATCTGCTATGGTAAGAGCATCAGAATGATGAATATCGATTTCGTGTTGCCCGTTTCCAACCTCATGATGTGAGGAATGCACCTCTATACCTAATTGCTGTAATGCTAAGGATATATCTGCGCGCACATTTTCTGCCAAATCGATATGGGAAAGGTCAAAATAACCTGCGGAATCATTTGGGATCAAAGTAGGGTTTTCCTGATCCTTTTTAAACAAAAAGAATTCACATTCTGGTCCAGCCACCAGTATATGTGTATTTGCTTTTTTCACTATTCTTTCCAAGACATATTTAGGATCGCCGATATAACGTTTTCCCTCGTGGTTAAAAATGTTGCAATTAAGTTTAGCCACGGGAGGCAAGGCAATAACTGAGGGTAGAATAACAAAACTTGCAGGGTCAGGTATGGCTATATAATCTGATTCTTCAATAGTAGCATATCCCGCAATTGAAGATCCATCAAATAAAACCCCGTCTTCGAAGGCCCCTTCCAGTTTTTTTTCAGGAATAACGATATTTTTTGGATTTCCCAATATGTCTACAAATTGAAGGCGAATAAACTTGACGCCATTTTTATCAACTTTTTCTACCACATCATCAACACGCATATTCCTCCCGTCCCCATCACTTGTTTTATATTAAACAAATAGTTATACTTAAAACTATTTAGGTGGATAGATGAACATTAAGACAAGTTTCTATAGATGAATAAAAATTTTTTTTATGTGGCTATAGGGTGCATCTGTTTTTATGCCCTTTTGGGTGAAATGGGTTTTATAGGCTTGAAACCCTTCATCCCTCAAGGCTTGTATAATGCCTGACATTTTTGGTTGACATGTATGGAGTTTGGAAGCTATCCTGTCGGTCTCGTAATAAAGGGGTGGTGCATCGGCTTCTAATTCTAGATTTTTTAAGATCATATCAAGTTCCCATCGTTTACCTAATCTTTTTGTTTGAGCCCTTTTAATGAGTTCCTTTATAATTCTTTTATTATCTAAATCCCCAATCCACAAAGGCCCAATGGAAAAGATATTTTTCCCTAATCTCCACGTACCCTGCTCCTTTCGCGCTCCACCAATATTTTTTAACATCTCATTTGCATTTTTTGTGCCTCTGCTGATTTTTATATATGTTCTAAAATAATGATCTGTGGAATAAGAAAGTAATGGCTTGATGCCACATTCAAAGCGAGCCGCCTGCCTAGCTATAGAGCCAATAAGAATTCGTAGGCCAATCTCTTTCATGGCGTCTCCATGGAAAGGGATTGCATCATACCTTCTTTTACAGACAAGTGGATATACCCCGCATAATGTTGCTTTATCCGTGGCAGTAAAAGCCATAAAACTATCCCGTTTAGCTCCCTGAACCGCGGAATCAACAAAAGAAATGGGTGATCCAAAGGGGTCAATATCGACATAATCAAAATTTTGTTTTTCTAAGAGCAAAATACGTAAATCTTTTTTTGAAATGCAGGCAGATATATCATTGAGTTTTATGTTCTTTTGAATGATTTTATATTGTTTTTCACCCCAATCATTTATATATACCTTGCCACCAGCCTCGTTTGCTATTCTGATCCCTCGCACCCCGGTTGCAGCCATTCCATCTAAAAATTTATCATATCCCAAATCAATTGCGTAAAGGCAAAAAAGAACACAAATATCTCTATCTGTTTCGAGGGCAGGATTATAAAAGCAGGGTGTTTTATGTAAAGGACCTTTTTTTTTAATATTGATATCCCGGGGTACAAAAATTTTGGTGTTCCCCTCCCTAATAATCATTAAAGGTTTTCCTTTAATATCTTTTCTATCTTATAGGGTAAGAGATTTCGATTAATTGGAGTAATCTCCAAAATTCTAACATTATCCATGTTCCGAATGTCCTGCAACAAGGAATCTCTTGACTTTTTATGCAGAGTCAGTAAAACGGGTTTATCAGAATCCAGTGCATCTTTGACAGCTTTTCTAAATTTTTTACTAATGAGCTCCATTTTTCCCACTTCATCAATAATGATTATACCTACTAATTCATCATCTACGGCTTCCTCGATAGCTTTAACACCCACCTCTTCTAATGCTTTTAAATCAATATTATATCTACCCGAGCGATGAATTGAATCTAAGTTTATATGGGCAAATATTTTCTCCTCCTGTTTTCTCCAATCCACAACTTTAAACCCGACTCTCTCTCCATTCTCTTTAATTGTTTTTGTAATCATCCCGCCTACTACATAATCCTTTTCTAGCCTCCCGGCTATCTTTATTAAGGCTTCAGTCTTTCCAACCCTTGGTAAACCAGTTATCCCAATTTTAGGAATAAGCTCCATTTCTTAATATGAATGTATTTTTTGTTTAGAAAACTTTGCTTTTAAATAAAATGGTCCAAAGATTATATAAATAATAACTCCAGTAAGAAGGAGAATCAAGGCAAAGCCTCCATATCGTTCTCCTACTATTAAAGAAAGAAAAATTAGAACTGCAGCAATAATTGCAAATCTCCCCTCTAATTTAGGATATAAAATGGGGCTTATCATCAATGTTGATACGATAATTGTTGCAGAAAATAGGATCACTGAGTCAATTTGCAAATACATCAATACAATCATAAACAATGCTGCAGAGGGAGTTGTTATTCCTATAAAATAGTCTTTTTCTCCAAAATAATATCTAATCAGATGGATTATGCCGCAAATACAAAATATGGAACAGATGGCTAATCGGAAAAAAATTTGTAAATCAGATACTATATAAATCATCACTGAAGGAGCTATGGAAAAAGAGATTGCATCAGCTAATTCATCTAAATGCCCTCCACTGTGGCCCATTCTCCTGGCGATTATTCCATCCATCCCATCGGCTAAAACAGAAAGGAGAATCAAGTTAAATGATATATCTACCCTCTCCCTTAAAAGAAAAAAAATAGCAATCAATCCCAAGACACCATTAATGATAGTGAAAATATCTGCTATTGAAAAATTAACTAGTTTTGTCATCTAAAATGCTGTGATAAGAATTAATTTTTTACTACTGGCAATCCCCTGAATATTAAAAGGATATATACTTCCTCCAACGTCATTCAAATAATCATATAAGATTAAATATCGAATAACCCTTTTCAACCATACATCCTCCATCATACCCCTCTCCTTTTTTTATCATTTATTATCCTTATGGTTATTTAACTTTGTCATTTGATTAGACCAGTCAGCACTAATTATCAACTCCCTCCTTCTTCTATCTACAATAATAAGGGAAAATGATTGTGCGTATTATATTAATGTACCATAGACCTAAAAAAAAATAGAGAATAAGTTATTGTATCTTTTCACCTATTTTTCCTATAAAAAAAATTTTTCATATTTTGAAAAATTTCAAAATGCCGCGGGAGGGATTTGAACCCTCGACCTACAGATCTTCAGTCTGTCGCTCTCCCAACTGAGCTACCGCGGCTTTAACGACTTTTCTAAATTTGTCATTCTCTGGTTAATCCTTTTTAGAACCTCTTTTAATTCACCGATAAAAGTCTTTGCCTTCTGAGTAGTCACAGCGCCAGTGGGAGACGGTTCAATCAATCCCTCTTTTTCTAAAATGCGGAGGGAATATCTTACTTTGTGATGAGGTGTATTGGTAAGCTCTGATAGCCTAATGATACCGATAGGTTGCTTTTCCAAAATAATAGTTAATAAATTGACATGCCGGTCAAGTAGATCAAGCTCGCTCCCGATTTGGCCGAGGAGAATATTTTTTTTTGACAACTAGTTTCCCCCCTGTTTACGTGTAATGTCCTTGAGGTACTTAAAATCTTTCCATGTGCTCATTTCTCTTTCAATATCTAATAGATAACATTACATATTTGCCGCGTGCCAAGAATAAATATTTTTGGTATTATAAACACATATTTTGATAAAAAGATATAACTGAGGTTTAAATAGACAAACATCATTCTAGACTGAGGAGGAATTTATGGCAAAAAAAGTTACAA
The DNA here is from genome assembly GCA_002502685.1 of Euryarchaeota archaeon UBA202. Taxonomy (GTDB): domain Archaea; phylum Thermoplasmatota; class E2; order UBA202; family UBA202; genus UBA202. The sequence goes on from DAQA01000011.1 coordinate 5,806, forward strand.
CAGGGGAAGTTAAGCATACAGTAGCAGCTGCTATTGGGGCCGCTTTTGGTTTTATTATCGCTCTAATTTGGAGAGATATAATCGTGGGCCTATTTTCAATGGCCGGTCTTGTGATAGATCAACTCGGAGAAGACGCAAAAGCAATGGATGGCGTTATTGCAATAGTTACGGGAATTATTATAACGCTTGTATGTGTTATTGGGATTATCTATATCTCTCGTTGGGGCGGCAAAGAAGAATAGCCCTCTTTCTTTTTCCTTATTTTCTTTTTTTTCTTTTTGGTATCCTATAATGTTAAAACTACAGATTTTTCTTACTAACAGGCTACACTTCAATGGTTATCCTCACTTTTTTTTGATGCCCTAATATCCTCCAAAACGTTCTAAAATGAGCAAACTAATGGGCCCAGAGAGATTCGAACTCTCGACCTCCCGGTTATCAGCCGGGTGCTCCAACCAAGCTAAGCTATGGGCCCCATATAGAATTGACGTTAATTGAATAAAACAAGTAATATATAAAAAATTAGGTATTTGCGTCCACAAATATTTTACTAAAACTTCACCTTTCAAATCATCTGTATCTCCCCTAATTTATGGGAAGAGAAAAAGATACTTTAATATTGAAGTTTTTGTTAGATACCCTTAAATGGTAAAAATAAGAATGTTTATTGCCATAGACATCGGGGCACTGAAAGGCCTTATTTCATTGGAAAAAAAATTAAAATTAATCGAGCCTTCTTTACGGCTTGTTGAACCACAAAACATCCACTTGACCTTAAAATTTTTAGGCGATACCGATGAATCCTATATCCCGTGCATCAAAGAAGTGATGACCCAATCAGTAAAGGGGAAACAACCCTTTCAAATAAATCTTAAAGGAATTGGAGTATTTCCCAATTTTAATTATATCAAAATAATCTGGGTTGGCATGAAGATTGCCAATGAAGACACTATCCCACTCTCCCGTATCACCAGAAAAATTAATGATGATCTATCCCATTATGACTTTCCAAAAGATAAAAATTTACAACCCCATATCACCATCGCACGGGTGAAAAAACTAGAGGATAAGAAGAGATTGCAAAAATTTATTATTAATACTACCGATTGTGATTTTGGTATTCTTGAGGTAACACATATCACTCTAAAAAAGAGCACCTTAACACCGGCAGGACCCATCTATGAAAACTTGGTTAGAATAAAAATATGAGAAAAGATATCGAAAAAGAAATCTTAAAAAAAATAAAGCCTACAGCTGAAGAAAACCAGTGCATACAACAAATCACCAATGATATCAAGAAAAAAATTCTAGTTCAAAGAAAAAAAGTTCCGTATCTCTTTGATGTCCTGCTCGTTGGCTCAATAGCAAAGGGAACATACCTTTCAGGTAACCTGGACATAGATTTATTTATTCTTTTTAATCCCCAGGTCCCCTATAAACATTTGGAAAAATTTGGCCTGCAGATAGGAAAAAAAGCATTGCCACAATGGACGATACAATATGCAAATCATCCCTATGTGAGAGGAACATACAAGGGATTCCAGGTTGACATAGTACCCTGTTTTAAAGTTGATCATCCCTCGAAAAAAATTAGTGCCGTGGATAGGACCCCTTTTCATACGAACTATGTCGTCCAGCATTTAAAGGAAAATGAAAAAGATGAAGTTCGTCTTCTCAAAAAATTTCTTCAAGGAATTGAATGCTATGGCGCTGAAGAAAAAATCCGGGGTTTTTCTGGTTATCTTGCTGAATTGTTCATTATTCATTATCATTCATTTAAAAATTTATTGTCGAGTTGTCAAAACTGGCGTTTTGGAGAATTTTTTAATCTAGATAAGGGGAGACATGGTACTTTTCGTGGTCCGTTAATTTTTATTGACCCGGTTGACCCGACAAGAAATGTTGCTTCAGCTTTATCCAAAGAAAAATTTCAGATTTTTATCTCGGCTTGTCAAGCATATCAAGAGCATCCCAAGATGGAATTTTTTTTTCCTAATCCCGTTATTCCTTGGCCATTGGCAAAGATTGAAAAAAAAGTGAAAAACTGTGTGGGTATTCTTATTCCTAAACCTTTTTTGGTTGAAGATATCCTCTATTCCCAAATACGGAAAGCATGTAAAAACCTTGTTGCCCTATGTGGCCAGTATGATTTTTTGGTTGAGGATGTTTCCTATCACGTCAATGATTATATTACCATATTCTTGAAATTAAAAAGTATGGTGCTTCCTCCTCATAAATTTCATATGGGTCCCCCCTGTGATAAAAAGGAACATGTTTCTTTTTTTAAAAAACGATGGCGGGGCAGCAAGTATGCACTCTCTCAGCCTTTTGAACGTGATGGTCGCTGGTGGATTGAAATCAAAAGGGAATTTACAGATGTACCGTTAATGCTTCGGGAAAAAATTAAGGATGTTAATCTTGGGAAACATTTAACTCCCTTGGTAAACAAGATTGAAATATTGGAGCATGAACAATTAATCAATGATAGGTATGCTGTTTTTTGGACCAAATATCTTGATAAAAAAATGCCTTGGGAGAGATAACCAGTTAAATTAAGCCAACTTTTTGTAACACCATTAAATCCTCAGTTGATAGTTTTTCACCTTTTTTAAATCTTTCAAATATCTCATCAGCTTTTTTCTGAACTTCATCCCGCTCTTTCCTTTTTTCAGCAATTTTTTCCTTATGTTTTCTTTCACTGATTTTTTCTTCTGTCTCACGGAACTCTTTAATGTATGCAACAACTTCTTTATGAGTCTTATCTGCATCAAGACGTGTTAAAACAAATTCTTTCTGAATCTTATTTAATTTTTTCCATAATTCATCTGATTTTTTAAAACTTTCAATCATCTGGCTATGTTCCTCTTGCGCCTGGCTTGACAACTTTTCAATTTTTTTATGTTCTTTATCCGCTTTTTCTTTCAATCTATCTTTTTCTTTTATTGCGTCTTGCAAGTCCGGGTAATTCTCCATTTTTTCTTTACTTTTTCTTAACTTTTCATATACATCTGACAAATGCTCCACCAGTTTTTCTTCTTCTCTTTTAGTTAACTGTTGAGTCATTTGTTTAAATTCTAATTTATCAATTTCTTTCTCTAAATCATCTAAGGATTCTTCATCCTTTGAAAAAAGATTCATTCTTAATTTTCTGATTTTTTTTTGTGCATCCCGATATTGTTTATGTAATTCCTCTCTCTTTTCTTTTATGTTTGCTACACGTTTGTTTATTTCATCTCGTCTTTTTTTATGGGCCACACCTTCTTTTCGATTTTTTTTGACTTCAGCATTTAATTCATCGCCTTTTTCCCGTAATTCCTTGGTTTTTTTATTAAGGGTGTCTCTTTTTGCTTTACTGTTATCTATGCATTTTTGCAAATCTTCTTTTCTTTTTTCGATGTCCCCATCTTGCATTTCCCCCTTAATTGGGGTACTTTATTAATACATTTCGCTTACACCATGGGGTTCAATAATCCGGCATTGGAACAAATAGTGCCTAGGTACCCGGAATCGCGTGACATCATTGTCTATTGCTATATCCTATTATCTGTTTTAAAAGCAGTTTATTTTTAGTAGAATATTTTATCCTTAAATATTCCATAATAAGATATTTATGCAGGTTCACATTTACGGATTAGTCATGAAACCATTTAAGACCGGTCAAATAAAAAAAAATGGACAAAAAAAAAGCTTGTTCTCATCTAAAAATAAATGGATGGTTGTTTCACTTATCGGCATTTTCATGCTGGTTTTGTTTCTCAATAGCTATTTTAATTATACCTCAGGTGTAGCTATTAATGAAGAGGGTACATCCCTTGAGGAAAAATTCTATCTTTCAGGACCTGACCCTTACTATAACATGAGACTTGTGCAGGTAACTATGGAAACGGGGCATTATCCTTTTGTGACCGATGATGATCCCTTGCTTAATTACCCCTTTGGAAGATCAGGAGCAAGGCCTCCGATCTTTAATATGGTTACTGTAGGAGCCAGTAAGTTATTTACCCCGGTTCTAGGGGAAACAGATGCACTTGGGTACTCAATGCATATTCTCCCAGCGCTCTATGGCGCCTTGCTTATTATCCCGGTCTATTTGATTGGTGCCGCACTCTTTGGGAGAAAAGTGGGCATAATCGCTGCGTTGTTTACAGCCCTTATCCCTATACATATAAGCTCGGGTCATGGCTCAGCTTATTCACTTTATGACCATGATTCATTTAATCTTCTTCTTTTTACTTTTACTTTCTTTTTTATCATCAAGAGTTTGCGGGCAAAAGAAGCAAAATCCTCCGTTATTTATGCATGTCTTGCTGGCACAACAATGGCTACTATTTCCATGTCTTGGGCGGCAGGACGTTTTATTTACGCGGTTATTGCTGTTTATGCAATTGTCCAGATGCTGGTTGATATTGTGACTAAAAAATCAGTGGTGTCTACCGCGAGAACCACAGTCATTGCTTTATTCTCAGGAATTATTATTGCATCTCCTTATCTTTTTATATCTGGTTTCGCTCTCAATGTAGAACTAATTTTGGCCTTGATAGTAACAGCGTTTAGTGGTATTTGTCTCTATTTACAATCACGAAATATACCTTGGATTCTATCCCTTCCAACCATTTTTGCCATTGGTGGCGCTGCAGCAGTTTTCCTCTATGTTATCAGGGATGCCACCACAGGTATCCTGGGTCAATTAGCCCGGTTTTCCAGTATTATCTATGGAACCCCTATTTATGGGTCAAAGGTTTCTCTTACGATAGCTGAGGCAGGCACCTATGGTTTCAGTCGAAATGTTATGTCACTTGGGCCCGTGATTTATCTGTTGGGATGGGTTGGTTTTGTGTTCCTGCTTTATAGATACTATAAAACAAAACGAAGATCTTATCTGTTTCTTGCTACTGTATTTATGGTGCAAATATGGTTATCTTCAACTGCTGGCAGATTTCTTAATGATCTAGTTCCCCTCACGGCACTATTTGCGGGATGGGTCACCTGGGTTATGATTGAAAAAATTAATTTTTCTGAAATGGTTAAAACCATCCGGGGTATTGGTGGAGGATGGTACGGCCTTAAAAAAGCGGTAAAAATTCGTCATATAGCTGGTGTTGTCTTTCTGGGCCTGTTTGTTCTCTTTCCTAATGGATGGATGGCATTTGATGCTTCTGTTCCGTCAACCTTAAAACAAGATTTTGATATAGAGGGTGGGGCCTTTGGCCTAAGTTTACATACCGAGGAATACTGGGTTGATGCTCTCAGTTGGCTTAACCAACAGGATAATGAATTAATTCCTGCGGACAGACCAGGTTTTATAGCTTGGTGGGACTATGGATTTTATGAATCCGCTATTGGCGGTCATCCCACAGTGGCTGATAACTTCCAAAAAGGTATACCTCCTGCGAGTAATTTTCATACAGCCACAAACGAACAGGGAGCAGTGTCTGTATTAATAACCCGGATACTTGACGCGGTAAAAGATGAGAATGGCGGTAAACTTCCGTTAGAGGAAATGGAAGTTTTGAAAAAATATCTGGGGGAACATAATGCCACATTATTTAAAGACATCCTTGAAGACCCGGTACAAAATTCACGATATTACGGTCGCCCTATTGGAGAACAATATGGATCTACGGAGTATCGCATCAGGGCAGAAACAGCCATATATCATGATGCTGTGAACATTTTTAACGTGTTAACCGATGCTGAACTCACTTGGTTATATCATGATATCCAAAATGTGACAGGATATTCAATTCGCTATTATGGCGTCGAGGGATATGATATCAATATCTTCAATGTTTTTTCATTTTTAGCCGATAAGGGTGTTTTTGGTTATGCTACAGATGAGGACGATTATTTTCAATTGGTATATGTTGATGAGTATGGAGGTGAATATACCCCTGATGAAATTACCAATATGACCCAGAACGAAAGGCAGACCCTGGGAAGTATTAGCGCTAAGGTCATACGAAAAGATGCATTTTTTGACACCATGGTCTATAAAGCCTATCTTGGGGAAGCAATAGACAGTACTACGTTTGAACAGTATTTTACCACATATCAATATTCTGGATATGTTTCCTTCCTTGTTCAACCAACAGCTGGCCTACGCCATTTTGTCCCGAAATATATCTCTCCTATTACAGAGGAAACACCCTATTACTTTGCAAGAGGCAGCCTCTGCCGAGGATGTCCTGCGGTTGTTATTGCAAAATATTACGAAGGAGCCTACATTAATGGAACAATAACATCTGAAGGTACGCCGGTAAGTGCAATAATACATGTTCTTGATGACTATGCAGGTTATTCCCATGATGCAGTGCTTACCGATGACCAGGGCAACTTTAACCTGATTGCGCCTGCGGGAAATATATCGTTATCGATTATTCCCGGGAGTGGACAAAGCCAAACAGCACTAAAAACTATTATATTTAACAGTACCACAAATCCTCAATTATTTCCCCTATCAGAAGCTGAAGCAATGCGTCAACCCGGCACCAATTACTCTAGAACATTAGATATTACTCTTCCCCGTGGCATCCTCGAAGGAACCGCCTTTTGGGATAAGGATGGAGACGAAGAATACAATGAAACCATAGATGAATTACTCAAAGATGTCAAAATTCAATTTGGCTCCTCAACGGCACAAACCAATTCACGGGGCTATTATTCCATCAAAAACCTTGTTCCAGGTGAATATACTCTCACAGGCACAAAAAATGGTTATGAGACTCAAACATTTTCCGTTGTCATTAAACCTGGAATAACCGCTACACAAAATATTTCACTGATACCTGAAAGTGTGCAAGTAGAGGGAGAAGTCTGGTTTGATGACAATAATAATAATCGTCAAGACATCAATGAAACAATGGCAAATATCCCTATGAGTTTTATCATTACCCAATCGCTTGATGAGAACTCACAAAATAAGACAGCGACCACGAATCAAACAGGTCACTATCAACTAGAACTTGTTCCTGCAACCTACAGTATCCAGGTAGATTACACCCTGGAATCTGACTCCATCACTTACCAATACACCTATACTTCCTCTCTCCAGATAAGTATAGGGGATGGTCCTAAAACTAAAAATATTAGGCTAGAAAGAACACAGCAATGATCCAACATAGTCTTAATCTTTTTTTCAATCCTTCTAGTATTGCTGTTATTGGAGCTTCTCGCACCCCGACCAAGATTGGGTATGAAACACTAAAAAATGTACTGGTGAGCAATTATCAGGGTAAAGTGTATCCCATTAATCCAAATGCCTCCCATATCCTAGGGTTAAAGTGTTATCCTAGTGTGTTGGCTCTCCCCTATGATGTTGATTTGGCACTCATCACTGTTCCTGCAAAATTTGTCCCCAAGGTTATTTTGGAATGTGGCAAAAAAGGTGTTCAAGGTGCCATTATTATTTCCTCAGGTTTTAGTGAAATAGGAGAAAATAGGCTAGAAGATGAAGTACTTGAAACAGCCCAGAAACATGGTATGAGGATTCTTGGGCCCAATACCATGGGCTTCAAAAATGCCACCAACAGCTTGGATGCTGCTTTTGTTTATGGCATGCCGCGGAAAGGAAGCATTGCCTTAATATCCCAATCAGGGGCCTTGAGCATTGGTATGATTCACCTTGCAAATAGTGAGCTTATAGGGCTTTCCAAGGTAATAGGAACAGGAAACAAGATTGATATAGATGATGCTGATCTTATCCGATATTTTTCCCAGGATTCTGCCACGCGTGTCATTGCATTGTATATAGAGGAGATTAAGAATGGTAAAGATTTTATTGAGGCGGTCAAGCACTGTCATAAACCCATCGTGGCCATAAAGGCAGGAAAAACAAAGGCTGGCGCAAAGGCGATTAGTTCCCATACAGGAGCTATGGCTGGATCAGATAAGATATATGGTTCCGTATTTAAACAAACGGGTATCATCCGTGCCCATGATACCGTGGAATTATTTGATTTCACCCGGGCGCTGGGATCCCAACCCTCCTCTAAGGGTGACCATATAGGCATAGTCACTAATGGGGGTGGGGCAGGTATTCTCCTTGCCGATGCCTGTGAGGAAAATGGATTAGTTGTTCCTCCATTAACCAAAAAAACATATAAGAGAATCGATGATGTTTTGCCTCCCTTGATCCATCCCTCTAACCCCGTTGATATCGTGGGGGATGCCGGTTTTTATCGCTATGAAATGTGTTCTCGGGCCCTTCTTGAGGATTCATCTATTGATGCCCTCATTATTACTTCTGTTCAAGCGGGATATGCCCGTCCGCGGGAGTTTGCAGGTGCTATTGAAAAAATGATTTATGAACAGCATCTTCATGAGGAATACGATAAACCCATCATAGGATGCTGGATAGGGGGAAAAGAATATGAGGATCTTGTCATTGATTTAAAAAGAGCAGGAGTGCCCATCTATCCTTCAACCACCCGTGCCGCAAGGGCAATATGGGCCTTGGTTGAGCAAGGGAAAAAAAGTTTTAGGTTCTCAAAAAAATCAAAAAATTAAACAGTTACATACAATATCCAATAATAGTGCATATATACTTTTTTTTTATTGACTTATTCCAGATAAATAGCGGGTCGTAATGGCTCAGCCACTTTTTTTTTGTTTCCCGGATCAGGTGCCTTGTCATCCCCCGCATTATATATGTCGATCTGGGGGGCATTGACCATGTTTTTTATGAACCCCTTTGTTTCTTGAAGATATGATTTTTCATTGATCTCCTGTTGATACACCTCCATAGCCGTTGGGTTCTGCATTATACGATACATTTTCTGGGCAAAACGAGATGCTTCCTGTGCATGTTGTTTTAAATCAGGGCGGGCAAAAAAAGTATTCAATAGGTTTGAAATGGTTAGTTTTCCTTTTTCTTTTAGGTCGCAAGCCATTGTTGCCATGGTCCATTTCCAAGGGGGTGATGTATGCAAATAAATCCTGCTTGGTTTTATTTTGGTCACCTCCAAGATCTCTGAAATATCATCTATCACTTGTATGAGAAGGTTTTCCTTTGTTAACACCTTTTGGTTGCTTAATGCAGGATTATAACGGGGATAGGTTTCTGTGGATACAAAGCCGGTGTTTCCCATTTTTTCCCATATCTCCTCGGCAATATGGGGGGTGAAGGGCGCCATGGTTCTGAGCCAAGTGGTAATTATGGATCTAAGAAGATCATGGTTTTTTCCACCCCGACGGATATACCATTGGAGAATTTTGTTTATTTCAAAATATATATGGGTTGCTGCTTCCCGAAGATGGTAGTTCTCCAGTTCTTTGTTTATATAGTTTATCTCTGCATTAATGGAGACACTGAGCCATTCATCAATGCTTTCTGCCGTACCCTTAATTTCTAGGAGATTATGTACAAATCGCCATATCTTTATGATTTTTCTTTTGTATTGTTCAAGGGTTTTTTCCTCCCATTCTATATCTACATGTGCAGAACACACGTGGGCATAATAAAGTCGTAGGGGATCTACTCCGTAACGATGAACTGCTCCAGGGATAGGTTCTGCGCCTCCTTTTGATTTTGAGATTTTTATGCCCGATGTTTGGGTTATCCACCAGTTTACAAAGATCCCCCTTGGCCATTTTTGTGGAGGGAGTAGAGCAACATGATTCATAATGAACACCGGGAAATGCACGGTTTTGTGTTCTTTTCCCCCAAGATTTATATCCACAGGATACCAATAATCATAACTTTTCTTTATTTCATTCCATATCTGTTTTTTTGGTGTTCCTTTCCCTAAAAATACAAAATCAAAAAATTCAGGGGTCATCTCATCTGCCTTTATTTTTTTTTGATTAACATACTGTGAGAGTGTATAATAAGCGGGATACAATGTTGAGTCCGATATGGGCTCGATGATCCAGCTTTTTTTAAAAGGAAATCCTGTACCCAGCCATGATCCTTTCCGTATACAAGCGCGGTCATCAAACCAGTCTAATACCTTTTGTAATTCCTCTTTATATTCCTGTGGATATATATTCATGGTGGAGACGTGATGTTTGCTTTTTAAGGTTAAATCTTTATCACTGTATTTGATGAACCATTGGTCAGGTATTTTTTTTATTATGACTGTTTCTCCGCATCGGCATTGAACCTGTTCTGAAAATTCCATCATGATGCCTCCCTTATTGGTGTCAAGTAGGTTATTTTTTACCCTGTCCTTAATTTCTGATACCTTGATCCCAGCGTATTTTCCACATTTTTTATTAAGGACTCCCTGATGGAATTCTTTTTTGTATATCTCTTCAGTTGCTTTGTCTAATTTTTCTGTGTCTTTTTGGCTTTTAATACCCATTTTTTTGCATATACCCTCTGCGGGTATGGTATATCCTTTGATATCAATGATGGCCCTAGGTTGGATGTTTTCCTTACTTTCTTTTAGCGCTACATAATCATAGGGGGCATGTGCAGGGACAGACATGACAATCCCTGTTGCAATCTTGGGGTCTGTGAACGTGGCGGGGAGGAGAGGAACTTCTCTGTCTAGTAGTGGGACAGTGCATTTTTTTCCAATAAGCTTGTTTCCAGGTATTGTTTCATTTGTTATCTGAATATTCTCTATTTGGGCAGATAGTTTTTTTACTGCGTCTTTTGATACTATCCACTTTTCTCCATTTACCCTTATCTTTGTGTATTCCACTGTGGGATTTATCCAGATATTTGTTACGCCGAATACGGTTTCAGGGCGAAGTGTTGCCGCGGGGAGTACAAGGTCATCCATCCTAAATTTAATAAGGGTGAATTCTAGAACCTCAGCGTTTCCTCCTTGGGAAATATCTGTTTCACTTTTATCTACTGCCACGGGCCCACAGTTGGGACAAAAGGGGGCAAAGTGGGGTTTTTGTATCAGCAATTTTTTTTCATTTAATTTTTTAAATTGCCATTCAATAAATTTTTGATATCCTGGTGAAATGGTTGTCATGAGGCGGGAATAGTCGATTAAAAACCCAAATTTTTTCCAGTAATCTTCAACATATACTTGGGAGAAATAATCAATGACTGCATTCGTGTTACTTAATGTAGGGATAATCTCTGGGGGGCATCCATTTTCCTTGAGGTATCCTATTGTTTGTTTGTTTTTTCGTGCTACCCTTTTTGCCAGGCTTATAGCGGGTAATCCCGAGGCATGAAAACCTGCGGGGAAACAAACATTGTAACCAGACATTTTTTTAAACCGGGCAATAATATCGGCGTAGGTAAATCCCCGCATGTGTCCCACGTGGAGATATCCTGAAATACCCGGATATGCAAAATGGATAAAGTATTTTTTTTGTGGTCCTAATTTCGCGATATGTACTTCTTCCGTGAACCAGCGGGATTGCCATTTTTCCTCGATTTTACTGAAGTCAAGCATGGCAGTGAGTATTAAATTTTGTAATATATATCTTTTCTTTGTTTCTATATCGAAAATCTAGATATATCCCCTGTTCCTCCTCAGATGTAAACAAAATAAATGGAAAAATATATATATGGCTAATTCGATGGGGGTGACAGGAGGAGAAAAGATATGCCTTCGACAATAAAAAGTATATGGGGAAAAGCAAGTAGTTGGATATTCCTTATAGGAATAATAGTAGCAATAATCGTCGGACTAGCCATAGGAGCAGATGCCATCGATAAGCTTAACAGCGGTGAGGAAACACCTGCATTCATCGCAGCCTTTCTCGGCGCTCTCGGTTTTATTGCCGGTATACTCGCAATCCTTGGAATGGGAACCATCACGAAAACAGAACTTCCAATTTTCATGTTAGCGACAGTGATCATCATTGCTATTGGTGCTAATACTCTGTTTGAGAATATCAAATGGTTCGGTCCCTATCTTGCGGGAATCACCAGTGCGATATCTCTCTTCATTGCGCCTCTCGCCGGTCTAATAGCTATCAAATCTATCTGGGATGTCGGTAAGGATTAAACACCAGTTGCTCGCTAAATAGAGTTATACCCTCTTTTTCTTAGGGGGCAATGTCCCCTATTTATCTTTAATAAACTATATCTTGTTTTTTCCTTCATCTTTTTTTTATGTTTTAGGTGACAAATAATTAATACATATCAAGTATTTTGGATGTGGTGAGATAGTGTTCGATCCTAAAATAGAAACATTACCCCAAACTAACATACAAAAATTACAATTGAAACGGCTCAAACAAACCATCTCATATGTCTATGGCAATATTCCTTTTTACAAAGAAAAATTTGATGCCTTAAAGATACATCCAAATGATATTAAAAATTTGGGAGATATACAAAAACTCCCGTTTACCGCAAAGGATGATCTCAGACAACATATGCCGTTTGGATTCATGGCGACTTCTTTACAGAAATGCTGTGAATTACATTCTTCATCTGGCACAACAGGCACCCCTATTACAGTATGCTATACACCCCATGATATCGAGGTATGGGCCAATGTCATGGCGCGTTGTCTTTCCATGTCTGGCCTTACCGCTAATGATATCTTCCAAAATCCAATACCCTATGGAACATTTACCGGGGCATTTGGATTTCACTATGGGGCACAGAAGATTGGCTCTCTTGTTATTCCCAGTGGAAAAGATCAATCAGAACGACAAATAAAGTTGATGCAATACTATGGAACCACATTTTTGTCTGGTGTTGCCTCATATATACAGTATCTTGGCCAAAAAGCAATGGATATGGGTATTGATCCCTCGCAATTAAGTGTCCGTAATGGCATGTTTGGCGCTGAGCTTTTTACCTCGGGAATGAAAGGCCGGATAAATAAAATGTGGAACATGGATGTTCATGATGTCTACGGCCTTACTGAGATGTGTGGCCCGGGTGTCTCTGCAGATTGTGATATGCATGACGGGTTGCATTTTTGGGAGGACCATTTTCTGGTGGAATGTATCGATCCTCTCAGTGGTGATCAACTGGAAGCTGAAGAAGAAGGAGAATTGGTAATAACTACTCTTACAAAGGAAGGTATGCCTCTTGTGCGTTATCGAACACGAGATCTTGCCTTTATCTATGACACACAGAAATGTGATTGCGGACGCACCCATAGAAAACATTCCGTGATCAAGGGAAGAAGCGATGATATGGTGATTATAAAAGGAACAAATATTTTCCCTGGTCAAATCGAATCTGCTTTAATGAAGATACCTCAGGCTGGCTCGAACTGGCGTATGATTTTAACAACTGACACAATTGATCAACTTGTCGTTGAAGTAGAAACTAAAAACAAGATTACCTCACAAAAAAAGATAGCTGAGTTACAAAGGATGATACGGGAAGAGATTCGATCCGTTATTTCTCTAACTCCCCGTATACAAATCAAGCCGCCGGGGAGTATACCCCAACAAGGAATAAAAGCCAAAAGAGTAATAGATCAAAGAAAAAAATAGAGTGATGAACACAATCTGTTTGGTATGCTTATTTTTACCCAATCAATCAGATTCTTTTTGTATACGTGGCTTTTTGTCATTTTTATCATTTTGTGTATAAGTTGTAGAAAAATCTTTTCCTGCCTACCTTTTTTTTTATTTTTTTTTATTCCCAAAATCTTTTTGTCCGTGCATAGGTAATTTCTGCCTCTAAAATTTCCTGTAACAATTCATCTCCCTTTTTTTGTTTAGATAAAATTCTTGCCCCAGTATCTGGCCCTATTCCATATCCCGCTAGGACAAATAAGGCGTCTCTTCCATATGATGCAACCAATGACGCGCTCTTTATAAAACGTTTTAGTCCTCTTTTGTCCCCTTTTTCGACCACCTTTTTTTTCATAAGTGTCAGAAATTTTTTCTGTTCCTTTATACTTTTAATACCTGTTATCATCACTCCACCGCACCGAGGGCATTGCAGTCGTGTTCGTGACACGGTACTGTGCCATTGATGATGGCAATTTGTGCAAATCATCAAAAGACGTGTTTTTCCCAATCGTTTTTTAAGAGTTTCTAGAATTGTTTTTTCCCCATAATGCGGGGAAAGGAAACTTCTTTTTATTTCTTCTCCACTTAAAGAAATCGGCGCAATGGCTTGAAATACTAATTCTATCTCTCCATCTTGGATTTTCTTCCATACCTCCCTAGTGTGGGCTATATCCATTTTATCCCATAATGTTTTATCAATGGCCTCATCAAAAAGAGCGAGATGTCTAAATATTCTAATCAATCCTTGAAATGATATTGTCTTTCCATCAGCATCCTTTTCAATAGCTCCAAACTTTCTAGCTACCCTAAAAAGATACCAATGGATAAGGGAAGAGTTTGGAAGCACTATCCTAAGTATATGTGGAAGCGTTTCAGTATCCGTATGGAGAAATAAATCTTGTAGGTCTCTTGGATTGATACGCCTGGTGGAATGAAGAACAATACGGTAAGGATTGCTATTGGGTGCTATGTTTTTTCCTGTTTTTTGGGATAAAAGAGCTGAGAGTATTCTACCAATAGTCTCATTTGTTTTAGACCCAAAATGGGTATTGATAATGACGTTGTGATTATCACTTTCAATTGTTATCACCTTATCGGTGGGAACCTGAAATCCTTTTTTTCTTTGTTCGTCAACCTGGTCTTTAAGTAGATTCATTCCCAGTTTACCGGGATAACCAGTGGGTATTTTTCCATTTACAAGATATCTTCGGAGTTTTCCAACTTCTCTGGATATCTCAAAAGGGACAGGAATGTCCTCGCCGGCCCAATCGGGAACAATTCCCATACTCTTGATGGGAAAAACTATAATTTTGTCAGTGCTTTTTTCAAGAACTTCCCAGGGTATGCCTTTCATAATAAAACGGATACCTTCAGAGCAATAATTTAAAACAAAACTTTCATCCAGGGTTCCAATCCTTTTATTACTCGTGGAGTCAAATACGGTTATAGTTCTTTCATCAGGTATCATTGAAATATTATCCAAGAAATATTTCATGGATTTTTTTTTCCGTCTGATTATATCTTGTTGATACCATATGCTGCCTTGCTGATGAAGTTGGATAACAAGTTCATTAAATTTTTTACGTGGCAACTCCCAAAAAGGATACGCCCGGGTTATGATTTCATACATTTCAGTATCAGATATCTTAGTATATTCCACGGCAATTGATATGATCTGGTTTGCCAATACTGTCACAGGATTTTTACGGATACAGATTGCCTCAAGTTTTCCTTGAAGGGCTCGTTTTGCAATCACGATTGCTTCAGCAAAGTCTTCTGGGTTTGTTGCAATTATCGCCCCCTTTGATACTTTCCCAATGGAATGCCCTGATCTCCCTATTCTCTGCACAAGACGTGTGACTTGTCGCGGGGAGTTATACTGGATCACAAAATCTGTTTTTCCTACATCGATGCCAAGCTCCATGGAAGAAGTACAGATCAGGGCCTTTGTTTTTCCCGTCTTGAACCGATTTTCAGCTTCTATCCGTGCGTTTTTAGACAAAGAACCATGATGAATCCCTACTTGGGTATTTAATTGAAATAACCGGGAAGCCAGTATCTCTCCCATATCCCGAGTATTTACAAAAACCAAGGAGGCAGAGTTTTTTTCAATAATTTCCTTGGTTTTTCGGATAGGGGCGGCTGAACCTAGATCTAAAGATAATTTTTTGGCGATATCATAGTCTTTTTTTTGTGGAGTAGGAAATTTCACCTCAATTTTCATTTCTTTTTCATATTTAACTTCAATAATCTTACAATTCCTTCCTTTTCCTATCAAAAAATTTGCAACGATACTTGGAGATCCAATGGTGGCAGAGAGTCCAATACGCTGAAAATCGCCTGAAATCTCTGCCAATCTCTCTAAAGATACCGACAGTTGAGCCCCTCGTTCATTATTTGCCAACTCATGTATCTCGTCTATGATCACATGCCGCACATTTTTTAAGTGCGTTCGTAGACGTGACCCCATAAATAATATCTGAAGTGTTTCCGGGGTTGTAATTAACATGTCTGGAGGTTTCCGAGATTGCCGTCTTCTTTCACGCTGTGATGTGTCACCATGACGCAGGGCAACATCGATACCAAGTTTTTTACCCCACTCTAATGTTCTCTGAAACATATCCCGGTTAAGAGCTCTTAGAGGAGTTATATACAATATCCGTATTCCTTCCCCGGGTTTTTCCAGGAAAAGGTGAAACAAGGGTAACAGAGCTGCTTCTGTTTTACCCATTCCTGTGGGTGCTACCAATAGGCAATTTTTCCCCTTGATAATGTGTGGAATAGCCTTTTTTTGTGGCGGCGTTAATGTATGTATATTCTCTTTTTTAAGATAATCACGGATTTTTTGATGAATAAGATTACGGGCTTCCATATAGGGTAAGAAAAAAACATGTATCATTTATTAGAATTTTCGGCCTTTTGAGAGGAAAAAATATGCAGGTAAATAAAAAAAACATACAAAAATCTTCTAAGGGCTACAAGGAATAATCCTTCACTAATCAGATGAACAAAATCTTTTGTGTATTATACAATCCTATCTTTTTTATGCGAGCTTAAACCAATTGATGAGTTCTGCAGATATGTATTGACAGATCATGTTTCAATTACCTATTTTTACCTTGAGGAGTCAATGAAATCACATCCAAAGGTATTGACAAAATATCACCAGATTCTAGCATTTTTTTTTTACGCTTATTCCCTACTTTTTTCTCTAATTTACCCCTGTTGATATTAATCTTGATGTAATTTTTATTAAATACAAAATTCTCTAAAAAAAGTATATAAGAAAATGGAACAAATTTTTTTTATATAATTGTAATAGGGAAATTCATTACTTTGTTTTATGAAAATAGTTATCTTAGGAAAATAGAAAAAAGTAAGCCGCCTCCGGGGATTGAACCCGGGACCTATTCCTTACCAAGGAATCGCTCTACCACTAAGCCAAGGCGGCTGTGATGAAAATATAGCTAGTGTATTTAATTATTTCTTCTAATTAACAAATTACCTACTTTTTTTATATCTATCTTATTTCAGGGGGAATAAATCTTTGCAACCTTTTCAGAGCCCTTAATTTTTCTTCTTTTCCCATTTTGGCTTGTTTAACTCCATTTTCAATTATGCTAATAGATCTATCCATGGCTTTTTTGTCCACGGGATAGGGAACACCATCTTTTCCTCCCACTGTAAAAGTATATTTCACGGGGTCTTTCCATGAAGGTGCACATCCATAGATAAGGTTAGAAATCAGTGCCAATGCCCGAACTGTTGAAGGTCCAACTCCTCTCAATGATAAAAATTCTTCATAATTTTTTGGCTGAAAGTCATATATGTCTTTCATTAATTTCCAGTTTATGGTTTTTGGCATTTTTATGAATGCAGGGGTATTGTTACATTTTTTAAAATTTAGGAGCGTTGATTGATTGTTGGATATATACATACGTTTCCAATCTCTCTTAATATGTCTTGGGTGATCATTGATTAAGTCTAATGAAATTTTTTTTGTTTGATTACTTCTTTTTGAGGTCATATCAAGCACTTTGCCTTTTAGTCCCAATATTGCTTCATGGGGTTCTTCAATAAAATCTTGTATTGATTCAGATAACCAATGATAGCGCCGCGCTCTTTTATTTTCACTATCCATACCCTGTTGTATAACAATCCATTTTCCTTGTTCAGTAAAAATAATATTGTGATGATAAAGCTGATGTCCATCCTGGAGAGCTGCACTGTCAACTTTAGCTGCCATTCTACTTGAATATCTTAATGATTCTATTTTTGATGACGTTAAACCAAACATATCTCCAAGGTCATCAATTTCTTTTAAAGTTTTTCTGGCTCTTTTTCCTTTCCCTCCAGCTATACCAATGCCATGCAGATTTGGGGATAACACCTCCTTTAGAACTCCGCATGTCACGGTTGTGGTACCTGACGAATGCCAATCAAATCCAAGAGTACAGGAAAACGCCTGGAACCAAAAAGGATCAGATAACCTCCTAATCAGTTCCACTGGTTGATATTCAAGTATAACGATTTCAATAATCCCCCGAGCAAGAGAAACCATTCTCTGAAAAAGCCATCGCGGCGCTTTACCGGAGTGTAGCGGCAAAGATACCATACCGCTTTTGTCCATACTATTCCATTATAGATATCTATTAAAAAATGACCCCCCTATGCCCCCATAAATAATTTAAAGCTATGTGATATATTTTAACTCCGTGAAAAAAAAATTAGGTGCTATAGTGCTTGTTTTCTGTTTAATCTATGCATGTTCTCTGATGGGGAGTATTGTGTCTTCTGAATCGTCCTTTCATCCACAGATTTTTGATCCACAAATGATTTATGTTGATGATGATTTTACAGATGACCCAGAAAATCATCAATGGGACACCATACAAGAGGGGATAACTGATGCGAGCAACGGAGACATTGTCTATGTATATCAAGGGATATATCCTGAAAATGTAGTACTAGACAAAACTGTTACTTTATTGGGTGAAACAAAGGATTTTACGATAATTGATGCACAAAATCGGGCTGACTGTCTCTATATAATTTCTGACTATGCCAATATCACCGGGTTTACCCTAAGGAATAGTGGTACCGGGGTTTATCCCCAACTAGATGCAGGCATTGATATTAATTCATGCCATGTTACTATTACCCATTGTAATATCATTTCCAATAACCAGGGAATCCTTATTAAAAAATCATATAATTTTATTACCGAATGCTTCATAGATAAAAACGAAGCGGGTGTTTATTTTAAGGGAGACAATAATACTGTTACTCATTGCGAGATAACCAATAATTCCATTGGTGTTGGTGCTGACCAAGTTAAAAAAAATAATTTATCCCATTTGCAAATACAAAACAATGGCCGGGGCATCCATTTTGTAACCTCCCAGGATAATCTTATTAAAGACTCTTGCATTGTAACCAATCAACATCATGGACTTATCCTCGAATGGATGTCTGATAACAACAAGATTTCACGATGCAGCATCAGTAATAATGGCGAGGATGGCATTCACGTCTATGCCTCAACAGATGGAAATATCATATCGCAATGCCAGATATCCCATAACGGTGGGGACGGTATAGAATTTTTTGATACAGTCAATAACAACATCATCTTATTTTGCGATATTATTGGAAACCATCACCATGGAATATATTCACACTGGATTTTAACGGCCCCCTCCAATAGAATGCATTACTGCAACATCTATAATAACGGGTTTGGGGTTCATGGTGAACTCTGCCAGCCTAATGCGATATATAACTGGTGGGGGTCACCTGATGGACCATCTGGGGCAGGAAACGGCCAGGGTGATGCAATCACTGACAGTGTTGTTTATATCCCTTGGCTTAATGAGCCCGCTGGAGAAAATACCCCTCCCTCTGTTGAGATATCTTCTCCCTCTGAAGAGGAAACAGTGGGGAATCAAATAGAGATAATTGGCTGGTCAAGCGATCCTGATGGCTTAGAGGATCTAAGAATTGTTGAGATAAGAATAGATAAAGAAGAATGGCGTCTTGTTAATGGAACTAGTCCCTGGCGATACTATTATACCACCCAAGATAATGGATTTCATGTCGTCACTGCTCGAGCATATGATTACATTAATTATTCTGGATTATACATACGAACCATCATAGTTGATACTGTGCTACCCCTGGTTACTCTCCTCTATCCCCAGGGTGGCGAAAGCCTAAAAGGCGCAACTAAAATCCAATGGGAAGCCTCTGATAACCAAGATGATGGACTTGAAATCAACCTCTCCTATAGTTCCGTGGGAAATATAGATTGGCATACAATCATGATTTCTGATGACGCCAACGGCACTTATAACTGGAATACCTCGTTACTTCCAGATGGAGAATATATCCTCCGCATCAGCGCGACCGATGATGCAGGTAATAGCGCTTTTGATATATCTGGCAACTTTACAATTGATAGCACACTTCTTTCACTGCAAATAGTCAAACCTCGAAATGGATATCTTTACATTATGGACAGAGAAGTAATTCCTACATTAAGAGGGAGGACCTTAATTATTGGAAAAATCACTATTGAATCTTCAATAGATCCAGTATCCACTATCCAAAGAATAGAATTGTACCTTGATAATATCCTCTTTGGCATACTCTATAATCCTCCCTTTGAATTTTTAATCGATGAATCCCTCTTCGGTAAACATTCTATATGTGTCAAGATACATGATACTGCAAATCGGTGTGCTGTCCATACTATCGAGCCACTGTTTCTCAATTGGTAAATTTCTCGTAAGGGGCAATACTTGAGGATGTTCTATTTACCTACTCCAGTCTTTCAAGCAAGGCGGCAATCATGAGTGGTAAAATCAGGGTTGCGTCACCTTCAATAATTACATTTTTTGATTTCTCTTTTAGTTTCCCCCAAGAAATAGCTTCACGAGGACGGGCACCGGACAAGGATCCATCCCATTCAGGCGATGAGGTGATATAGATAGCGGCATCCAATCCTCCAGAAAACTGGCTCCACCAAATCAGATGATGTTTAGAAATACCCCCGCCGATAATTAGGCCTGCTATTTTTGTGTTATTAAACATGGTATCAGCAAGCTCCTGTTCATCCCTTAACAAGTCTAGCATGAACTCCTTGTGGGATTGATAGAACATCCAAATCTGTGATCCAACTGCCCCATCAACTATTCCAGGTATGTAAACCGATATTCTATTTTTCCATGACCAATAAAGAATAGATTTGTCATTTAGTGTTTCTCCGATTTTCCAGGCTATCTCCCTTGTTGACCATTCTTTTTTTTCCTTGTACATTCTCTTTAGAATACCCTGCATTTTTTTTTCTATAATATATCCATAATTCTTGGTGGGTATGAGGATATTGCCTAATCGGTTTATCCCTTTTTTATGTAATTCTACGTCATCCAATAAAAATGACCCGTGGTAATACGATTTCCATGTACGGGCAAGATCGTGATCAAGAGTGCCACCGGTAGTTATCAAAACGTCAATTAATTTACGTTTTACCATCTCTCGTATAACTCCTCGGGTACCTGTAGCACAAATACAAGCAGGGAAAGACAAAAGGAGTGGAACATTCTCATTGACAATTTTTTCCAAAATGTCCACACCTAGGGCAATCTTTTTAGCTGTAAAGCCTCCGGAATCATATAGATTTTTTATTAAGTCGTTGGCGCTCATTTTTGGTTTTAATGTTATATCTTTTATGGGTATCATCTAAACCTCATAAATGAAGGAATATAAAAAAAATACTAAAAAAAAGAAATTGAAAAAATAAAAAAGAAAAAAGGGGGAGAGGGTGCTTACATTTCTGGCGGCATGCCGCCCATTCCACCCATTCCGCCAGGTGGCATACCTCCTCCTCCGCCTCCTGGTCCTCCCTTTGCAGCTATAACGTCATCGATGCGAAGGATCATGACTGCCCCTTCTGTGGCCGATCTAATTGCTTGTATGTTAACTGTTGCAGGTTCCAAAATGTTTTGGGTTTTCATATTGCTGATGTCTCCCTTGTTAACATCGATGCCGTATGATTTTTGGTCTTTTTTGTGTGCTTGGCGGAGTTTGAGAAGCATATCGATTGCATCAAGCCCAGCGTTGTTGGCTAGAGCCCGGGGAATGGATTCGATGGCGTTGGCAAAAGCTTCAATTGCCATCTGTTCACGACCGCCGATTGTCCCGGCGTAGTCCTGCAGTCCCATGGATATTTCAATGGCTGCTGAGCCTCCCCCTGCCGTCATTTTACCGGTTCTAATGGCTATTCCAATGACTGATAGAGCGTCATGAAGCCCTCGTTCGATTTCGTCTACTACGTGTTCGGTTCCCCCTCTTATGAGTATGCTTACTGCTTTTGCTTCTTTACAATTGGTCACAAAGACCATTTCATCCTCTCCGATTTTTCGTTCTTCTACTAAACCTGCATATCCAAGCTCACTTTTTGGTATCTCATGTATTTCTGAAACAATTGTTCCTCCTGTTGCCTTGGAGAGTTTTTCCATATCTGATTTTTTTGCCCGTCTCACGGCAAATATTTTTTCTTTGGCCAAGTAATGTTGAGCGAGATCATCGATTCCTTTTTGGCATATGACAACGGTGGCCCCGGATTCCTTGATTTTTTTGACATAGGTCTTCAGCATTTTTTCTTCTTCATCTAAAAACTTTTGCAGTTGGGACGGATCATCAATGCGGATTTGTGCATCAACTTCTGTTTTTTTGACCTCAAGCGCTTGATTTATCAATAGTATTTTTGCATTTTTTACAGATTTAGGCATACCAGAATGCACACGTTCTTTGTCAATGTTAATACCATTGATAAGTTCAGTGTCTTTGATGGATCCTCCTTGTTTTTTCTCAACTTTGATATTGTCAAGATCGACAGTGATGACTTTTCCCTCTTTTTCAGCGACTGCTTTTACCGCTTTATATGCAATCTCTGCTAGGAGTTCACGATTATATGCAGCTGTTTTTCCGGTCATAGCAGTCTCTGCTATCTTACGAAGTATTTTTTCGTCATTGGGTGTCACTTTTTCAGCTATTTTGTTAATGATCTCACAGGCTTTTTCATTGGCCATCCTATATCCCTCTACTATTGTGGTTGGATGGACATTTTGTTCAATGAGTTCCTGGGCGCTTTTCAGAAGTTCTCCAGCAAGGACAACAGCGGTTGTTGTTCCATCTCCGCATTCTTCATCTTGTGTTTTGGCAATTTCCACTACCATTTTTGCTGCTGGGTGTTCTATGTCAATTTCTTTGAGGATTGTTGCTCCATCGTTAGTTATGACTACGTCACCCATTGAATCAACGAGCATTTTGTCCATGCCTTTCGGTCCGAGTGTAGAGCGCACAGCATCTGCGATTGCCATGGCTGCCCGAATATTGTTCCCTTGTGCGTCGCGGCCGCGTTCTCGTTCAGTTCCTTCCTTCAATATTAATATAGGTTGTTTTCCTGATAACACTTAAATCACCGGAACGGTATAATAAATCTTCTATATAAAATTATCTATTGGGTATTTTTTTTTGTGTAATTAAATATTTGTCATTATTTGCTGTTTTTAATATTGTGATTTTATGTTTTTCCGTCAATTTTTTTTTAGTTTTTTAGCCAAGGTTGAACTTACAGCATCGCAACCGATTTTTTTTTTTGGTTGCTGCCTATCCTACAAATTACTTTGATATTTTTTTGTGATTAATGGAAAATGATAATGCATCATTAAATTGATGCATATACTATTTATTAGATACATCTTTTCTATTGGCTCTCCAAAAATCCATATAATAAATTGAATTTATTCAGAGGATTTTCATATCAGTGGATGGTTATTTTTTTTTACAGAAAACTTATTAAAAAAATTTATTATTAGGGGGGTGTATGAAAGATAAAAACGATGTGTCAGATATCAAACTGGCAAAAATATTGTTAAAAAAAGATCAAGAAAAAAAAGAAAAAAAGGAGAAAAAATCTAGTCAGACACTTGATGATCTCATAAATAGCTTACCGCCGAAGTATATAAAAAAATTTAAGGAGGAATATCCTGTTGATTCACCTTCCCGAAGAGATATTGATCATTTTTTGAGAAAATATAATTTGATAAAAAAATCCTAATACTAATTTTGTTTTCGTTCATTATCAATTATGTATCCTAAATATCCAGTTCTTTTAATGGCTTTAATTATACTTGCGATCTTGATTTCTGGAATCGTTTTATTTTCCGTATATAAAAAAGATTCCTTTCATAATACATCCCTTTTCAGTATTGAAAGTGATATCTATTCAGTCATTGATGTCTTTCCCCATGATCCAAATGCATATACTCAGGGATTGGCAATAGATAATGGCATCCTCTATGAGGGTACTGGGCTTTATGGTAATTCTAGCATAAGAAAAGTTAATTGTGTCACAGGGGAGATATTACAATCTAGGGAGTTGGCATCTGAATATTTTGGGGAGGGAATAACTGTATATGATGGTAATATAATCCAGTTGACATGGCGTTCCTGTAAAGGCTTTGTATATGCGACAGAGAATTTTGAATTACTCACGGATTTTAGCTATACAACCGAGGGTTGGGGGATTGCTTTTACTGGGGAATATTTTGTGATGAGTGATGGAACAGAGAACTTGTACTTTTTAGATCCTCAGACTTTTACCAAAGCTTATTCAATCCAGGTACACTATAATGGTGCCCCAATTTCTGGACTTAATGAATTAGAATTCGTCAAAGGGGAAATATATGCTAATCTCTTTCCTACTGATTACATTGTTCGAATTGATCCCTGTACAGGCAAGGTAACCGGATGGATAAACTTGACAGGTCTAATGGATTGGAAACATTACGGAAAAAAAATAGATGTACTTAATGGAATAGCTTTTGATAAAAGTACCAATCGTCTATTTGTTACAGGGAAATTTTGGCCTTATATTTTTGAAATAAATCTTTTTTCCCTCTTTTAATTCCAAGTTACATAATTTATCATTTCTTTATGAATGCATTATTTAAAAAATTTTTAGCTTTTTTTTTATTATCTCATGTGTGTTGACATACGTATACTAGATTTTATATTATGTTGCATAAGTATAGTTTTTTTTTGATTTGGTTGACCCAAAGGTTTAAATGTAATTTTTTAATTCAAAAGGTGGTGATACTGTGGCTGAAGAAAATACGGTATTTGTTGGAAACAAACCCCCGATGAATTACGTTATCGCAGTGATAACGGAATTTGAACAGGGAACGAAGGAAGTTGTACTAAAAGCTCGTGGAAGGGCAATTTCACGTGCTGTAGACGCTGCTGAAATCAGCAGGAACCGCTTCATGAAGGATATTGAGATCTCCGATATCAAAATCGGTACAGAAGAAGTAGAATCCGAGGACGGGAACAAACGCAACGTGTCTTTCATGGAAATAAAATTAACGAAGAGCAGCTGAATTCGCCCATTTTCCACTCTTAAATACAATATGGTGATATCCGCCATGACCTAATTTGGGTTAAAAAAACGATTTTATCACGCGAAAAAGTCTTTAACCCCCTTATTATAGGTGATAGACAAATGACGGAAGAAAAGGAAGAATACGAATTTGACATGCCCCATTTCGATGAGGAAGAGTTCATTGCAGAGCAAAAGAAAAAAGCAAAGTCATCCTTCATCTCTTTTGGATTTGGAATCTTAATGGGGATTATATGCAGCGCTATTTGGGTATCCCTTGGTGATTCACCATTGAAATGGCCTGTGACATTCCTATTAGGTATTTGTTCTATAGGTTTTTTAATCAAAATATTCCAGTTTTTCAAAATTGATATCTCTACCTTTGAAAGGAAGGATTGGTTGGGCACTGGCGCATTTTATTTTTTTACCTTTCTTGCTTTTTTTATTATATCTATAAATCCGCCTTTTTATGATGGTTCTCCTCCGGTTATTGACACTTTCGCTCTTCCTGGTGCACAAGAAATTGGGGGTCATACTGTTTTAACCGCCAAAATTACTGACAATGTTGGGTTAAGTGATACTCATATTGAGATTTTTACTCCTAGTGGGGCAACTATCAATGGGTCATTAATCAATGACGGTAATCACATGTACTTTTATGATTTTATGAATAAGGAAAACATTACAGGTATGTTTACATATCGTATAACATCAGAGGACTCGAATGGCAATGAAGCAGCAGAAAATGGTAATTTTACGTACAGAGAAGATATTATCCATATTCCTGAATACCAGCAGGGTCAAAGCCTTTCGCGGCTGGATGAAATTAAGATTAGAGTAAAAGAATTGGGTATTGACAAGAACAATATGAGGGTGTTTTATACTGTTAACAATGGCGAGGAAATCAATGCTTCCTATAGCGGGGAGGACACATACGCTGGTGAATATATATATACTTCGTCACCTGATAGGATAGGATGGACCACAGGTTTTGTCACTGTAGAGGTATTTGTTGAGGTTATTCACTATTTTGTTTTGCCAGCGGATGTAAACCAAACTGTTCGGACAAGTCATGGTAGAATAATTGATAATCAGAATTATTCATTTTTTGTGGAGAGCATTGGTAGTCTGCCATCTCCAGACATAGATCTTCCTCAACCACAAACTTTGCAACGTGTTCCCGGATTTGGAATTCTGTCCTTGGTGATTGCAGTTGTATTGTTGGGTGTATTAAAAAGAAAAAGGAAATTCTGATTTTTCCTAATCCATTTCAGTGGGACAGATATAATTTAAAGATATGTTCGAGAATAAATTGATATAATCTTTTTTAATAATTTTTTTTATGTATATCAAAGTATTTATCAGATTATAACATTTAGATTGCAGAGCCATGAATATCTGGGAACTAGAAAATAAGACACAGGAATTAATCCATTTGTATAAGAGAATCAAAGACGAAGAACCTGATAATAAAATTGCCCAAGAATTGGTAGATTCGTCCCTGCCTGTATTAGAAAATCTTCTTAAAGCATTACAAAAAAGCAAATAATATAGTAGCCTATTATTTTTTATGGTACACTTTTTTTTTTTTTTTTTATTATCTAATCATACCTTTGCATTACTGTTTACGATATATTATATCCTTTTTTGGCTCATCCTTAACATAAAGCAGAGCACTAATGGAATACTATCCCTCTTTTTTGAGTGATTCCACGTTAACTTCAAAAGCGATAATGGGATGTCCTAATTCAAAGGTCTCAATTACTTGAGGTGCAATTTCACCAAAGAATCCTATTTTTTCCCCTTGATATGTGATTGCTGCGCATCGCCCTTTTATGAATGCTGGATGTTCCTTACCCTCTAGGTTTGCCACCATTCCTATATCCCTAAGAAATGCTTTAACAATTGATTTACATTCTGTAAAACCTGTTTTTGCAGCGATTTTAATTCCACAGAGATGTAGACGGTTTTTTGCTTCTTTATCTACTACATTTCCAATCTCAAATATTTTCTGTGGCAAATCACGATGCTTGTTGGAATTCAGTATGGTTAATAGAGATGGTAAAAGCATCTGGCGAAGGCAAGAGTGTCTTTCTGTTATTGGGTTTTCTATTTCTACACTGTTTCCATCTTCTAATCCAATTTTTTTGTATTGTTCTTCCTTATTAGATAAGGAAAGGGTCATTACCTCATTAAATCCCAATCCTATCATAATCATGTATAATTTATCTAGATTTCTCTCGCTGCCAAATGTGCTGGATTTGGGAAGAATGTAAGGGAAATTATTATAGCCGTACCCTATTGCAACGTCCTCTATTAAATCTATTTGATGAAGAATATCTATTCGCCATTTAGGAATAATAACATCGATTTTTCCATTTTTTGGTTGTGCATCAAATCCCATTTTTTTTAATGCTCCAATGGCGTCTTTTCCTATTTTTTTCCCCAGTATCTTATCCATATAGTGTGTCTCAACACTCATTTTGATTGGTGATAAATCCGGTGTAATAACCGTTGGTGTGTCAACAATTTTCACACTCTTAATCTGTCCCCCTCTCTCAGCGAGAGCTGTTGACATAATATTTAATGCTGTATTTACTGCCTTTAGGTCGGTACCGGTCACGTCGATAAAGAATTTTTTTGTGGTCAGATTCACGGCCGTCAGTTCGCCATTGATAATTGGAGGAAAAGACAAAACATTTCTTTTAACATCAATTAAAATAGGATATTTAGGGCAATCAGTTAATAGATGAGAAAATTCAATACCTTTTTCATGTTTTTTTAGAATTTCTTCAAGGTTCATCTCTTCATTTTTTGCCAGTGGGACAAAGGAAATACTTTGTGGAGTAACAGCTTGATATGTGAAAGGGGGAGTAATATTTTTTGCATCATGGAGACCAATAGCCATTTTTTTTCTGTCCTTGCCAATTGAAAAATGTAGTTTTTCTTGTAAATCCATGATTGATAAAATGAGTTTTTCATCAGTTTTTATTCCTTCAACAAGTGCAGCGACTATATATGGCCGAATTTTTTTTACACTAGAATCAACATTTAGAGTAATTGTAGATGGCTTGACCGCATAGCGAGTCAAACCTTTCTTAATCCCTAAAAATGCACGAAGAGCCCGTGCAACTCCCTCTATTGAAAGAAGATCTGGCCTATCTGGAAAAAATTCAATATTAATATCGTCTCCTTCTACTTTATCAATATCAGCGCCAATCATTGGTATTTTTTCGATTAATTCATTTTTTTCGATTTCACTACCTATTAATCTTAGTAGGTCATTGTAATTACATTTTATGACAGGCACGTTTGCTACATAGGTAAACTATTATTTTATTTTGTCGGAATGAAAAATATGCCTTTATTTATACAAAAAAGAAACCCGGTAAAATTTTTTTTTTATGTTTTTTTATAAGGGAAAAATTGTTAATCAAGAAAGGTAAACCCGACGATTTTTGATTACATTTTTTTTTAGCCATAGTGATTATAGGTATTTCACTGTAACAGGGCAATCCCCTGATATGGGGCCCGGTTGGTCACACAAAATATTTTAAAGCTGGATATCGTTAGAAAATTGTTCAATCATTACGTTCGTCATCAGTTTAATTAATCAAAATTTTATAATTAGGATATATATAGTAAATTATATGCCATTAAACCCGGTAAAAGATACCATGGTTTGCAGGTAAGTCAAGGATTCAAAATAGGTTTTATATGAAAGATTTATCTTTTTTTTTTTATGATTCTCGTTGGAGCCATATTTCATCTGGCAGCTCCTTATAGATATTACCCATATCATCCTCTTCTATCTTTTCAGTTTCATTTTTTGGCTTTTTATACTTTAAAATTGTTTCTTTGTTTATCAGCCAGTAATGTGTCCTCCATGTTCTTCCATCATAAATTGTTGTTTCTTCCCTTTCTGTAGTGAGCATGCCTTCTTCTTCTAAAATATAAAAGAGTTGTCTATCACGTGGTTCTAAAACATTATCAATTATCCTGTCTTCAAAACCAAAAAGATCCATTACAAAATTAGCGTCACGCCGGGCTACGTCCATATCAATACCAACTCGACTTGCTATAGCTCGTGCTAAATCATCAAGGGCTATGATTCCCATAACCCTATTATTGTTGATACTCCTATATAAAAATTTTTATTTCATTATTATATGATAGAATTTTTTGTTGTGTTACCAATATCAAGAACAATCCATTATTTTTTCTTACCTGGAATAAATTCTGATGATATCACCATCTTCTAACTTATGATTAATGCCAACCTTTTGGCCAGGGTATTCTACAGAACTTCCCCATACCTGTGCACTACGAAAATTGGTAATAAACTCTTTGTGAATTTTTTTGCATACCTCTAAAACGGTTGAATTTTTTCTCAAAATCATTGGTTCATCGCTTTTATCTTTTCGGGGAGGTTTGACAAATATACAAATTAATCCAAGTCTTTGGAATATTTTCTCCTTTAAAAAGTCCAAGTTTTCTTCATTTTTTGCTGAGATCAGTAGGGTATCCATGTTGCTAACTCTTTTTTTGATTGTCATTACTTGTTCTGTGTCAACCAAGTCCTTTTTATTAATAACAAGAATAGCGGGAATATATACCCGATTTTTAGATAATGCATCAATAAATCTTACTTCATCAATATTTTCTCTAATTATAATATCAGCATTTGTAAAGTACTCCCGGGCGATAGACAAAGCTGTTTCCTCAGAGATTTTAGAATTTGTTGGAACAATTTCTACATGTACTCCTCCCTTTGATGTCTCATTGATTTGCACATTTGGTGGTTTTTGATTCAATCTAATCCCGGTTTCTTCTAACTCATGCTCAATAAATTTAATTTTTTTGATATCTGTTGCGACAACCATTAAGATCAAAAGATTTACACTTCTTAAAACAGAAATAACCTCTTTTCCATGGCCTTTCCCCTGGGCAGCACCTTTGACTATCCCAGGAAGGTCAAGCAATTGTATTTTACTCCCCTTATATTCCATCATCCCTGGGATTACGTCAAGTGTTGTAAAATCATAGCTTGCTATTTTGCTAGAAGCATTAGTTAACTTATTTAAAAGCGTAGATTTCCCCACTGAAGGATAGCCTACAATCCCTATGGTTGCATCTCCTGATCTCTTTACAAAGAATCCTTTACTGGATCCTTTATGTCCCTTTATTATATCATCTTTGAGCTTGGCTAATTTCGCTTTAAGCTTCCCAATATGATGCTGTGTAGCTTTATTATAGGGTGTATTTCTTATCTCATCTTCCAATTCTTGTATCTTCTCCTCAATGGAGGCCATCTAATCTAGAATAAACATGGAAATAATAAAGTTTGCAATTTTTGTAATCTATCTTTTCTATAAAATTTTTTATGGAAAATCTTTTTAGTAATCCTGTATTCTGGTACATAAAATATGAATTATTTACTATTATTTTTGACTGGGGTGATTGCCTTTACCTGGGGTATGATATTTGCTTTTTATTTGATATTTGTACGCGCATCTTTGAGAATATCCCATATCCTCTCAAAGATTTTAGGTAAAGATATTAGTATAGACGAAGTTTTTGAAACTCTGGGCCATATTCTAGATCAGGTTTATCAAGATATGAAATCCAAGGAGGACAATGAGAATCCCTAAGGTTATATCAGAAATTTTGGATCAGTTTCAAGATATAAGGCATAATCTTATAACAATGTATAAATTTCTAATTTTTATTACGCCTTTTCTTACTATTGCATATTATTTCATATTTGTTTTTGATTATCTTCCCACCAGCCTTACCGGAAAATATGGCGGGCTAGTTATTACATATTTTGTCCCTCCAGCAGGAAAAGAATCAATTATTCCCTTGATGTTGACTGATAACACCCTAGGTCCCTCGATACCTGCATGGATTGTTGCAAGTACCATTGTCATAATGGATGTAATTTGTTCATTTATTATAGCTTATAACTGGTGGTTTGTAGAGTTCATATTCCGGCATATTCCCTTTCTTAATAGAGGATATGTATGGTTGCAAAAAAAATCTGAGAAATATCGAAGAAGAGAATGGGTCACACTCTCTTTGATTATTTTTATGATGATTCCCTTTCAGGGGACCGGTGGCATTAATACCCCCATATTGGCGCGATTACTTGGAATAAAAGCAAAAAAAACTGTTTTGATTTGTTTCACTGGATCTTCTATTACCACAATTTTATGGATTTTTTGGTGGTTTGGGTTTTTCAACAGCATCATATAATAACCTCACCTTTTTTACTGTTACATCAGTGATTTATCTAATCCCCTTCTATCTATTTCCTATCTTGCACTTGTTTCCAGAATTTTTAAATAATACCCTTCGATTTTTATTTATGAATACTGTATTAGTCACAGGAGGCGCAGGTTTTATTGGCAGTCACCTTATTGATAGGCTTATTAGCAATGGTTATTTTGTTCGTTGTTTAGACAATTTTTCGTCCGGTAAAAAGGAATATGTGTCGCATCATAAAAATAAGGATTTCAAGCTTATCGAAGGAGATGTTCTTGATGAAAAAACCTTACGGTCTTCCATGGATGATTGTAAAACAGTATTTCACCTCTCTGCTAATCCAGATGTTCGATTGGGGGAAAAAGACACCAAGGTTCATTTCCAACAAAATATCCAAGCTACCTATACTGTTCTTGAAACCATGAGACAATGTGAAATAAAAAATATTGTCTTTACTTCTACTTCCACTGTGTATGGTGATGCAAAGGAACTTCCGACACCCGAAGATTATGGTCCACTTGTTCCCATCTCTCTTTATGGCGCATCGAAATTGGCATGTGAAGCGCTTATCTCATCTTATTGTCATACATTTGGTATGAAATCAGTTATCTATCGATTTGCAAATGTTGTAGGTTCCCGGAGCACCCATGGTGTCACCTATGACTTTGTCCAAAAATTAAAAAAAAATCCACAGGAATTGGAGATTTTAGGTGATGGCCGTCAGATGAAGTCTTATCTTTACATTACTGATTGTATCGAGGCGATGATGTTTGGTTTATCAAAAAGCACGAAAAATGTGGAGATTTTTAATATCGGGTCCGAAGACTGGATAGATGTGCGGGAGATAGCCGATGTTGTGTCACAAGTCATGGGTGTTCATCCCTCCTATCATTTTACAGGGGGAATAGATGGAGGTCGGGGATGGAAAGGAGATGTTAAGGCTATGCGATTATCTATTGATTTATTAAAAAAAATGGGGTGGCGTCCTCGTTATGCAAGCAGGGAGGCTATAAAATTAACGGCTCAAGAAATCCTTTAAATCCTTTCCCGATAACATAGGTCTCTGAACTATGTTTCCGGGTTGCTTTTGGAGTAAAAAGTTTTGTCTGATTAAAACGTTTTGTGGTTTCATCTACAAATTCTTGCAGGGTCTCCCCCTCGAATATTTTGCAGATAAAGCAGCCATTTTTTTTTAGAACATTTTGGGCAATTTCTAAGGCATATAAACAAAGCCATACGCTTTTGGCGTGATCCATTGAATAATTGCCAGAAATATTGGGGGATAAATCCGAAAGGACAACATCAATACCGTTCTGTATTTCTTGTTGGATCTTATCAATAGTGGTCCTTTTAGTGATATCTCCTTCAATAAAGAGTACGCCTGGAAGAGGGTCAAATACCTCTTTATCCACAGCTATTACTTTTCCGTCTCCTATAATTTCTTTGGTGACCTGGCTCCATCCACCTGGGGCTGCACCAAGATCAATAACAGTATCTCCTTTTTTTAGAACGTGATATTTTTTCTGTATTTGTAATAATTTAAATGCTGAACGAGCTCTATAACCCTTTTGTTTTGAAATCCTATAATAGTACTCCTGTTTTTTTTCTGTATACCATCGAGACGGCATTGATAGGAAAAAGTTTTATAAAACGACCCCTAGATCGAGTTCCTCCGCTAGTTCCTTGTATCTATTTCTGATTGTCACCTCTGTTACACCCGCAACATCGGCGACTTCTCGCTGAGTTTTTCTCTCACCGCACAGTATAGATGCAACATAAATGGCCGCGGCTGCAACGCCTGTGGGTCCCCGTCCACTTGTTAATTCTTTTTCTGCAGCCTGTTGAAGTATTTCTATCGCTTTTGATCGCGTATCCTCATTAAGCCCTAATTCACTACAGAATCGAGGAGTATAATCCTCCGGGGATGTAGGCATCAGTTTCAATTGGAGTTCTCGGGTGAGAAAACGGTATGTTCTGCCAATTTCTTTTCTATCAACTCGAGATGAATTCGCTATTTCATCAAGAGTTCGTGGTACAGCACATTGGCGGCAGGCAGCATACAGAGCAGCAGCCGCTACACCTTCAATAGATCTTCCTCTAATGAGATTTTTTTCCACAGCCTTTCTATACACCATGGCAGCAGCCTCTCTTACATTTCTGGGTAAACCCATATCTGAAGCAATTCGATCAAGCTCTGAGAGAGCAGAAGCAAGATTTCTTTCTGAGGCGGAACCGACTCGTATTCTCCGTTGCCATTTCCTCAAACGATACAGTTGTGCCCGATTCCGAGTAGGAATAGATTTTCCATAACTATCCTTGTTTTTCCATCCGATCATAGTGGATAAACCCTTATCGTGAACTGTGTAATTCATTGGCGCTCCGGTCCTTGCTCTTTTATCCCTTTGTTCCTGATCAAAAGCTCTCCATTCTGGCCCTTGGTCCATGAAAGAATCATCTATCACCAAACCACAATCTTCACAAACAAGTTCACCCCTGACATAGTCTTGAGTGAGATGCTGTCCCCCGCATTCAGGACATTCAGTAGTTTCTTCTACTTCTTCTTTCTTTTTTTTAACCATCTTATCCCTAACCTTTTTAAAGCTTTCGTAGCACACATAATGATTCTACTATATAAAGTTATTCCCAATGATTATTTTTGTGAAGGAAACTAAAAGGAGCTTTTGATAAGATGTATCCCCTCTTGTAAAAACGCGGTGGCTTTAAAACAGCCTAATGTATAGATAACAGTTCNNAACAGTTCATAGGGAATTTGATAAGTTCCTGTACACCAGCATTATAATAATAGTGCAATAAACCGTTAATATGATAGTCAAGTCATTTACAAATTTTTTTATCATAAAAAATATAATTTTTTTTTTTTCAAATCCGTATGAAACGATAAAGAAGATGTATTAAATCATTTCATTTACCTGCAAATGCTTAATCTATTTTTAGCGACCAAGTAATGGCCTTACCTTAGTAACCACCTATCAATTCTTTTATAATGAAAACATTTAGACAGATTTTAATAAAATGGAGGAAGTAATCAAAGTGATGATACTTGATAGCCCTGGTGATATCAGGCGGGTAGATAAATCAAGAATGTTAGATGTTCTTGAAACGATACCTCGGCAGGCTGAAGAAGGCATTGCGATTGGAAAAAAAATAAAGGCTTCATCATGTGATATTAATAAAATTATTATTGTGGGCATGGGTGGATCCGCATTCACAGGCGACTTGATATATGTTCTTGGACGAAAAAGTATACCCTTTCCATTGGTGGTAAGCAAGACTTATTCATTACCAAATTTTGTAGACGAGAAAACATTAGTAATGATTCTAAGCTATAGTGGAAATAGTGAAGAGGCTTTAACAGCATTTCTGGCCGCAAAAGAAAACAACGCACAAATTTGTTCGATTTCCTCAGGAGGTCATCTAGAGGATTCATCAATAGAAGCTACTTGGTATATCAAAGTGCCGGGTGGCCTGCAACCACGGGCAGCAGTTGCATATCTCTTATTTCCCAGTTTGTTTTTTTTACATAAATGCAAACTTTTAAACCTAGAAAAAAAGGATCTCAATGATTCTCTAAAAGTTATACAAGAATTATATAGGACGATTAATCAGCATGTTCCCACTCAAGATAATTTCGCGAAACGTTTAGCACAGGAGATACTGGGGAAGACACCAAAAATTTATGGTCATGATATTACATCCCCGGTTGCACGAAGATGGCGGACTCAATTTAACGAAAACAGTAAAATTTTTGCTTTTAATGATGAAGTTCCAGAATGTAACCACAATGAAATTGAGAGTTGGAATGAAAAAAAACACCATTATTATATATTCTTACGATCAAAAGATGAAATACCTACGGTTCATAAAAGGTTTATATTAATGAAAGATTTATTGGAAAATGTAACAGAAATATGGGCTAATGGGAAGAGCTCTCTTGGTCAAATGTTATACCTCATATATCTGGGGGACTATGTTAGCACCTATCTTGCTGTTCTACGGGGAATAGATCCATCACCTGTTCAAAATATTGAAAAAATTAAAAAAAGATTAAATGTGCTAAGCTCTGCCGTGTGACTCGCCTAGGGTTATACCTGTTGCAATCAAATGTGCAATGCGGATAGGCTCTGGAATAGCCCCTCTAATTGTACAAAGACTTATAATCTCACGAACAGTAGGAAATGTTATTCCTACATATTGTACATAGAGAGGATACTTGCCGTTTACTTGTCTTAGGTTACCTTCTAAAATAGTATCCCATCTTTTTTTCCAGTCAACAAAATGTTTTTGTAAAGCATTTTTTATTTTTATAAAATCGGGTTGCTCTCGAGTAATCGTTATGACAGGTAGCCCTGTGCTCTTATGAAGTTCTTGAATATCAACAACATTAAATCCCCCTAGAGAGATGCCATCTAACATAATAACTTTTAATTGCTTCTTATGACGCGTTCCGTTAATTAGATTGATGATAATGGCAGTTGCATCACACCCGTCAACTTCTATTTCAGCCTTTAAAATACCTTCAATGTAGGCATTGCCTCGTATCACAACACCAATCACTGCAACCTTCTTTTGGCCAAATGAAAAAGGTGCATCATCAATACCGATTATCTTAATTTCCTGTTTCATCGTAATTTTAGTTTTCCTGTCACCTTGTTGAGTTCCACCTCTGATGCGGGGCCAATTGCTATTGCTGTAAGAGTGCCAGGTTCAAGCTCGGTGTAGCCTGCATCTCTAATAATGGCGGTCTGTAAACCCATTTGATGTGCTATGCTTTCCAGTTCTCTCATTTCTTCTTCGTTTGTTTTAACGATAATTTTTTTTTGTCCTTCTCTTAACCACTTCTTGACTAGTTTCGGTTTTTTTTCCATACTTTTTAGGGTGCATTCTACAGCCGCATGGGCTACTTGTGCTGCGATTTTTCCAGGTGACATCTCAATATCTTGTGTGATGATCACCATTTTGTGGCCTACTGGTATTTTTTTTTCCATTGTTCACCCATTTTTATTGCATTATCCCATTCAACAATTCCCCGAATTCTTACTTGATCCTTTGATGCTTCTATATGTTTCAAGGGGATGGCAAGATATTTTTTTTCTTTTTTAATTATTACCAAGTCTCCCTCCATAGAGATGGTTTCTCCTATCCTATTTCCCTCTTTGTCTACAACAAATTTTGAAATCAATGAGTATTGTTTCCTGGATTTAAACAGGAGAGGTGTAAAGATTATTAATTTTGTTAGAGACATGAAAAGTTCTGTTCTCGGTATCATTTGATATATAAATAGTAAGCCTATTAATAAAATTGATGCGTCGTTATGATGTAGTGATTGTAGGCGGGGGCCCTGTTGGTGGCTTGGTAGCTAGACAGGTTTCATCCCAGGGTTTTTCTACCCTTATCCTGGAGGAACACAAACAAATCGGGATACCGGTGCGCTGTGCAGGACTGGTAACGGAGCGTGTTCTTAATCTAGTTGATGTCTCTGAGGATATCATTTTAAACCGTATTAAGGGTGCCTGTGTTCATTTTCCTGGTGGCCATCAGATAGAAATTGGTGGGCAAAGAACACATGCTTTTTCTATTGATCGAGAAAAGTTTGATAAAGATCTGGTGCAAAAGGCGTTAGCAGAGGGTGCTGAACTCGGGCTGAATTGCAGGGTTATTGATATTTATAAACAAAGAGTTATCTTGAATGGAGGCAAAGAAATTGGCTATAAGTTTCTTGTAGGAAGTGATGGTCCACGGAGCCTTATCAGACAAAAGTTTGGTTTTCCAAAACCCCGGGAGATGATTTTAGGGATGAATGCTGAAGTCCCCCGGGATCATGATTGTTCTCTTGTTGATATTTTCTTTGGTGAAAAAATAGCGCCCGGTTTTTTTTCTTGGATAATTCCTGCAGGTGATTTCATTCGGGTGGGTTTAGGTGTCAGAGAGGGTTATAATCCCCGAAAATACTTTCAATTGTTTTTGAATACACTAAATATCGATTTTCCTGTCTCAGTGCATGCAGGTTTTATCCCGTTAGGTCCTCTTACGAATCTTGTTCGAGATAATGTAACATTAGTGGGGGACGCAGCTTGCCAGGTGAAGCCTTCATCTGGAGGTGGTCTTTTTCCTGGACTGGTTGCTGCCCTGTACTGTAGCGAGGCATTAGTAAGGGCATTGGAGGACGGTGTCTCTCTTGCTATGTATCCTAAGGAGTGGTTTTCACATGTGGGAAAGGAACTGAAAAAAGGATATATATTGAGAAAAATTTTTTTGCGTATGGATGATCGAAAACTTGAAAAATTATTTTATATCCTTGGCACAGGGAATATATGCTCCATCATCAATGATTATGGAGATATTGATTATCCCTCACGGGTAATTTTTGAGATAGTTAAACAGCATCCTTCATTTCTAAAATTTTTACCTTTTTTTCTCTTTTAAATCGGTTGTCTTGACTTCTCTATTGTGATGAAGTTAGGATTTATTGTTTTCCGTAAAGTTGCCCCATCTATATTATTGAGTCTCGATGGTTATACTGTTTATGATAATG
The DNA here is from genome assembly GCA_002502685.1 of Euryarchaeota archaeon UBA202. Lineage (GTDB taxonomy): Archaea > Thermoplasmatota > E2 > UBA202 > UBA202 > UBA202. The sequence goes on from DAQA01000011.1 coordinate 43,461, forward strand.
TCCTCAAGGGGTTTTCCCCCGCCTGGGCTGGGTTCAAGGCTTTCATCGTGGGGGGTACTGGCAATCTCTTCTACAACCTCTAGTCCTTCAATAACCACACCAAATGCTGCATATTGTTCATCTAGCAAATGCTGAGCTCCATCGCAAATAAAAAATTCTGCACTTGCACTATTTAAATCTGTTCCGCGTGCCATAGAGATTGCGCCGTCCACATGTTGGACATCAGGATGTGTTTCAAATTCTATTGTTCCATAGGGACTGGTTTTTTGGGATCCATCTGGTGTATATCGGCCAGCTTGAATCATAAAATCGTCCTTAACCCGATGGAAAATAAGTCCATCGTAAAAACCATCTGTTGCTAATTTTATGAAATTTTCTGTAGTAATGGGTAGTTTGTCCTCAAAAAGTTTGATTTTTATTGTTCCTTCTGATGTATCTATTATTGCTAGCTGGTTTTTTTCATCTTCATTTTCAAGGCATCCGCTTCCTATCACAAGAAGAAATGCACTTATGGATATTAGTGTTAAAGCCTTTTTAGACATTTTATCCCCGTATTTATTGTTAGGAAATTACATACAGAGTTCTTTTTAAATATTTTTTGTATTTCTTGCATCTGCATCTTTTTTTTAGGTTTTTTTGTAGAGATGTATTAAAATGTTTTTACTAGTTTTAACTATTTTTTTGGGAATTATTAAAATAGCCTGTGTTTCTTTTTTATAGAAATATTTTTTATAACTGTTTCTAATTCTGTGATATTGTTTCTTGTTGGATAGTATGGTTAAGGTGAATCGTGGGGAACAAAAGTCATCTGGCAAAAACCAGTTTGCAATTCCATATCATCAAATAAAACATGAATTATCGGCCCTTATAACGCCTTCTCTATTAAGATTTATCCCCAAAAAATGGGAAAAAATTGGTGATGTTTTGATTCTCAAGTTTCCTGAAGGATTACAGGACAAGGAGATTGTTGCTGAAGTCTATGCACGGGTGTTAAACTGTCGAACCGTTATGGAAGATATCGGGGGGATAAAAGGTGTTAAACGGGAACCAGACTTATGTTTTTTATATGGAGATGAGAATATGGAAACTATTCATCTAGAAAACGGTATTTATTTTAAATTGGATGTTTCAAAGATTATGTTTTCTTCAGGAAATATCGATGAAAGAATCAGGATGGCAACTATTTCTTCTCCTCATGAAACAGTGGTTGATTTTTTTTCGGGGATTGGATATTTTACGATACCCATGGCCGTATATTGTTCCCCTCATATCTTTGCGTGTGAACTGAATCCTATTGCTTACGAATATCTCTTGGAAAATATTAAGATAAACCAAGTTGAGGATCGAGTAACATGTCTGCTGGGTGATTGTCGAGATGTGGCTCCCCCTCACGTTGCTGATAGGATAGTTATGGGTTACTTTAAGTCATATGACTTTTTACCCTATGCCTTTAAGGTTTTAAAAAGAAAAGGGGGTATTATTCATTATCATGAATTATGCCCCACTGAATTATTATCAAATTATCCCCTAGAGAAATTCGATGAAGTCGCTCGTGATTACCATCGGAATGCTAAAATTCTTCATTATCATAAAATTAAATCCTATAATCCCCGCGTTAGTCATGTAGTAATTGATATTCATTTTTTCTAGTACTTTCGAATACTTCCTTTAATTTTGGGACTGTTTGAAAGTTGGTGATCCCCTCGGGTAATATCCACTTGTAGTCAGTATGTTCCCAATCTATCTGTATCTTTTTTGTTGCCGTAGAAAAGAGAAAAGGGTAAATGGCCCAATGAAAAAATTTTCCTCCATGGTTACTCTTAAATTTGATAGGTTTTCCTCTTTTAACCAATTTAAAATCAGTGGTTTTAAGGCCAGTTTCTTCAACAATTTCCTTAACAGCCGTTTCGAATGGTTCTTCAGTTTTTTCTACATATCCAGAAATGCCCGCCCAGTGGCCCTTGTAGGTTTTTACATGATTGCTTCTTTTCAGGAGCAATATTTTTTTCTTATACATCAAAAAACAAGTTACTACCTCCGTCATGTCCTGTCCTTCTCTCTCACGGTGATAGTCTTGTTTGATGCAATAAAATCTAAGAAAATGTTCCCAATTCCACTTTTCTTTTTGATACGAAGTTCCCCTTTTTGGCTTACGCAACCCGTGAAAAAAACTTCCCCATCAACCATCAAATCGATTTCTTTTCCTCGATATTGTTTGCCAACGTTTACAAGAATGTTTTCTCCTGCTTTTTTAATAGTTGGTATCTGGTTTTCTTGCTTTTGAAAGGGATACACGTTTATCTTTATCCCCGCTTCCTCCTCAATCTGGGATATGGTTTTACCACCCCGCCCAATAATCCGGGGGATATCACTTTCTTCTACATACACATTTGCTCTATCCAAGCTAATCTCAGTCTCCACCGTTCCTTTTGCATATTTTTTAAGAATATACCTAAGTTGTCGTTCTGCTAGTTTATCGGATGCCTGACTTTTTTCCCCAATGGCCATAACAACAACCTGTTCTCCATACGAATATATTTCGTAAAGAGGTTTTTGGGTATTAAAATCAGTAATCAAAATCACAGGGCGGGCCAAATCAGCTTCCTTCATGCCCGAAGGGATTTTTACAGTAAAGATTGTTTCTAGGATTTGATTGATTTTTCCATCTTTTATGTGAATAACTGTGTCAACAACCTGGGGTATCATTCCTAATTCAATCCTTCCGATGAGACGCTGAATAGCATCTATCCCTCGATTTGCATGTGTTACACCAATCAAGCCAACCCCTGCAAGACGCATATCTGAAAATATCTTGAAATCTCTGTTTTTTCTAACCTCATCATAAATAACAAAATCTGGTCGTACCAAAAGGAGAATGTCAGCTGTCAGCTCCATATTATTTTCCAGGGGTGCATACTGGGTTATTTCATCTCTTACTTGTAAATCACGGGGGTTTTCGATAGTTTTTACCACGGTCCCTTTTTCATATAAATATTCTGCCACTGCCTGAGAAAATGTTGACTTACCTGAGCCAGGTGGCCCGGATACTAATATCCCTCGATGATAATTTGTGAGGCGATTGATGAGTTCGGGAGGGGGGTCATAATCCGATAGTGTGAGTTTAACAATAGGGCGAGTAGCAGTTAATTCAGCTAAATCAGAAAAGGGGGGGCGGGCTATAGTAATCCTCATGGCGCCTAATTGGACAACAGTTGCCCCTTTTCGTTCAATTTCGATGAAACCCCGCTGATCGCGTTTAGCCTCTTCAATTATTTCCCTGCTAATCTTGCTCAGTGCCTCTCGTGTGAGTGGCCGGGGGTCTAGATTAATCAATTTTGATTCCCCTGGTTTTCCTTTTTTTGCGTAGGGTTTGCAGCCTTCCTTGAGATGTACGCTCATTGTTTCTTTATCAAAATAATTTAGTAGCGTCAGTCTACTGGTTTCATTGGTAGGCTGGATGTAATGGGTTTTGAGTCCTCTAGCCTTGGCCACGTGTGCTTGCACCCGATCGGATGTCACTAGTGTCGCCTTTGTTTTTTCCACGAGTTCCCTGATGAGGGCATCTATACCCCCCTCGATTTCTGAGGGTAGGGGTTGATTACCTAAAAAATGGATAGTTATTTTTCCTTCTTGCTGTAAAGCATGGAGTTGAATAATCTCATTAAGGCCAGTAATTCCGCTTTCTTTACCTTGATTGGCAAGGTTCTCAAGTTTTGCAATCACAGCCTCGGGAATAAGTATATCAGCTTCCGTGAGTTCACCTTTTTCAATGAGGTGCGTTATCTGGCCATCCACTATTACAGAGGTATCTGGGATAATTCTCATTCTATCCTTATTCTTATTTTGCACCTGAGGAGATCCGTTGCTTGGATTATGCCACTCAGCCCGCCCGTCTTTTCTTCACGCTATCAGATGGCGTTCATCATCATTGTGGCAATATGCAATAGATAGCCCTTTAAAAGAATATTGTGGTAATTATTGTAATCCCTCCCTGATTTATGGCGTTTTTTTCAGGGTTTTACTCTGATTCGATTCTAGGGGCAAGCAGATAAATTGCTCGTCCATTGCCTTCAGCAATATCGAACTCCATCTTTATTGGATAATCAGTACCGAGATATAATACAATATTCTCGTTTTTAACTACTTTTATCATATCACTAAAATAATCCAGAGAAAAAAGGCTTTTCACAGTTTCTTTGCATTCAAGCAAAGAGAGGGCATCCTTGGTAAGTTTTAGATTTACTATATCTGTATCTCCCTCGGCGACTAATTCAAAATTCTCTGTGTCGGCAGAAATAATTATATGGTCAGAAATTGCCTCTGATGCTTTTATTCCCTTCGATAATTCGTTTGTGTTGACTATAATTTTTGCTGGTAGCTCAAGGCTGGGTATCTTTGAATCAGTCATTCCCGTGGTATCAAGAAGACTAATTTTTCGTGTAAGATTGTTTATTTGTACTGTGAGCCGTTTTTCTCCTTCTTCATAGGTCAAAGATACAATATCTTTTGGGGCAGCGAGGCTTAATATTCCTTTAATTTTGTCAAGATCAATGCCTAACTCAAGTTCACTTGCTTCGTATTCTTCAAAAGCTTCTTTTTTGAGTTTTAAATCAATCATTCCTACGTGGGCTGGATCTACGGCTGTTAAATAGATGCCATCAGGATTTATGCGGAATTTCACCTCATCTACCAGGATGGAGGTTGTATCAATAACATTTTTTAATGCTTCCGCCTGCACTTTTGCCTTCAACATTGGTTAGGATAAATACATTTGTAATTTATATGCTTTATGTAGAACTAAGCAGAGGTTTTTTTTGGGTACCCTTTGAATGGCAATCCATATATGTTTGATTTTGCCAGAACGAATCTTTTAATGATCTAGTTATTTTTTTTTTTATCTGTAATATCACAAATTACCTTGCCAGGCACAAAAAAATTATACCTATCCTCTAATTCTATTTGTTACTCATGAAATTCATCTGTGACGATATGCTGGGTACACTTGCGAAATGGCTACGTATCCTTGGTTATGACACTCGCTATGGGGCCAAAAATGATGACGAATTACTAAAAATTTCTAAACAAGAGAATCGCGTTTTATTAACTCGTGATAAGAATCTTTATGAGAGAACAAAAAACAAATCATCTAGCCTCTACATTAAATCCATGTCATTACATGAACAATTGGTTCTGGTGCTTCACAAAACAGGTATCAAGATATCAAAGGATAAATCGCTTTCCCGATGTATTATTTGTAATATCCCCCTTGAAAACAAGAGAAAAAGCGAGATACGAGAAGATGTTCCCCCCTATCCATTTCAACATCACGAAAGATTTTGGAAATGCCCAAAGTGTAATCGCGTTTATTGGAAGGGTAGCCATTGGACTACTATGTATGACCGAATTCAAAGGATTTTAAAAGAACTAAATTGAAAACAAAGGTCACTAAAATATTGAAATATCCCTTATGTAGTTTCACCCTTTTTTTATAATAAAATGATTTGTTGAACAAACTTCTTCTCTCTACTATTTTTTGTGTATCCATTTACGACAGTTATCTTTCACTTATAAGCATATGTTGTCTGCTTTATTTGCTAAAAGCTAACGAATGTTCTATCTGGATAAATGAGTAGGAAGGGCAATATAAAAAGAGGTGATGATATAAAATCATCATAATATAGGAAGGTAGAAAAAAAAAAGGCATAAAACTGGGGAGAAGGCATAATAAAGAATAATTTTTACTTGCACCCTACAAATTGTTATTATTCCTTTTTTTATTAATTCTTATACCAGTTATTGATAATCTCTATCCAAATTTTTATAGATTTTTTTGGTGTTTGTTATGGCAAAAAGTAACAAATACCGTGTTTTTTATACTATCTCGAGTTATCTAATCAATTTATGGGGCCAACGAAATAAAAGTTATATATAAGCTATCTATGTGGAACATGAATCTATGGCGATTTGATGAATGAAGATGAAGAAATCCGCCGGATAAAAGAAAAAAAATTACAAGAATTAATGAAAGCAAGGAGTGAGGATTCTTTGGAAAAAAAATCTAATTATCCCACCAGCCCCATTATTGTTACAGATGACACTTTGCCAGCGATTGTACAGAAATACCCTGTCGTTGTCGTGGATTGTTGGGCAGAATGGTGTGGCCCATGCCATATGGTAAGTCCAGTTATCGAGAACCTTGCAGCCGAGTTATCTGGCAAGGTAATTTTTGGAAAATTAAATGTTGATGAAAATCAATTTATTCCTACAAAATTTAGTATAATGAGTATCCCAACTCTTTTAATATTTAAAGAGGGAAAACATGTTGATACTTTCATCGGGGCAATGAATAAGGAGACACTTTTGTTGCAGCTCAACCCATATATTAGTTAGTGGTTTACAGGATAATGACAAGTGGTAATGATTCTCTATTTTATGTTCCCTATGATTGGTAACAATGAAGACGGCAACAACCATTGAAGTATTAAAGGCAACAATCGGTAATCCAGTTACCCGCACAGCATTAAAAGGAATGAGTAAATATTGCGAAAAAGATAATAAAAACCGAATAGAGGTTGCAATTGATCTGTTTACAGGAACTCGTGATACCGCATGTTTCTCTTGTAAGGCTGCTGAGAAAATTATCAGTAGGGTCCTAATAAAAGGTGGAGCTGCCTTTGGTCGTAACCAGAATGATCTAAAAGAAAAATTTCGGGATCCGAGATGGGCAAGAGGGTTATCGTCTGTTATCCGGGGCATTGCCCTTTTTGGGGTCACAAAACCATTTACTTCAGGAGCACCATTTCAAGTTGTATGGGATGTAACTACTGCATGTAATCTCCATTGCAAACATTGTTATTCCAATTCAGGTAAAAAACAAAAAGATGAACTAACCACCGAACAAGCAAAAACGGCTATTGATATCTTTGATCTAGCTGGAGTAACAATTTTAGCATTTTCTGGTGGTGAACCCCTTGTTCGACCTGATATTTTTCAACTCACCAAATATGCACAAAAAAAAGGACTATACGTTGCACTAGCCACAAATGGCACTCTTATAACACCTGCAAAAGCCCAGGAGATGAAAGATGCAGGTATCCAGTTTGTCCAGATTAGTCTAGATGGAGCAAATGCAGAAACTCATGATGCCTTTCGTGGTATAGAAGGAGCTTTTAACAAAACCATAGAGAGGATAAAAAATAGTGTTGCAAAAAAATTTTTTGTAGAGGTATCCACGACTGTAACACGACATAACTATAAAGAAATACCCGCTATAATTGACTTGAGTGAGAAACTAGGGGCCGACTGGTTCATGGCATTTAATTTTGTGCCAACTGGAAGAGGTAAAAATGTTATTAAAACTGATTTAACCCCTCACCAGCGTGAAGAAATGTTAAAAATGCTTTGGCATGAATTAAAAACACGAAAACACATTAATGTGTTATCAATTGCACCACAGTTTGCACGTGTGGCGCTAGAAAAAGAAGCAAAAGAAAACGAGAAAATTATTCCTACACATTTTTATAATCCTAGTTTGTCAGGAAAACTTATGGATTTGGCGGAATTTATTGGGGGATGTGGCGCAGGGCGTTTTTATATGGCCATGCGGTCAAATGGAGATCTGGAGCCCTGTGTCTTTTTTCCATTAAAAATTGGTAATATATTAAAGGATGATTTTGAGGATTTATGGATACATAATCCTGTTTTAAATGATCTAAGAAATAAAGATATTCTTACGGACGGGTGTGGCACCTGTGATTATCGTTACTATTGCGGAGGATGCCGTGCGCGAGCCTATGGGTATCTAAATAACTATCTTTCTCCTGATCCTGGATGTATAAGAAATCAAAAGGTGTATGAAGACTTGATTTGAGGTTGAAATACCATCTGATGATCTAATATTTTGGTGGCAATGAAATTGTAGTGATACAGGTGATAAGAAATTTTATTAGAGCTGGTTACTGTATTACCTTTTTTGATATAATCAAGGATTAAGTTGAAGGAAAAATTTATAATATCCATATCATGCAAAATGTTGTTATCGTATAGATTATTGATTTAACAACGCCTAATGTTCTCTTTCATGGTAAAAACTCACATGTTTTAGGGAACAAAACAATATTTGAAGACTTTAAGAATGAGTTTTTCTATTTTTTTTTTTTATTTCTGTCCAATGATATCTCTTCACCTAGCACAACTTGATTTTCCCAATTACATTGTTAGATACACTTGAGTGTCGAAAACTTTTTGTATTATAACTTAATATCAGTATTATCGGAGGCACCAAAACATGACCCAAATAGTGGACAAAAAAAAATTAATTATTGCAGTCATTTTGATGTTCTTGTTTACGATGTCAATACCCATTTACGGAGATATCCCTGTGGGTATAAAATATGATTCTAAAAATTGCAGCACATGTTCTTCTTATAGCCTGGGGTATATCCCCCTAGAGGATTATAATGAATCCAGTCTAAACCTTATCACCTTGTCCTCACCAACAGGTACCCTGCCTACAAGTTTTGATTGGAGAAATTATGAAAATGGAGATTGGACAACTCCTGTAAGAAATCAAGGTTCCTGTGGGTCCTGCTGGGCTTTTGGCGCTATTGGTGCTCTTGAAGCCGCCATGAATATTGAATACAATGATTCCACTGTGGATATAGATCTTTCCGAGCAATATCTTGTCTCCTGTGGCCCTGGCCAGGGATGTGAAGGAGGATGGGCGCAACGATCATTTCAATGGATGATAAATACTGGTGGAGCATTGCCAGAGTCCTGTTTTCCATATGAAGCATCTGATGTCCCTTGTGACCAAAAATGTGCTGATTGGGAGAACCTTCTTCTCCCCGTCAAGGAATACTGGACTGCAGAATATCCAAGTGATGAAGAGATAAAACAAGCCTTAATTGACTATGGTCCCCTTGTTGCGGACACAGCGGTATACGATGATTGGTATAGCTATCGGGGGGGTGTTTATGTTCATCCTGAAATGCCAGAGGAGTCTGAAGATGACATCAATCATCAGCCTGTCATAGTTGGCTATAATGATGATGAACAATGTTGGATTGTTAAAAATAGCTGGGGTAAATATTGGGGCGAAAATACATATGGCCTCAGTGATGAAAAAGGATACCTCCGCATTCGTTACGGTCATTGTTTTATTGGTACAGCTATCCATGGGGTTGTTAGCGATGTTGTTAGGGGTAATGATACAGGAAGACCTGTTATTAATCTTACCTATCCTCAGGAGGGATGGTTGTACCTATTTGATACCCCCATAAAAGAGGTGTTGTTTGGTAGAACAAAGGTAATAGGTGCTCTAAGCATAAAAGTTGAAGCAAGGGATATTGTGGTGGAAGAAGAAGATGTTACAGGTATTGATCACGTGGAATTTTATATTGACGGTGTTTCCCAATACACAAAATCAGGGGAACCATATATCTGGAATCTGGAGCGTAATCTTGGTTTTCATGAGATAAAAGTAATCGCATTTGATGGCGCTGGAAATCCAAGTAATACCGTCACGCTTGATATATTGAAAATTTTATAGAAATTCTGTTATCCTTATAGTGAATTTTATTGAATTTTCACAAGCTAATCCTTGATTTTGATAATTTTCCAATAAATTTTATATATCTATCCTGAATTCTTCCACTGATGAAGAAACCCGAAAAAATAGTTATCATTATAGCAATTTTTTTGCTTTCCATGGGTCTCGTTTCGGGAGTTTATATTGAAAAAGAGACAGATGAAAATGAAACCATTTTCGCTGATGGTTATCTTGAGGTGGAAGATTCCTTGCTTACTATGGATAACATTTTTAGTCGTTGTACTTGTCACAATCATGTAACTAATCGGGGAAATTATACTGGGGTTTCTTTATCATGTGTAATCAATATTAGTAATATACAGGATCCAGAAATACATGATTATGCCATTATTGCTCTGGATGGCTATACGAAGACGGTATCCTGGATGGATATGAAAGAGGGTATTCTTACCGATGAACGATATGCGGTGTTCTCTCATCTTCCTCGTGCCTATTGGATAAAAGATGTTCTAAGAATTGAGGTAAAATAAATGAAAAAATTGTTAGCAACAGTTCTTTTATTTGGTTCTCTATGGGGGTTATTTGAATGTTCAGTGGGTGATTTTTTACATGATTATGATCTTAGTGTTGTAACGGCAGCCTTTGCAATTTTTTTAATGAGTGTCACACGGCTCAAATATGGCCAACCAGGGATGCAATTGGGTATGGCACTAGTTGCTGGCCTCTTGCGTCATTTTAATCCTGTAGGGACCTGTCTTATTTGTTCCTCAATTGCCATTATAATTGAAGGTCTGGCCTTTGAAATAATTTGGGTTTTTCCCTGGAAAAAATATGATACCTTATCCATGAAGGTTGGTATGGGTGTCATTTCATTCTATTCAATATATGCCTTTGGTTATTTGGCAACACAAATTCTTACTCCTTTATTTACTGCAACATTTTTTTTAAGTGATTTAATTGGTGTTGTACCCAGAATATTTTCTCAGGCTGTGTTAGCAGGCCTTATAGGGTCAATTTTCTTGCCTCTTGCCTTTTGGGTAGATTCTCTTTCCATCTCTTTTAATGATAAATTCTATTATCCAAGTACAATTTCTCTTATATCCATGTGCTGGATTGCCATTATAGCGGGTATATGAAGGTATGAAAGTTTGTTTAATGTGTACAGCAAGATATAGAAAAAGCCTCTTTTTTGATACATATTTTACCATTGATAATTGATGGAGGAGCACTCTCTCTTCTGGTAAATGAAAAAAACAAATAACTGAAAAATATACCGTTTAGCTTTTTTTAGTGTCATTCCTCATTTTTTTTTATCCAATAATTCCTAAATTTCTTAATCCAAAAAGGGCTATTCTTTGCATAGTTTACAAATTCCGTTAAGCATTGAATTGTTTCATTGCTGATGTAATGTTCAATTTCACATGCATCGTAATCTGCGGTTTTTTTTCCAATACCTAATATCCTAAAAAATTCAGCAAGGATCGCATGTTTATTCATCAAATTTTTTGCATATTCTAATCCGCGAGTAGAGAGGCAAGCGCCATGGTAAGCGGAATATTGTACATATCCTTTTTTTTGCAATTTATGAAGCATTTCTGTGACACTTGCCTCGCGGATTCCCAATATCCATGCAATATCGCTGGTTCGGGCGATTCCTCTTTTTTTTTCAAGGTCATAGATTACTTCTATATATCCCTCAATAGTTTTTTTAGGCATCTTTACACCCCTAAAAGTATTATTCTCATTATTCCTCCCACTACTATTGCTGTGATAACCATAATCATTGTTGATTTCAATAAATCTTTAGTTCCAAGCTCTTTAAAAAGGACAGAAAAAGTGGCGACACAGGGGAAATAAATAGTTAGTATAGTCGCAATAATTACCAGTTGCATTGCTTTAAATTCTACATTTAATCCCAAAAGCAATCCCACCGCCAAGTCCTTTCTTAAAAACCCTGCTAAAAGAACAATAGATGTTTCACCCGGGAGACCAAAGACACCTTCCATTATAGGTGAAAAAACATTTCCTAGCAAGTCAATAAACCCAATAAAATAGAGAACATTAATTAAAAACACGCCAATGAAAAGCCACGGGAGGGCATCTTTTAAAAACCACCTCACGCGCATCCATGTCTTTTTTATTATGGTTCTCATACTCGGTCTTCTATAGGGAGGTATTTCAAGAAATATTTCCGGGCTTTCACCTTTCACAAACTTATTTAACAAGAAGCCTGCTACGAAATACAAACAGGTAAGAGTGATAAACACCAATGAAATGTATACCATTGGTGGATAGCTGAACCCTGATTGCAGTTTGGCAAAAATTGCAAATATCATTGATATCTGTGCCATGCAGGGGACAGCAATTGCCAGCAGTGTTGAAGATATAAAACGTTGTTTTCTTGTTTCTAATATCCGTGTTGATAGTGCGCCTGGAACATTACATCCTAAGCCTAAAAAAACTGATACTATTGCATGGCCATGCATTCCCATCTTGTGAAATATGTTGTCAACCAGTGTTGCTAACCGGGGTAAATACCCTACGTCTTCTAAAAGGGAGAGCATAAAATAAAAGGAGATAATATAGGGAAGTACTGCTGCAAAGGGAACATAGATGGCTGTAGTGAGCAACCCCATTGATTGTAAATAATCTATTTTTCCGTCTATTAGTGTTCCAATAAGGATGTCTCTTAGGAATCCTTGATTTAGCCAATTATATATGCCCATTGCAATCGGCTGATAGCTATCAAATAGTGGATCAAAAACATAGCCAATTAGTCCTTCGCCTATAAGGCGAACGATATAAAAAGATATGAATATAATTATTATGGCAAGTGGTATCCCTGTCAATGGTTTAACCGTTGCATCAGATAAATATTCCCCTAGTGTATGGTGATGGTGTTTAACTTCTTGAACTTCTCTAATTATTCTTCCGATTTCTGCCCATTTCTCCTCTTCACTTTTTGATGTTTTCATCTACCTCCTTTAACCTGGTGATAAGTTCTTTTATTCCCTCTCCTGTGAGAGCGATGGTTGGAACTACAGGGACACCTAACATTTCTTCAAGTCTTTTTTCATCGATTTTTATTCCTTTATGCTTTGCTTCGTCCCATAAGTTCAAAGAAATTATAATCGGTTTTTTTTGTTCTAGCAATTCTAGTGTCAAATAAAGATTTCTCTCTAGATTAGTTGCATCAACAACATTTATAATGATATCACCGTCATCAAGCATTTTGACCGCCACCTCCTCAGCCTTACAGCTGGGTTCCAAAGAATAGGTTCCCGGTACGTCAATGATTTCATATCTCTCTTTATCTACCCTCATTTTGCCCTTAGAATAATCAATGGTCGTACCTGGATAATTTGATGCCATAACATAGGCGCCGGTCAATCGTGAAAAAATTACGCTTTTACCTACATTTGGATTTCCCATCAATAGGATCCTTTTCATATTTCTACAATAATTTTATTTGCCATTCCTCTGCCAATTGTCGTCTGTCTGCTATCTATCTCAATAACAACGGGTCCCCGTATTGGCTGTCGGGCAACCATCTTAACTGATTTTTCCTCTCTTATACCCAATGTTCGTAATTTACGTTGCAATCCATATCCTCCTTCAATTCGAACAATTTTTCCTGATTGATTGGGTTTTAAGGAACTTAGGGTATTCTGCATATTTTTACCTTAAACAACCTAAAATTTAGGTATACCTAAAAATTATTTAAATGTTTTGTTTTCCGGTTTTGTATCAAAGAGAGTTGTCACAGAGGGGGTGGAACATGTCACAGATGAGTTTGCATAGTGTTTTAATCCCTCAAAGTATATCATATTGTCACCCTTGCCATTCTCTTAATGTCAGTCACCACAGGCATTCTGATTTTGACAAGGGTGACTTCCTTTTAAAGAAAATATCGAGACAGTTATGTAATACAAATTTACTAGATTTAATGGGAGGCCCTTGCACACTCCCTGTCTCCATTGCCCCATATAATGGGTAGAGAGCAATTATTTTTAACGGGAAATGAGCATCCCATAAAGAATAAAGGGGTGGCGGTGGTGAATCACGCTTTAAAAAATAAAAGTGATAAAAAAATAAAAGGGAAGAGGGGTGTATTAACTGTCCTTGAGGAAGGACGTATGGTTAGAGGGAGGGTGCTTAATTATCTCCCTCTAGCCAAGTACAACCATGAACCTACTCCAACAAATAGTATCCCAAGTGGGATAACAATCGGGTTTGTGAATATTCCTAATACTGTTAGGAATACTTCCCCTCCTGCTATTAATGGAGGTACGCTATCTGGAATAGATTATAAAGATAGGCTTAGACCATACTCACTTAATTCCATTTTAGGCATGGTAATACCTCATTTTTTTTGTTTGAACCCTAATTTTGCTCAGTATTAACTTTATTTAGAAAGGTAATAAGAAATTGTAGATATTGTTTTGTATCAATTTTTTTTTGATTGAGTATTTTTTCTAATTCGGGATTATATTCAATATATTTATAATATAGGCGAGATAACTTTTTGTAGTTTTTTGTATTTTCTTGATAGTTTTTTTCCCCACTATTATTCATTAAAATATAGTTTTCTAGTGATTGGTTTTTTTTTCCGTTCATGTTAATAGATTTCTGTATGTTCTTTTAAGCAAAGAGAGGGGAGGGTTATCCTATTAAATATATAATAATTCCTCTTTTTTTGTAGCTTAAATTTAGAGATTAATGCAGTAGTACAGCAATAATAAAAAAGTAAAAATCTGGTAATGATTGGTTTTTTTTCTATGAAATGTATCCTAGACTTTTTCCTCCCTATATCCATCAAACTATTCCCGTTGCCTCTTGTTGCTAGTAACTAAAAATTAGTATTTAAGTTCTTCTCCCTGTTAAGGTGTATTTTTATATTCCTGATGGTTCTCTTATATTTAGTCTTAATTTTGAGATTGTTTTTTTTAGGTTGTATCCTATGGGTATCGGGAGGATTAGAAGCCCATTTCTATTAAGGAAAGCTCACCGGGATATTCATCAAATATTTGTGGATGCAGTCCAAAGCTCAATACAAAGGGCGTGGCATACCGAAAAATTTCTTCAACTGAACAAATTCCATCTCTATTACTATCAGCATACCCCTTCATCCCTTCCACTAAAAAATGGGAGAAATAGGATCCCCACGAGATATCTTTTTCTCCAACAGAGGTTAATACGATACGATTTAGGTCTTGGCTAACCTTCATAGATCCTTGATTGTTAAGGGCGGAGGAAGAAAAAACCCTATAGCCATAATTCCAATTATCATTGAAACCACCACTATAGCAGCTATCGACAATCATACACACACCTTTTGCCTCCAGGTTGTTTAATAAAAAATTTATTACATCATCAGTTATGATGCCAAAGGGATTTGCTATGGGTTCCCAACTCCAAGGATTGCTATAGGGAAGAAAACCGGTATATGTTGCTAAGGCCTCATCCATGTTATCATCTTCATCAAAAGGTGGTAAATCAGCTAGGATGGGGAAACCATGTGTTGTTAAATACACAAGGCAAGTATCACCCTCGCCTTCCATTTGATCCAGCCATTTAAATCCCTGGAATATATTTAATAATGTTGCATTTTCGCCAGCAATAACTCGTATATTATTTTCCTTCCAATTTTGGGAAGACAGGAGTGTTTTATACAAATTATCTATTTCATAAAGCATTAGTGGTCGATCCATGACGGGTGTATTTTTATAGACTCCAACAGCTACAAGCAAAGCCCAATAATTGTTATTATCATCCATTATCTCTAGAGGTTGTATGATCCCTTTTGTGCTATTATCATTAAGTATATTTGATGCGTTAATTGCATCTATTGTTACCGGGTAGAAAGAGCCCATGGTAACTAAAATTATTAGAAACATTGCATAATACATCTTTTGGGCCTTAGCTTTCATTATATCCTAAATATATACATATATCCAGATTTAAAACTGTTGCCCTAGTGGATTTTTTTTTTGGGAAGAAATGCATTCAATGTAAGCGTTAGCTAGAGCATATCATAAAAATTCATGTTACCCCTCACTATTTTTGTTATAGGTGTCTGTAATATTTTTTTTTATAGTTTCTAGGTCAGTCAACGGATGTAAGTATCAATACAGAGATACATGTTGAATAAGGGTCACGGGAAAAAATTTTTTATCCTTAACCCCTATTTGATATTATCACAGATATTTCATCGAGAGCACTGTTTTGTGACGTATCATATGCCACAGTCTTTAAGGTGTGTCTCCAAAAAACTGTTTCATCCCACTGCCATTCATAGGGAGATGAATCATCAACATATTTCAGTTCATCATCCACATAAAATTCTACCTGGGTAACTCTTGACTTGTCATCATATGCCTCTACGGTTGTTGTTATCTTTCCTATAATAATGGTTGCAGGCATTGGTGATGTTTCTATAATGTCTGCAATATAAAGATGCCCCGGTCTTGGTCGCGTTATCTTTATTACGGGTGGCTCATTATCGTCTTTTGTGTCAACAATAAATGACCTTGTTGCTGGAGAGGGATCAATATTGTTAGCTAAATCTTTTGCCTTTACTTTAAACGTATATTCCCCGTTTGGAAGATTATTATATGCCCGATTTGTTGACAAAGTCCAGGAGGACCATTCATTATCGTATCCTTCTAAAATATAGGAATAAATAAGATCCCATTCGGGAGTGCCATGGGCATTATCGGTCCCTATCCATTCAAAAGAGATACTGTTATAATCAATTTCTCCATCTGGTCCATCGACTATCTCTGTATCGGGTGGGATTTCATCATCTTCTTCAGGGATTTTAGAGATAACCCAGCTACCCCATTTTTGGCCAATTCCATAATCTTCGAATTCTTGGTAATAAAGGGTAACAGGTTCTCCATTACTTATACCCTCAATAAGGATACTGTCTATATACATCCCCCGACTAATAGAAAAAGTACTAAAAGTGTAATATTCGAATAAAAACCATACTTCACCCACCCACTGATAAAGATCAAAGTCCACATCTATCCATTCTTGCACAGATCCCTGAAGGGCGCGCATGGTACGCCACGTTTTCCCCTTGTCATCTGACATTTTGACATAGCCATAATCTGGGCCGCCCACGGGAAGTATTTCATATCTGGTTGAAAACTTTACATTTGCTGTGCCTGAATAGGGGATATCAATGATTATCATTGGGCTATTTATAACGCAGCCGGAACAGTTACTTGAAAAGGCGCATCTGTTTTGGAGGATGCCTGTATTATCTGATAAATCCTTCTTTTTTTCTGTCTGGCTCATCCCCATAACAGCACTGGAGAATGTACCAATAAGACATGATATGATTATTGCCATACATATTCTTTTTATTTTTTTATTCATTTTTTTTTTCTCCCTATGCATCATATACGCCTTATTTTTTTATATAAAAAGTATCCTACAAACATCGAAAGATATGGAACAAACATCAAATAGGGTCCTATAAAAGATTACTACCTAAATTTTTGCACCCAAAAAAGGATAATGTCAAGGATTAGAGGAAAAATGAGAACAAATCCGGCGATAGGAATACTAGTTGACTTATGATATCATGAAGAGATAAAATCTTTTTTTTTAGATATAGATTATACCATGATTGAGTACTGCTTTTTTCGTCTTAAAAAGGTGAAAATGTACTTGACAGATATAGCTCTCTTATGTTGACTGTGGGGGGGGTTGCCCCTATAAAAAAAAGACTTATAAGGAATGAGTTTTGTGGAGGAGACGGGGTAACCCATATCTTTAATGGATAATGCAATTTATTAAATCTTTGTAAATGTTTGGTTATTCCCAAACAACTTTTTTATAGACATGTTTTCTAAACCCTGTCCCAGTTAGAGGCCCAGTAGATGCTGACCTGATGGTCCGTTGATGATACTTTTATATATCATTATTGCATCAAAAAAATACTGTAGGTCGTTTATGGGTATTAAAGATTTAACAACCATGGGAGAATCACAGGTGGATATCAAAAATGAAATTAGACAGCGAATGGACAAACTTGTTGAAGAACTGCCAGATTTTTGTTTCCAATGTGGAAAATGTACTTCTGGCTGCGAGGCTTATAAGCTCCTGGAATTAGAGCCTCATAGAATCGTAGCTCTTCTGAAAAGAGGATTGATTGATGAAATGATAAATTCTGATGTCATCTGGACATGCATGAGTTGCTTTAAATGCCGGGAACGATGCCCCCAGCGTGTTGCACC
>DAQA01000011.1:61290-81214 GCA_002502685.1 Euryarchaeota archaeon UBA202
ATGTTACAATCAATTCTTTCCAGTGGCCTGATTCAAGGCATACAAGAGGTTACAACGTGTGATAATCGGACTGTCACAAGGGATGATTTAGGATTACCCTCCCTCATAACCCCGGATAGCGGATCATTCCAGGTCTCAAAAATTGCCATTGAAAAAATTTAGAGTCATGAAGCAATATGGTTTTTATCTCGGCTGCTTAATGCCCACGGAACAATATGCCTATGAGCTATCACTTCGTGAAACATTACCCCATCTAGATATCGAACTCATCGACCTCCCTGGCGCCTCGTGTTGCGGAGAACCCATGAAAAGTATCAACCAATTGATGACTCTTTATCTGTCCGCAAGAAATATTGCCATTGCAGAAAAAAAATCTTTGGATATATTTGCACCCTGTGCCATGTGTCATCTCGCTCTCACTGAATGCCAGCATATTCTCCAGCATAATGAGTCAATGAAAAACCGTATCAATTCTCTTCTTGCTCAAGAGGATTTAGAAATGAAGGGAACAAGTCGTATCTTCCATACTGTCGACCTTCTCCATGACGTTGTCGGTCTTGATTTACTGAAACACGCGGTCAAAAATCCTGTTGCTCTCAAGGTGGCAACTCATTATGGTTGTCATCTTATCCGTCCCAGTGAAATCGGAAGGCCTGTAGATTCTGAGAATCCCCAAAAAATGGAAAACATACTTATCACGTTGGGGGCGACCCCTGTTGATTATCCCCAAAAGCTTGATTGTTGCGGAGCCCCTATCCTGGCCCATCTTCCCGAATCCGCGCTTACCAAAACAGGGCAAAAACTTCAAGCGATACAAGATCAAGGCTTTGATGCCCTTGTTACTGTGTGTCCCTGGTGTCAAAAAATGTTTGATGCACGTCAGCAAAAAGCCGGTGAAATTATTGCGGCCACTCTTAATATCCCTGTTTTTTATCTTTCCCAATTACTCGGGTTGGCTCTTGGCATAGATAAAAAGAAATTGGGTCTTCATCTCAACCACAGCTCTGTTAATTCTCTTGAGGTAGAGGAGCTATAGAGTATGTCTCGTATAGGTGTTTTTATTTGTCACTGTGGAATTAATATTTCCTCTACGGTAGATACCGAGGAGCTTCGTCGTTTTTCAGGTGAACTTGCTAATGTGGTGGTCAGCAAAGATTACATTTATTTGTGTTCTGATGCTGGAGCAAAACTCATAAAGAATACGGTCAAAGAGTACAATCTTGATACAATCGTTATTGCCTCGTGTTCTCCTAAGATGCATGAACATACTTTTCGTTCAGTGGTTGAAGAGGAGGGAGTTAATCCTTACCAAATGGAAGTTGCCAATATTAGGGAGCAGTGTGCCTGGAGCCATGAAGACAAAGAAAAGGCCACACAAAAAGCCAAGTCCTTGGTTGCTGGGGCGGTCGCCAAAGCACGTCTTCTAAAACCCCTGAAAAAACAGAAAGTTACTGTGGTTCCCCAAGCACTTGTTATTGGGGGTGGTATTGCCGGTATTCAGGCTTCCCTTGATATTGCAGAAGCAGGTTTTAAGGTGTTTTTGGTAGAAAAAACCCCCAGTATTGGGGGAAGAATGGCTCAGTTGGATAAAACGTATCCCACTCTGGATTGTTCCGCATGTATCCTGACGCCGAAGATGATGGAAGTGGCGAATCATCCCCATATCACTCTGTTATCTTATGCACAGGTTACCAATATCCAGGGAAGTATTGGGAACTACACTGTGGCAATAACCAAGAAGCCGCGTTATATTGATGTAGACAAATGTACTGGCTGTGGCGTGTGCGCAGAGGCCTGTAGGCTCAAGGGGAAAATACCAAATGAGTTTGATATGGATATGGCAAAAAGGGCAGCTGTCTATGTTCCATTTCCTCAAGCAGTTCCTTTAAAATATACCATTGATGATCAGACGTGTCTTTATCTCACAAAAGGAAAATGTGGACCCTCTCCTGCCTGTTTGGATGCATGTGTCCCGAAAGCCATAGATTTCACTCAAAAACCAGAAACCATGGAAATAAATGTGGGTGCTATCCTTGTTGCAACGGGCTATGATCTGTTTGATCCATCGGCTGTCCATGAATATGGTTACAGTCGGTCAAAGGATATTATAACCAATCTTGAATTTGAACGAATGTTGAGTGCGTCTGGTCCTACCCGGGGGGATATTCTTCGTTTTTCAACAGAGGAAAAACCCCGGAGTGTGACTTTTGTTTTATGTGTCGGCTCCCGTGATGAAACCCATTGTACGTATTGTTGCAGGATTGGATGTATGAGTGCTCTTAAACAAGCCTATTTGCTTCGGGAAAAAATGGGGCGGGATATTGAGGTGAATATTTGTTATACTGATATTAGATCATTTGGGAAAGGCTATGAAGAATTTTATCGAAAACTCCGGGGTATGGATATAAATTTTTTCAGGGGTCGTCCGTCTGATATTCGGCCCTTGGCTGATGGTGTAGTTATGGATATTTTTGATACCATAACCAATAAACTGTATGAAATTTCTACTGAAATGGTTGTTTTAATTCCTGCTCTTATCCCTCGCTCAGATGCAGTGGATCTTGCTCGCCTGCTTAATATCTCAGTTAGTGCCGATGGTTTTCTATTGGAGGCTCATCCCAAGCTTAGGCCCATGGATGCCTCCACAGATGGCATATTTATTGCAGGGTGTTGTCAAGGCCCAAAGGATATCCCTGATACTGTGGCCCAGGCCAGTGGTGCCGCGGTCCGGGCAACAAGTATCCTCTCCAAGAAAGAATTGGAGGTTGAACCCATTTATGTGGAAGTGGATAAGGATTTATGTTCTGGCTGTGGAGTGTGCGCATCAGTCTGTCCCTATGGAGCCATTGATTTACAAGCAGATCCTGATAAGCCTGGGAAACAAATCGCGGTTATTAACAAGGTGCTCTGCAAGGGGTGTGGACTGTGCTCAGCAGCGTGTCCCTCAGGTTCTCTGCAGCAGTTGGGCTATAAGAATGGCCAACTTGTCGCCATGATCGATGCTTACCTGGAGTAGGCACCTACTATCATTAGGGTATCACCTTTATAATTCATAAATATCAGGTCGTCGGTCACTGAGAACATCATTTCTTTCTGTAATCTTTTTATCTCTTGCTTTATAGGGATTAATTATGGTCACATAACTTTCCTCCTTATCTGAAGGGGCACGATGTACAATATTTCCTTTTGGGTCCACAATCATACTTCCCCCAATAAATGTAAGATTTCTTTCTATCCCGATTCGATTAGAGCAAATGATGTAAATCCTGTTTATCATCGCGGTTACAGGGATGGATCGATGAGCAAGATTCTTTAACACCAAATTTGAAGGATGACAAATGATGTCGGCTCCTTTGAGCACCAAGGTTCTCCACGCCTCAGGGAATATCCAATCAAAGCAGATAAGTATGCCAACCTTTATGTCATCTATATGAAATATTGGGAATTTTAAATCACCTTGATTGAAAATTATTTTTTCCTTGTTAAACAAATGGTTTTTGCGGTATTTTCCCACATATCCATTAGGACTGAGAAAAACAGCGGAATTATAAAGATTATCATGTTCTTTTTCATTAATTCCAGCAACGATATACATATCCCGTTTTTTTGCTATTGAAAGAAGAATCTGTATTGTTTTCCCCTGGGGGACAGGTTCGGCATAGGTCTTTGCTTCTTCCCTGTTGTTAAAAGCATATCCCGTGGTGCACAATTCAGGGAGGACTATTAAATCAGCATCCTTTATTTTATTTAGCCGTTCCAATATATAGCTGATATTTTTGTCAGGTTGACCAAATTGTGGTTGAAATTGGATATATCCTACAGTTAATTTTTTTTCCACCACATTGTTAATGGCATTTTTTTTTTAAAGATATTGTTTGCAATAGATACACCAGCTGCCATAAAAAAAAAAACTTACAGTGCATTGGATTAAAAATTTGATTTAGGTGTTCATCTCTTGCGTTTCCAATTTAGATGTCATATTCTTTTCTATCAAGTCTGGATAGCTATCCCTCGGGAGGGCTGTCATTTTAGATAGTCAAATATTTTATAAAGAATAAAAGAATATGAGTGGCGGAAACAATGGGTGAATTTGAGCCAAAAATATTGGGATTTTTATGTAATTGGTGTTCCTATGCAGGGGCGGGTCTTGCAGGCACAAGTCGGTTTCAGTATTCACCCAATATTCGATCTATACGGGTTATGTATTCCGGGCGTGCGGATTCTGTTTTCATACTGGAAGCCTTAACAACGGGGGCTGATGGTGTCCTGGTGGCAGGGTGCCATCCCGGGGATTGTCATTATCAATCAGGGAACTATAAGACCAAACGGCGGATTTTGCTCCTCAAAAAACTCATGCAAGAACTGAATATCAATCCGGATAGACTCCGTTTTGAATATGTTTCTGCATCCGAGGGACAAAAATTTGCAAATGTGGTTACAGAGTTTGTCGAGGATTTAAAAAAAATAAGTCCGAATCCATTATCAGGAAAGAAACATAGCTAAAAAAAGACAGGGGCTAAAAAGGATTCTTCCAAAAAGGATAAATTAAGCTTTGCTTTCTATTGGGCTACTAATGGTGGTGGCTGTGAAATTGCAGTTTTGGATATCGATGAACAAACACCAAATGTTGTGGCTGCAGCTGATATTGTCTTTTGGCCGGTTGCCATGGATACAAAATATAAAGAGGTGGAATCTATGGAAAACAATTACATCGATGCCTGTTTTTTTTAACGGGTCCATTCGTACAGAATAACAAGAGTCTATGGCTAAATTACTTAGGAAAAAATCAAAGATTCTTGTTGATGTCATTAAATCATCGCAGGAAAAGAATGGGACAATAAAACGTCTCACCCTTCCTGATCTTCCCACCGCCCATTCATCCAATCCTCATGATCTAAGTCTTTCCACAGCTATATAGCTTGCAAAAAAAATGGGTGAAATAATTCCTCAAGAAATTATAATTATTGGAATTGTTGTAAATACGCCGCCGTGTTTTAGGGAACATTTAACACCAAATATAAAAGACTCTATCCCTAAAGCTGTTGAATTAGTTTTAGCGGAACTTATCAAAATCATTCCACAAAAATAATCTCTAAAAAAAAACTTGGGGCAATTGACAAAACCGCATAGTTTTATGTATCGCCATAACCATTACTCTTTGATGAGATCATTATTAATCGGTCGTTTCCAGCCATTTCACAAAGGTCATCTTAAACTTATCCACTATTTTTTAAAAAAAGATTATGAAATTATCATCGGCATAGGCTCAGCACAAAAAAGCTATACTTATACTAACCCTTTTACAGGAGGGGAACGTTATTTAATGATATCCCAATCCCTAGAAGAGAAACACTGTCACATAATCCCCATTCCAGACATTAATCGATATGGGATTTGGGTAAGCCATGTCACAGATCTTGTTCCACCCTTTGAGATGGTTCTTACTAATAATTCTCTCCTAAAAGAATTATTCACTCGAGAGGGCTATACAATACAGGAGACCCCTCTTTTTAAAAGAAAAGAATATAGCGGCACAGAAATAAGAAAACGTATGATTAAAAATCAAGACTGGCAATCACTTGTTCCTCCGCCAGTGGTAAAAATTATTGATACCATCAATGGTATCCAAAGAACTAAACATTTATCCAGCAATGATAAATGATTGATTTGTTCAAAGAAACCATAAGACTTCAGCATCTGTTATGTAAAAATGGGGCACGTAAATATTATCGATTTCGAAGTGCACATTTTTACGGGGGTATTGCCAGTGCTGACTGTATAGGGTGTATGCTCGATTGCGTGTTTTGTTGGAGCCAAAAACCCCGAAAAAACCCTGAGAAATCAGGATGTTTTTATTCATCTCAACAGGTAGCTGAAAAACTTATATCGATTGCGCGCCATAATCACTATCCAAAGGTGCGAGTTACAGGAAATGAGCCAACTCTGTGTAAGGGTCATCTTCTCGAAATAATTAATCAAATCCCCACCAATTTGTTGTTTATTCTCGAAACGAATGGCATACTAATCGATGAAGCCTATGCACAATCTCTTGCTAAATTCTCCAATATCCATGTTCGGGTAAGTCTCAAGGGGGGAACACCTGCCTTGTTTTCTCAACTTACCGCTCGTTCCCAGGAATATTTTGGCTTACAAATACGTTCCCTGAGGACACTTTTGAAACATAAGGTTTCATGTCATCCTGCCGTAATGCTAGATTTTCTAAACAGCAACGATCTGAAACATCTTCAGACAATTCTTGCATCAATTAATCCTGCTCTGGTTACAGATTTAGAATTTGAAACCCTGATCCATTATCCAGCTATTGATAGTGAGTTGAGGAAAAAAAATATTCTTTTGTACCAGAATAAGTATTTTTAAAGCAATCAACTTTTTATATAGCTTCTTATATGGGGGGTAGAGAAAATGACCACAGTATTTGACGTGGAAGCAGATCCATTAATTAAGAAAGTTGCGGAAAGAATAGCGGATGATTCCCATTTTTCACCTCCCGGGTGGGCAAAATGGGTTAAAACAGGCGTTCACAAGGAAAGGCGTCCTGAGAACCCTAACTGGTGGAGCGTTCGTGTAGCTGTCATTCTTCGGAAAATCTATATCCATAATTCCATAGGGACAGAGCGACTTCGATCAATGTTTGGAGGGGGAAGAGACCGAGGAGTAAAACCTTATAAGGCACGGAAAGGAAGCGGGTCTATTATACGAAAGGCTCTTCAACAGTTAGAATCTGCGGGACTTGTTACCACAATTAAGGGAAAAGGAAGACAAATAACGCCCAAAGGGCATTCATTCCTCGATAATACCGCCCATGAAATATTACAAAAGAAAAAATGATGGAAACAGATGAGCAAGTAAAAAAACGGGTGTTACATCAATTACAAGGGGAGCATGGACAAGAGGAGGATTTGATAAAGGCGCAAAAAAAAAGATTACTCCGTCAAATCCTTGAGCCAAAAGCAAAAGAAAGATTAGCGCGCATCAAGATTGCCCGTCCCCAAATAGTGGAATTGATAGAAAATCAACTCATAGCCTTAGTCCAAGGAAAACAGATTGGCGGGCAAATCAGTGATGCTGACCTTAAAATCATCCTTTCCAAACTCATGCCGGAAAAAAGGGATATAACAATCAGGAGAAAATAATGGCAAGAAATAAACATGTTGCAAAAAAGAAGCGTTTGCAAAAGGCAACTAAAAGCAATCGCCGTGTACCTGCATGGATAATATTGAGAACAAATAGACGATTTCTACGTCATCCGAAAAGAAGAATGTGGCGACGAAGCAAATTAAAGAAGTGATTGTATGGAAGAAAAATTATATACCATCCCTTTATCTAGGGCAAAAACTGCTCCCAAAGTAAGAAGATCCCTAAGTGCTATTAAGGTTATCAAAGAATATCTTTCTCGGAATCTTCATATCGACATGGATGCTTTGCATATGGATCCTTCTATTAATGAAGCCATTTGGTCAAGGGGCAATAAAAAAATTCCCTCAAAGTTGAGAGTAAGAATTGTACAATTAGAGGAGGGAATAATTGAGGCTTCTTTGCCAGGGGTTAAGACAAGATCTGAAATCGAGGTGGAATTAGAAAAGAAGGAAAAGAAGGAAAAGAAAGAAAAGGAGAAAAAGGAGGAAGAGGAGGGGAAAAAGAGTAAGGCGAAGGGTGAAAAACAGGAAGGCAAAACTGTTGATGAAGGTACACGATCAAGTGGGCAGGGTGATAAAAAACATGCCGAAAAAGATGATGCCTCCTCTAAAAAAAAATCCTCTAAAAACATTTCTAAAAAAGAAAAGGAAGGGTAACAATAGTACAAAATGCTCAAGAAACTAGAATTCAATGGCAATCCCTTTCTGGGTGTTTTTTGTAAAACAAATGAGCATATAGCATTTATCCCCCCTTATTTACCAAAAAAAATTCATCGTATAATAGAAAAAATCCTCAATGTGAAAGTAGTAGAGGTATCTATTGGGGGTGGAACCATTATAGGATCTTTAATGTGTCTAAATTCGCATGGTGCGGTTGTAGCTAATTATATAGGGGAAGAGGAACGGGAAGCTATCGAAAAAAATATTGGGCAAGTGACCCTGTTAACTGATAAATTAAATGCAGCTGGAAATAATATCCTTACCAATGATAAAGGGGCACTTGTCCACCCTGGCATTAAAAACATTAAGGATATTGAAGACGCATTAAATGTACCCGTGTACCATGGTTCTGTCTCTGGTGTTGAGACCGTTGGTATGGCAGCTATTTCCACAAATAAAGGCGTTCTGTGTCATCCAAAAATAACCTCTGAAGAAAAAACATTACTGGAATCAGTATTTGACGTACCTGTCAGCATCGGGACAGTATGTCACGGCATGCCATATGTGGGAGTGGGTGTAGTGGCAAATAGCTCTGGAGCATTAACCGGGACATATACAACGGGAATAGAACTAGGAAGAATAGAAGAAGCATTGGATTTGATACCATGAAAAAAGCATATAAAATAAATGGAAAATTTTTAATGGGTGAAGACTGGCAGTATTTCACCAAAGAAGTTATTGCGCCAAACGAAAAAAAAGCAATGGAGATACTTCTCTCAGATATGGGAAGTAAGCACCGTGTCAAGCGAAGAAATATACACATCAAAGAAGTAGTGGAGGTCCCTAGTGATCAAATAGAAAGCCCGGTTGTCAAATATCTAATGGAGAAATGACATGGACAAAGACGAAACCCAAGATATCCTCCTGTTTCAGCAATACCAAAATCAACTGGAACTGATATCTCAACAAGTTACACTCATTGATAATTTAATCTTGGAATATGAAAGAGCAAAAGAAACCCTCCAAGAGATCGGTAATACAGAAAAGGATAAAGAAATTTTAATACCTGTGGGAGGAGATACCTTTGTCTTTGGTGCTCTTAAAGATAAAACAAAAGTTATTACAGGTATCGGGGGAAATGTCAGCATTGAAAAAAGAATCACGAATGCGGTTCCCGCTCTGCAAAAAAAGATAGAGGACTTTAGAAAAGAGGAAGACAAACTTGTAAATTTAGTCCAGGAAATCCAGGGAAAAACCGAGGTACTGACACAAAAAATTAAGGAAAGAAGAGGAGAAAAATAGTGTTTAAATTTCTTCGCAAAAAATTTGGTAAGTTTGAGCAACAAATTGAATCTGAATTAGAGAAATCCAGGGGTGAATATAAACAAATAGAGGCACAAGATACCGCAGTTGAAGGCAAAGTAGATCAAGAACTTAAAAAAGCAGTGGAACAAAAAAAACAAGTCCAAAAAATTTCAAGGGAAAGACACCCTTTTTCTATAAGTAAAAAAAAATTGGATAATCTTCTATGGGATTTAGAGATCGGTCTTCTTGAATCAGATGTGGCTCTTCCCGTTGTCGAGGAAATAAAGGAAAATATCAAAGAGCAATTAAGCTATATCCGGAGTGGAAGTGCAAAAGATGTTGTACGCCAGGCTCTCATGGATGCTATTTCAAATGTTCTTCTTTCAACCCAAGTTAATTTCCAAAATATTATTGAAACCCAAGAGAAACCGGTAGTGCTTATGTTTGTCGGTGTTAATGGAACAGGAAAAACAACTGCGATAGCAAAACTCTGTTACTATCTCCAAAAAATAGGTAAAAGTTGTGTCATATCGGCAAGTGATACCTTTCGTGCTGGAGCCATCGAACAATTAGAACAACATGCCACTAATCTTGGTGTCAAACTTATCAAGCATAAGGCGGGGGCTGATCCGGCAGCTGTCGCCTATGATGCTATCCAGCATGCCAAAGCGCGTCGTAAAGATGTTGTTTTACTAGATACCGCGGGAAGGATGCAAACCAACATAAATCTGATGGATGAAATGAAAAAAATTCGGCGGGTCGCGCAACCCGATATGGTTATCTTTGTTGGTGATGCGCTCACGGGAAATGATGCAGTGGAGCAGGCGAAAAGATTTGACGAGATAGTGGGAATCGATGGTATCATTTTAACCAAAGTTGATGCTGATGCAAAAGGAGGGGCTGCCCTTTCCATTGCATACACCATTGGAAAACCTCTTCTTTTTATTGGGGTGGGCCAAGGATATGATGATCAAATCCCCTTTGACCCTGAATGGATGGTGAAAAGAATTTTTGAGGAATAAAAAAAATAATTTTTTAATTAATCAAAAATTTATTTTTAGAGGATGCTAAGGTTTAAAAAACTTTGAAAATATATCCCTTATCAATGCGGATCACAGTTTTTGGTGCGGGGTCTCTTGGCTCTTTTATTGGAGGCATATTATCCATTAAACATCATGTAGGGATTATTGGTAGACATTCCCATATTAATGCAATAAAACAAAAAGGTCTTAGGATCACCGGGAAAACAAACCTAGTAGCATACCCTAAAACATCCTTGCTAGACTGCCA
This sequence comes from Euryarchaeota archaeon UBA202, assembly GCA_002502685.1. Taxonomy (GTDB): domain Archaea; phylum Thermoplasmatota; class E2; order UBA202; family UBA202; genus UBA202. Next base: position 71,703 of record DAQA01000011.1, read on the forward strand.
AAATCCTGAACTGCTCATATTGACCGTGAAAGCATATGATACGAAAAAGGCATTACTGGATGCCTATCCCCTGCTTGGTCCTGATACCTCTGTTTTGTCTTTACAAAATGGTTTTCTTAATGAAAAAATCATTGGCGATATGATTGGAAGCAGAAAAGTCATAGGTGGTACTACATCTCATGGAGTGACTTTAATACGCCCCGGTGAAATCAATCATACAGGGCTAGGTGATACTGTCATTGGGGAAATGGATGGTCGCATTACCCCTCGTATTAAAAGCATATCCTCTGTTTTTGATGAAGTTGGCATACAAACCAGAATAAGTCGTAATATCACCAAAGAACTTTATATCAAAACTATTGTCAATGCTGGAATCAATCCAGTTACTGCTCTATTTCATTGTAAAAATGGAGCATTGCTCACTAACCCTTTTCTGGCACAAGTCTTGGAGTTAACCTGTAAGGAAGCCGTTGATATCATAAATTCATCTGGAATAATCCTTCCTTCCGATATCATAAAAACAGTAAAAAAAATTGCGCAATGTACTAGTGATAATTATTCATCCATGGTTCAATCCATCCAACGTCATAAAAAAACAGAGATTGATCAAATAAATGGGGAAATTGTCGCACTGGCGGAAAAACTGGGTAGGCCAGCACCCCTGAATAAGATGCTGGTTCTTCTTGTAAAGGCCTTGGAATATGAAAATGCCGCTGTTGCCTGACACACTTTGTGGTGGTCAGGCATCCCAACCCTTTTTACAGCAGCAGGGGTATTAGATGTCGCGGCATATTTAGGGCATCTGGGTTGTCCTACAGGTCATCTTTTTGTATAATCCCAGAGGGACCCAAAGATGCCTCAGGTGTATCCCCCCTTGGAGAATTCTCTACCTGGAAGGATAGATTATTCGTGCAGGAGGATACAAATGTATATGTCGTCATTGCATAAAAAAATTAGTGAATCATTATCTTGCCTGTTTAAGATGGAGAGTTACTGTTTTTATTTCTGTAGGTGACTCCTAGGGTGTGCTCTATATATTTTGTTATATGATTATTCATAAATCCATGTTTCATCGATTTTTTCGTAGGAGATAATTTCCTGATTGGTGAACCATAGATTAATTTCATTTCTTGCGTTTTCTGGTGAATCACTGGCATGTATGAGATTTCGTCCAATCTGTTGGGCAAAGTCTCCTCGTATGGTGCCTGGTCTTGCCTCAAGGGGATCTGTTGCACCAACGATTTTTCGTACACGTTCGATCACTTTATCTCCTTCCCACACCATGGTCACTACAGGTCCAGAGGTGATATAGTCCAGGAGATTTTCATAGAATTTTTTTTCCTTGTGTATCCCGTAATGTTTTTCGGCTATATTCCGGGGAACGGATAAAAGTTTCATGGCGACAATTTTGAGGCCGCTCTGTTCAAGTCTCTTAATTAGTTTACCTACTAAACCGCGTTGTATACCGTCTGGTTTAATCATAACAAAGGTTCTTTCTCTCATTTTCCGCCGCCAGTGAAATTTTTGCTCCATCGAGTTCTTCGGGGTATACGCTTTAAGTTCAGCATGTTCTTCTTACATTTCGTGGAACAAAAATTATAGAGTGCTCCATCTTTTTTTATGTATATTGTGCCTGTTCCCGGTTCAATTTCGTTGCCACAAAAAGTGCAAAGTCTTCTCTCAACCATTTCTACCTCGTGGACAACCGTCTGGCTTCACGGGCAGCTTCTCGTAATACCAATATGTCTCCTGGCTGCACCGGTCCCATTACATTTCGTGTTATCACTCTATTTTTATCGGGTCCTTCCAATATTTTAACTCGGACCTGTGTTGCCTCACCTGCCATTCCTGTCCGGGCAACGATTTCTACCACTTCAGCTGGGATGCCTAACTCATCAGCCATGGGTTCACTGTCCCTGCAACTCTGTTACTTCTTTAATAATCTTCTCAAGCAAATCTTTTGCCTCGCCTACGTCAACAAGTGCCAGGCAAGCTGTCCCGGTATTAAGTCCTGCAGATCTTCCTAAATCCATTCGAGAGGGGACATATGTATACGGTACATTTTTTTCTTGGCATAACACTGGCATATGTACTAATATTTCTTCAGGTGAGACATCACTTGCCATAACCACCAATTTTGCCTGTCCCCGTTCCACTTGTTTGGTGACCTCGTTTGTTCCTTTTTTTATTTTACCTGTATCACGGGTTTTTTCCACTGCCTCATAGGTCCTATTAACTAATTCTTCTGGTGGGTCAAATCTTACATATATCGGCATTTTTTAGCCTCCTTCGGGTATAAATATCCGTCATTAATCATGGGCAACACAGAATAGGCCATTGGTATATAACTATACTGGTAGTCGTATCTTCCTTTTTTACATTTTTCTGGAGGGCAACAACTCCAAGGCTTTTTATTTTCATCTGAATTGGTAAGGGAAGGCTAATTTCGTGGTCACATATTCCATCTGGCTCTCTTTACGTTGGTGAATCACCGGATAGCCCTAGATAGATAATATACACAAAATAATTCCAATAACAATAATGAGGGCAACTTACCAGACTTTCCTTCTCATATCTATGCTTTATTATTGATATGAATGTGTTGCCTTGTCATGCATTAATTTTTTTTTTGTGTGATTATAACAGAAATACCGACACTTATCTGTTTATTTTTTTTGGGGGACAAGACTATCTTTTTGTGGTTTTTCTAATTCCCTGCATTTGCGGGGCCATAATGCCTCCTCTAGTTCTTTATACCCTCAAGATCCCATTTCCATTAATCCTATTCTGCCAGACACTGGCAGATAAAAATAAAAAGCCTCCATCTAAGGTATTATACTTCCCTTATCCCTTATAAAAAGACAACCGGGGAAACACAAGTATTATAAATAAGGTCTTAATACTTTGTTTCCGTGAAAAAAACTAATCCTCAACTCATCACTCTTATTCAGCAGCTCCGGCAGATGTCAAAAGAACAAAAAGTGGATATCTGGAAAGATATTGCCAAAAGACTTGAAAAACCCGGCAAAAACTATCCTCAAGTTAACTTGGATAAAATACAAAAACATCTATTGGAGAAGGAAACAGCACTTATCCCTGGGAAAGTTTTAGGAAATGGAGAGATAAAAAAAATGGATATAGCTGCATGGAAGTTCTCAGAAACCTCAAAAAATAAAATAAAACAGGCAGGGGGACATTACTACACTATCCAAGAACTACTCCAAAAAAACCCTAAGGGTAAAAATTTACGTATTATTGGGGGTTAAAAATATGGTGGCAGTCATTGATACCAGCAATGCACCAATGGGACGTGCAGCATCTCTTATTGCACAAAGATTACTGAAGGGAGAAAAAATCATTGTTGTTAACTCGGAGAAAGCGATCATTTCAGGAAGAAAAAAAGAAATAAAAAAACGGTATAAAGCAAAGCGAGACATTGGCACATCCCGCAAAGGTCCTTTTGCGTTCCGCACACCTGATCGTATCCTCAAAAAAACCATACGTGGCATGCTTCCGTATCAACAAGCAAAGGGAAGAAAGGCATTTAAAAATCTTAAAACATATATTGGGATACCTGAAGAATTTCAAAAAGAAAATATTGAAATCCTGTGGAAAAAACCCAAATTAGAATATTTTATTACTCTTGAAGAGCTTTCAAAGTCACTAAAAACATGACAAAAGTAGTTACAACCTCTGGAAAAAGAAAATCATCCATTGCCCGAGCCACTGTAAAGAAGGGAAAGGGCACGGTGAAAATAAATAAGACAGCTCTTCATGCATATCAACCAGAATTTGCAAGACAAATGATTGAAGAGCCTCTTGCCATGGCAGATAAGCATGCCAAAAAGATTGATATCAAAATAAATGTAAGTGGAGGCGGGACCATGGGTGAAGCTGAAGCCATCAGAACCGCGATAGCCAAAGGACTTGTCGAGTACACTGGTGATGCTAAGCTCAAAGAAACATTTACAAATTATGATCGCACGCTCCTTGTAAGCGACATTAGATATAAAGAAACAAAAAAACAGCTGGGCAGAGGCGCCAGGAAAAAGAGGCAAAAATCCTATCGATAACCATGATGATACCAATACGATGTTTTACCTGTGGAAAAGTACTGGGGTCACTGTATGAAGAGTACAAAAAAAGAGTCTATAAAAAAAAAGAAGACCCCAAAAAAGTCCTTGATGACCTCAAAATCACCCGGTACTGTTGTCGAAAGACTCTTCTTTCCCATCCGGTAGTGAAACACGGCGATGATGTCTATGAACTGGCTGACGAATCAGCCCAATACGAATAGTTTTTTAAGGGCGTGTGGCCTAGTCTGGATAGGGCACTGGCCTTCTAAGCCAGTAGTCCGGGGTTCAAATCCCCGCGCGCCCGTGATGGGTCCATGGTCTAGTTGGTTATGACGTCGCCTTCACATGGCGGAGGTCCGGGGTTCAAATCCCTGTGGACCCACTCAAAATTATTTTGAAGGTCTTTCAGTCTTTCCTCCAGGAAACCAGACAAGTTAAGCCCAAGATGACGGGCAAAATCCAGTGATTCTTTATCAATGGTGATAGTTGTTCTTTTCTTCCCCATAGTATGCATATATGCATATGTTATATTTAATTTTATCCTGTCCAGTGCTTGACCAATAAGCAAAATTTATTTTGATAATTTGTCTAAAAAATCTTTTCTTAAACTAATAACAGCTTCATCCTTCGGGTTTATTTTCAAAGCCTCATCAATACACCTTACTGCATCCTCATACCTGCCAAGTTCACCAAGAGCCAATCCCTTATTACACCACGCTTTCACATAATCTGGTCTAATCTTCAAAGCCTCATCCAGACACTCTATTGCATCCTCATACCTACCCATCTTACGAAGATCTATGGCCTTATTACACCATGCACTCTCAAAATTTGGATCTATCTTCAAAGCCTTATCATAACACATAAACGCTTCCTCATATCTACCAAGAGACCCAAGGCTACTTCCTTTAAGCCACCATGCATCTTCATTCATTGGGTTTATCTTCAAAGCTTCATCACTATACTGTATTGCATCTTCATACTTTCCTTGTTCACCGAGGGTAAGTCCTTTAAATATCCATATATCGCTAGTGTCCCGTTGGCTTGTTTTGGATTTCATTTCTTTGACTTCTTCATCTGTGAAATCAACAACCCACCATCAATGTTTATCCAAGTGCCCTTTCATAGTTTTACCTCTTATATTAATACCATCTAATCTCTCTGCCCCCCTCCACATATGGATTGTACAAATGTCATCGGTGTCCCCATTAGGACGCTATATAGACAGATGACATTTGATTATTCCATGTATACTAAACCACATTGGTGTTTATATATAGATAGAGGAGGGGTGTTAAACTTCTCTTATAAATCTTTCTAGAACTCTTATGGGTTAATCCTTTTTTTTTTGTTTAAACAATTTTTATTTTATGTTTATTTTGGCGGGAATTCCTATATATTTTGTGCCTAATACCATTTTTTTATAGAAACATATTTAATTAAAAAGGCAATTATGCTTCTGCAAAAGAGGAAATACAAGAAATTTCATTATTTCGTTGTGTCGAGATTTTGAAATTATTATTGTTTTTTTTCTTTTGGAAAAAAAACCCAGACAGTATTGTCTGAGGAGGTTAAGACATGAAAGGAACCGTGAAATGGTTTAATCAATGGAAAGGATATGGTTTTATCCAGGGCGAGGATGGAAAGGATGTCTTTGTTCACAAGACAGGTATTCCCGAGGGATTGGAACTCAATGAAGGAGACCAAGTTGAATATGAAGTGAAAGAGACTGAAAAAGGATTACAGGCCATAGAATTAAAAAAAATATAGACTCTACGTACCTGAATTATCAAGTTTAATATAGAGATAAATTTTTTTTTATCCACTATCCTTCGATTTAGGACTTATCCGTATGAGTGATATGGTGCATTTTTAGAAAGTCCTCAATTTCACAGTGGTAAATGGAAGAAGTGTTTCATCGATGCCAATGTTCAAATAGTCCACCACTAGACAGATAAAAAAGGAAAGATATCTGTAGGTTCATACCCTTTATAAATGCCTAGAGGATAATTGTATGGTATATCCATGAGTAAAAAAAATAAGAGAAGAGGATTTTTTCTCGCCATAATGATTTTTCTATCTTCTCTATTGCCTTTGTGTTCTCTTGGTGGTATCGCATCGATCCCTAGTACATTTCATGATGCTGGTCTGGAAAGTATTGATCACAACCCAGGTATATTTACTTCATCTTTTCTTGGTGAAAACAAGGTTAATTACTTTTCTGTAATCATAACTGTAGGAAATGGAATCATGGATAAAAGGGATGTGAATAGTCTGGTTGGCACTCTTATTTCTCATGGGTGGGCAGAGAGCAATATAGGTGTTTTTTCTGAAGAAGAAGCAACAAAGAAAGCAATTATGACTGTGCCATTTGATTGGTTAAATAGCCTAGAATATCAAGAAACAGATGTCATCCTTTTATATTTTTCAATGCATGGTGGGCAAACACAAGACCATTACCCCTTGGATGAGCCCGATAACAAGGATGAATATCTTGTTCCCTATGATGGTGACCCGGATAATGAAAGCAATATCCTGCTGGATGATGAACTTGGTATGAAACTTAAAACTTTGAAATCCAATAATATCATTATCATCTTTGAAGCATGCCACAGTGGTGGAATGATTGATGGATTACATGATTTATGTGAACCAGGGAGGGTTATTTTAACTTCTTGCAAGGAAGATGAATATTCCTGGGGTCTGTTTCTACAAAAACAGTGGATGTTTCCCTGCTATCTCATAAAGGGATTATCTGCAAATGCTGATATCGATGAGGATGACTGGGTTTCAGCAGAGGAAGCCTTTTATTTTGCAGAAATGCCAACTATTGTTCATTCTACTCTTAAATCATTTCTCTATTTATTGCATCCTTTCGCCAGATTAGGTCCTCAGCATCCTCAACTGTATGACGCCTGGCCAAGCATTAATAATAACCAGGAAGAACTCAAGTTTATACCCCTATAACAGTACACAATAGAACAGGTTTACCCCTTATCCCTTTCCCAAGAAATATGAAGGACCATGAAAGAAATTATTAAATGGCTGTCATCAAACCTATACATACCCCCTCTTTCCCCTGGTTGTACCTTATGTGCCCAAGGGGCAAAGATGGTTTTGTTCATCACTGGTCACTGTAATACCCACTGTTTCTACTGTCCCCTGAGCATTAAAAAACAAGGAAGAGACCACATATTTGCAGATGAATGGAAGCTTACAGATGAACATGATACTGAAAAACTTATCAAAGAAGCACAACTTATTGGGGCAAAAGGAGCAGGTATCACAGGTGGCGATCCATTGCTTGTATTAAACAGGACATGCAGCTATATCCAGCTCCTAAAAGAAACCTTTGGCAATACATTCCATATCCATCTCTATACACCCCTAATAAAAGAAAAAAAAGATATAGACTCTCTGGTGACCGCTGGATTAGACGAACTCCGTTTTCATCCCCCGCCTCATTATTGGCCCCACATGGAAAAAAGTTTCCTCAAAGACATGATACACCATGCAAAAGAGTACCCCCTCGATGTCGCTCTTGAAATACCTGTCATGCCAGATAAAGAAAAAGATATTTTATCCCTTATTTCTTGGGCTGATAAAAACCAGATTGACTGGGTAAACCTTAATGAACTCGAATACTCCGAAGGCAATTATAAAAAATTAGATCATTTAGGTTATTCATACAAAAGCGATATTTCAGCATCTGTCCAGGGAAGTGAAATTACAGCATTAAACATAATGGACTATTGCAGCACACAAGACCTAACCGTTGGTGTTCATTACTGTTCATCAAAATTTAAGGATGCCATCCAACTCAAAAATAGGATCACCCGGAGAGCCAATCGAACAGCAAAACCCTATGATGTTATCACACCCGATGGAACACTTCTCCGTGGTATTATCACAACAAAAAATGATCACCATCAAACAATCAAGCTCCTCCAAAAAAAATATGCAATACCCTCAGATCTCATTGAAAATGATACCAAAAATTCACGGATCAATATTGCAGCTTGGATATTACAAGACATCGCCGAGGAACTAAAAAAACAGGGTTTCCAGTGCCACATGGTGGAGGAATACCCCACAGCTGACCAACTCATGGTAGAAAAAATAGAATTACCTATAAAAGAAACATAAACTCCTGGCCATAATCTATGGTTTACCTTTAAAAAAATAACACACTTCACTAATCCTTTTTTGATTCCTGGGATTATTAGTGAATGAATATTATTTGATTGTTTGACAAGATCCCCATATCTTGCACTATCTTCTCACTACCTATATTCCTATTTTTTGACAGCTGCTTTATTTTTTTAATGATGCTTCTGTTTTTTGTGTTTCATTTATGACTGTCAAGTCTGGGTGACACACTCTTTTGTATTTTTAATCTTTTTTATGCCTTTTTTGGTTCCTACCAGTACTATATTTGTCATGTTTCTGAATAATCCATTTTCTATTACCCCGGGAATCATATTAATCCTTGTTTCTAATTCCATTGTCATCTCTTGATACCGGCAATCGATTATGAAATTACCGTTGTCACTTACAAAAATCTTTTTATCTTCTCTGAGGGTTGCATTTAGTCCAAGATGTTCTAATTTTTTAAGGGTTGTTTCCCATCCAAATGGTGTAACCTCCACGGGTAGGGGATATGATAATTTTTTTACTATTTTTGATTCATCAACCACAATAATTACTTTTTTTGAGCAGCTGGCCACAATTTTTTCCCTCAGTAAAGCTCCCCCTCCTCCTTTTATGAGATTCAGGTCAAAGTCAACCTGGTCTGCGCCATCAACGGTAATGTCAACAATTTGATATTCAGAAAGACTAGATAATGGTATATCTAGACTTTTTGCTAATTTTTCAGTGGAAAGTGATGTGGGTATACCTATGATATCTAATCCTTTTTTTATTTCTTCACCAATTTTTTTAATGAAAAAATGTGTTGTTGAACCTGTCCCTAATCCTACAATCATTCCATCCCTAATATAGTCTATTGCTTTTTCCCCTGCTAATTTTTTTAGGTTGATATTCATGAATGGGTATAGCGTATGAGCAAAAAAATCTTTACAAAGTTTTTTATAAACCTGTTAACATAAGACCTATTGGGGCTAGGAGTAGGTGGACAGCTGACGGTTGGAGATTGTCCTTTTGGGCAATCTTTTTCAGCTGAGGAAACTCCTCCCTCATTCCTAGGCTGGATGTGTAAAAACTGGAGTGAGAGCTCCAATGGAGGAGCAGAAACGACACAGCCCTTGGAATGCAATGATTTATTTGATAATGAGGTCTCCAAGGGATTTGATGAAACGGCCATCCATCCAGAGCAAGTCCAAATATCGGGAACGGTTGCCTAGGACCGCTCGAAGGTGGGACGCTAAGTCGAATGCTGTCTAGAACAGAAGGAGGGTTACGGCCTAGACCTAGCCC
>DAQA01000013.1 GCA_002502685.1 Euryarchaeota archaeon UBA202
AGGAAAATAAGGCAAAAAACAAACAAAAAAATAGGGGAAGAAACAAAGATTCCGCGTGATTTATGGGACAGAACGGCACAGGAGAAAATATTGGTTGGTTATTCAAAGCCCTCAATTAGTAACTTTATTCATAATTGAAAGATTCTAATAGGAAGGATCTTTAAAATTCCCCCAAAAAAAGAATGATATGGGCCGATGGCCCCAAAAAAACAATAGAGTTGTAAAATAAATTAAGAAAAAACACAATAAATTAAAGTTAGGCTTCAATATCTTTCCCCCAATACCCATATCTCCCCCCCAACGCCAAAATGTTCCCCAATCAACTAATGTTTTGAGAATCATATTTCTCCTTAATAATATTTAAAAGTTTCCATATCAAGAATTTAGATTAGTTTATATATTTGCCATATTTTGTAATATCTTGTAAAAACAAGGTTGATTCCCATGGATTTACATCAAAGCATAAGAGCAGAGGATATACGCCCCATTATAAATAAATCGATTGGAAAACTCTTTATCCTGTTAACCATTGGACTTATATCCTTGGTGATTACATCCCCCTCCCCCGTATTAGGAGATTCTCCAGAAGTTGAAAAAGTGGACTTGCAGGACCCGGTACAAAATGGCACCCAACTTAATTATACCCTTTGGGTGAATAACACGGGTGACATTCCACTCACCAATGTAATGGTTATAGAGACCTATGACACAAATGTAACATTTGTAGCGGCAGATCCTATGCCAACCTCGGGTAATAACACCTGGAATTTCAGTATCATCAATATAAATGAGAGTAAACGCATCAATATCACCGTGAATACCAGCTCAGGTCTTGCTATCAATGCAACCCTCTTTAATTTTGTTAATGTGACCTGTGACCAGAACCTTACGGGTAATGCAACAGAGTATACCATGATTGATATGCCAGCTACCGTGAACATGACGTTTGTATGCGGCTTTGATTTCCCGAATACCCGAGGGGGTATATGGGCAAATGAGCAGTATATCTATATAATGGATCATAAAGATGGGCTTAGTCGTCTGGATAAATGTGGATGTAACGCATCCATTTTTGAGCAGACAACTGGTAGTGATAGTGCAGGGTGGGATATCTGGCACCTTGGAGATTACATTTATGGTAGTGGTTTAAGCGGAGAGTTTTTTGTTTATAATGATAGTGATGGCTCGTTTGTGGCTTCTTTAACCCCGGGCGGAGGTGATGCCTATGGTGTTTATGCCATCGGTGATTTTGCCTATATGGCAACTGAAGCGGGCCTGCGGGTGATAAATATTAGTGATCCGGCGAATCCCTCCTTGGTGACAACCCTTAATACAACACAGGATTTTATTGCTGTGAAGGGCCAGGGTAACTATATTTATGTTAATGATTGGCTCAATAATGAGATGCTTATCTATAATATTTCTACTCCATCGTCTCCTGTATATGTAACCACGGAAAAATTTTCTACCCAGGGATGGGTGCCGGGTGCTGAAATACGCCGTATGTTTGTTGCTGATGATGGTTATGTCTATGTTGTGAATGATGTTGGTGATCTCTATATCGTGGATGTGTCTGACCCATCTAATCCCGATGATATAGCCTTCATCAATGTCTCTGAAACTGATGGCCCTACCAATGAGCCCGGTGGTGGTGTCTATGTGAAAGATGATTGTGCTTTTGTGGTGACAGCAAATGGTAATGATGCTGGTGATCTCTACTGGATTGATGTATCGAATAGGAGTAACCCCATCTTGAGGGATTCTTACACCGATGCTAATTATGGTTACAATGATATTTATGCAGAGGGCTGTTATATCATGATCGCGTCTCATGATGGTTTCAAAACGTATTATATTGATGGCTATGTGGCAGATGCCTGGATAAGTAATACAACTGAGGACAACTATATCGGTAACCACATATACAATTTTGACGGTACTGGACAAACTAAGGAACAAGAGATCCTTCTTGGTGAGACAGCCATTTTTAAGATTGAAGTTCAGAATGATGCTCCTGAACCTCAGGAAATACTCGTCAAGGGTGACATAGGAGCTGGAGGCTGGACATTCACTTATTTTGATTCATCCATGACAGATATCACAAGCCAGACTGTAGCAGGGAACTACACTACGGGTACACTAGACCCTCTACAAACTATTACAATCACATTACATATTACCCCCCAGGGTTTCCCCGCTAGTAATGTCACCCAGGCTTCTGTAAATGTTGTAAATAAAGATCAATGTAATGGCAGTACTTGTCCATCCGGCGATTGGGTTATTGCCAAAGTCAAGGCTCCCAAGGCTGACATGGGTATCAACAAGACGGATTCACAGGATCCCATTGTAGCGGGCAGTACATTGATTTATACACTCAATGTTACCAACAATGGACCAAATACTGCATATGCGGTAAATGTGACGGATACACTACCAACTAATGTTACCTTTACTAGTGCAAGTCCCTCCGCAAGTGGGAACAATGGACAAACCTATTGGTGGAACCTAGGGGCACTAGCAAACAGTAGCTCGGTAATAATTACAATTAATGTGACTGTGGATAGTAGTTTCAGTGGATTGTTGAACAATACTGTTAATGTTACCACGGTTTCTAGTGATACAAACCCGGGTAATAATAGTGATTATGAGACCACCCAGGTTGCCACACTTACTGATTTCAATATAACCAAGGGTGTCGATAAGAGTGACGCCGCACCCGGGGACACATTAAACTATAGTATCTGCCCCCGCTATACCGGGTCTATATTGTTGGCTAATGTCACGGTGACTGATACCATCCCTGTTAACACAAGCTATGTGAATAATAGTGCCACTGCCAATGGAGCCTATAACTCTAGCAGCGATACCCTCACTTGGCTTCTCGGTAACCATACCCTGGGTGTACCGGGCACAGCCGGTGGGCCAGGTAGCTCAGGTAATATGACATTGAATCCCATGCAGGATACCTATATCGATGAAAATAATCCCACCAATAACTATGGTACTAATAACGAGATGAGATGCAGAAATAACACGGGTCAGATCATGCGTCCTCTCATACAGTTCAATCTATCAGGTATCCCAACGGGGGCAATCATCGATAATGCCACACTTAGGATGTATATAACAGGGAATAAAACAAGTCAGACAGTGAATATTCATCATCTTACCCATAACTGGACAGAGACGGGTGCCACATGGAATACCTATGATGGTGTCAACAACTGGGGTGCAGGGGGCGGCGACTATAATGGCACCATCCATGGTTCATTTGTCCCTGATCCAAAAGATGCCTATAAAGAAACTAATATCACTGATTTGGTACAAGACTGGATTAATGGCACCTGGACGAACTATGGAATCATCCTCAATGGAATCACCAGTGATGAAGCGAAATTTGGCAGCCGGGAGAACACAGGGAAGGAACCAGAGCTCGTGATTTATTATCATATTCCTTCGACTCCTGCTACCACGGTCACCCTGGGTGCAAATCCGCTTCTCATTTGTAGTACTGGCCAGATCAATGTGACCATGACAGTGGGGATTGACAGTAATGTAAGCGGGGTGACACCCCCAGTTAACCTGACCATGAATACGACTGGTGGTATTACCGCCAGTTTGGCTAGTGGCCCATCACCCCCAGGGCCAGTGAATGTATCAGCAAATAGCCCTGTCACTTTCACATATGTTTATAATGTTACACCAGGTGCTATACCTGGCTCGATTAGTTTTAGTGGCTCACCTGCATCACTTAATGCATCGTTTGCTAATGCCACTTCAAACAACTGTCTGGTTACCCCCTCTCTCATCTACCAAGTGCAGATAGACTCAGTCCTTGACCTCTCGATAACACAGATAAATAATACCGCTGTACTCTCTGATGATATTTTAATCCCAGGGGGGATTGAATCGCCACCAGCCATAACAAATATTACACGAAATGCTGACCTCAGTGTCACCAAGGCTGATAACCCCGACCCCGTTGTGGCCGGGGGTTATTTGATTTATACACTTAATGTTACCAATCATGGCCCAGGTGATGCAGTTAATGTAAATGTAACAGATACATTGCCCGCAAATGTAACCTTTAACTCTGCAAATCCAGCAGAGAGTAATCATAGTGGTCAAATCTATTGGTGGAACCTGGGGAATATAACAGCTAGTAACTACACAGTGATTAAAATTAATGTTACGGTAAATAACGGCACCCTGGAAACATTGGTTAACATAGCAAATGTCACCTCTGAATCTAGTGATACAAACACAACGAACAATGAGGATACTGAGAATACGACTATTATCACGGTAGCTATAGAGGTATTTAAGGCAATCTGGAATGGAACTGCCTGGGTAGAGTATCATCAGGAGGATGTTGGTGATGTTGTTAGATTTAACCTTAGTGTTCATAATGATGGTACTGATAACCTGACCAGCATTAATGTTACGGATATGTTGCCATCATGCCTTGTTTATTATGTGGGTAATGCAACACCATTTGAGCCAATTCAGTGGGATAATAATCTAACATGGTTGTTTGCTGGGCCACTTGTTAATTGCAGTTGGATCTATATTGAGTTCAATGCAACTGTTATTAGTAAGGGTATAAATGTGAATGTTGTGAATGCATCTGGAGTTGGAGAAAATACTTCCATACTTGTATCGGATGAGGATAATGCTACTGTGGAGGGTATAATCTCAAATATTACTCTGGAGAAGCGGGTGAGTGAGGATAACAGTTCATGGGTGGATAGTGTGGTTGCGGATCCGGGTCAGACGGTGTATTGGCAGCTCATCGTGACCAACACAGGTGACGACCCCCTAACCAATTGCTATGTAAATGACACCAATGGCCAAACCTATGGCCCCTTCACCCTCAATATCGGGGAAACCCAAACCTTCTACTACAGCACCACCCCCGGGAGTGACGTGAACAATACCGCCACCGCAGTGGGGACAGATTCCGACGGAGACCAAATCAATGATACCGACTGGGCCACCGTTAATGTTGTAACTACAGCTATTCATATTGAAAAAACAGTATGGAATCTACAAACAGAGCAATGGATTGATTTAGTTTATGAAAACGTTGGAAATACTACCACCTTTAATATAAGTACTCAAAATATCGGAGAACAAAGCTTGACTAGTATCAATATTACCGACTACTTACCACCGTGTTTAGAATATTCAAATAATGCAACAGTCAATGGGGTACCACTTGAACCAAATATTTGGGGGAACAATATTACGTGGGATATAAGTGGATCTGTACATTCTGGTCAATGGATTTATATTGAGTTTAATGCAACCGTGATCTCCAATGGAACAAATATAAATGTTGTCAATGTGACAGGTGAAGGAGAGATAACAGGGTCAGAAACATATGACGAAGACAACGCCACCGTCATTGGTCTAGCTGCTGATCTTAGTGTCATAAAAACAGACAACCCCGACACCGTCATCGCAGGAAACTACCTCACCTACACCCTCAACATCACCAACCACGGACCCAGCGACGCACAAAATGTTACCGTTAGCGACACGCTACCACCAGGAATAGATTATAACAATGCGAATCCAATACCCTCAGGGGGAACCTATCCTACCTTTTATTGGAACATTGGTACACTCACAGCAGGAAACTCTACGTATATCACCATTAATGTCACAATCAACAGCAACACCACGGGGATACTAAACAACACCGCAAATGTCACCAGTGACACCCCCGACCCCACACCCCAAAACAACACCGACTACGAAGAAACAATTGTAGGTGAAAGTGCTGATCTCAGCATCATTAAGACAGATAGCCCTGACCCGGTTGTCGCCGGACAATACCTCACTTATACTCTCAATATCAGCAATAATGGACCCAGCGACGCACTCAATGTCAATGTCATCGACACACTCCCCAGTGGTGTTACCTTTAATAGTGCCACCCCAGCACCCACTAGTTGGATTAATTGGAGTTATTCCACCTACTACTGGAACCTGGGAACACTCACCGCGGGAAGCTACACCCTCATCACCATCAACATCACCATCAATAGCAACACCACAGGAACCCTCAACAACACCGTCACCGTCACCAGCGACACACCCGACCCCACACCCGGAAACAACACCGATTATGAAGAAACAGTGGTTCTTCAACCAGCACTGCTAGAGATATTTAAGACAGTGTGGAATGGATCCAATTGGGTTGAGGCCCTCCCTGCATATGTTGGTTCTACTGTACGATTCAATATTAGTGTCCATAACAATGGAACTGAAAACCTCATTAATGTGAATATTACCGATATGCTCCCGGCTGGCCTGCAATATAACAAAAATGCCACCGTGAATAACATCCCCTCGGAACCTATCATAGAGGGTAATAATCTAACATGGGTGATAAGTTGGCCAATACAATATTGCCACTGGGTCTATATCGAATATGATGCAATTATCACAAATACTGGAGAAAATATCAATATTATAAATGGGACAGGGGAAGGTCAAATTACAGGTGAAACAACCCTGGATACGGACACTGCTTCGGTCATAGGAATCATCATCGATATGGATCTTGAAAAAACCGCCTGGGATTCCTCCACAGGTCAATGGACAGATCAGGTCTATGTCAGCATTAACGATACCCTAAGATTTAATATCAGTATCCATAACAATGGCACCGAGCCCCTCATAGATTTCAATATTACAGATATTCTCCCCCAACACCTTCAATATATTAACAATAGTTCAACAGTGAATGGAATACCACAAGAACCCATCATATGGAATTGTAAAAATCTTACCTGGATGATGACGGGTCCACTTACACCTTGCAACTGGGCATATATTGAATTTGAAACAATCGTTATCGACCCCAACATGAGCCTTAATCTAGTTACTGTAAATGCAACAGGGACCATCATTGGATCAACGACAACCATGACCGATGGAGCAATCGCCGAAGTTGACATCACACCACCTACAACCATTAAGGAATATAGTGGATGCCTTTACCAGGAAGGAGACATGGAATGGATATCAACCGAGACTTATATCCATCTTATTGCAACCGATAACCAAAGCGGGGTTAAAGAAACTTGGTACAGGATATGGATATGGGATGAAGGAAACGAAACCTGGTCTATTGAACAAGACTGGACACTCTATTGGAATACCACTGGAGGGGGCACAAGGCCCTTTACTATCAATCAGGAATGCTATCACATGATTGAGATAACAAGTAGTGACATACTTGGTAATATTGAAGAGATATGGAATCAAACCATGTATGTTGATGGATCACCACCCATTATCAATAAAACACACCCCGATGAGGGATATATATACAACAGTACAACTGGGGAGCAATATATTGCCCCCTATGCTGTAATCATCCTCTCCGCCATGGATTTCCCAAGCACTATCTGCAGTGCAGGAGTCGAGGGAATATTTTGGAGATATGACTATGACGGTGCCTCACATCCACTCAATGAAATGGACAATGACCAAGGAATGATTATCAATATCAGCCAGTACTATAATGATAGTGTCATAGAAAATGACTTTGGAGGTATCTATCTGTGGTACCTTTATGATAACTCAACAGGTGTCTATTTCATGGAGAATTGTGAACATATTCTCTACTATTTTGCAAAGGATCGTACATGTCACCATAGTATCATCCATAACCAAACCTATTATGTGGATGGCTTGCCACCAGACAGCTGGCTTATTACACAGTTTAGCCAGTGGGATAACTACATTACACCTTATACAGAATTTATAATACAAGCAGAAGATGACGGATGCCACGGTGGAATTGATAATTATGTCATCCATTTCACAGTAACTGGACCCAAAAATAGTAAATTCTATTGGAATGGTGACCACTTTAATTGCGACGGAAACTGGCACTCCGGAGTTCTCGAGGGTGATATAGCATTCCAAATACGAGATGAGACAGGGCGTGCACCCTCGGGTAAATACACCATTGAGTTTTATGCCACTGATGATTTTGGGAATACTGAAACACCTCCCCATATCAAATGGTTCCTATTGGATAACACACCACCCACCACGAACATATTCTTTATGGGGCCAAACTATCACGATACAAATCAATGGATTACGAGTGAAACAAATATCATCCTTCATGCTTCTGATGAGGGTAGTGGTACAAAAATTACCAAATACCGGATTGATAATGGGCCAAAAAAAACCTATACGGCACCTCTTTTGATTACAACCGAAGGAATCCATACCCTCCATTATTACAGCAAGGACTGGACGGATACTGTTGAAGGAGAAAAATCCCTTACTATTATCATTGACAACACACCACCACTCCAAAACCTTTCCTTTAATGGAGCAAACTATACAAGTAATAATACTACATGGATAACATCCCAGACATACATAATCCTTGAAGGGTATGATAATGGATGTGGCCTTGGAAAAATATACTATCGCTGGGGAACAAAAACATGGAAGCAATATAACCATTCCATCATCCTGACAGGTGGCAAAACAGAACTAGAATACTATATGGAAGATAAACTAGGGAACAGTGGAGACATCCAGGAAATAACCGTGGGGATAGATGACCAGGCTCCAGTAGTCATTATAAACTCACCCAAGGATAACTATTTATATATCGCCGGTCGAGCAATTTTATACCTACGCAAACTACCTGGATCAGATGCAGTCATCATTGGCACTGCCATAATTGATGCCACAGCATCAGACACCTCGGGGATATATACCATGGAACTTTATATTGATGGTGAATTACGCCATAAAACATATAATGGGGCCTTGGAGTGGCGGTGGAATCAGTTGGCATTCGCAATTCATACCATAGAGATTAGGGTCTATGATAATTTTGGACACAGCACTACCAAAGAGATCAAAGTTTGGATGTTCAACCTTTAAGATTCATTCTCCTTTTCCCTTTCTTTATATTTATTTTTTAGTCTTCCAGGATACTCAAGACCAATTCAACAACTACAAAAAAATCTATTTTTATCCTTTAATACCAAATGTAACCCTAGATTAGGTAACAAAAAAGATAGGTTATCAATAGATTTTAAGTAGACATATAACATATCAATTAAGAGATGAAGAAGCAAGTATTTGCCCTAACATTTATTCTTGTAACTGTAAGCCTTATAGGGCTAATGGGTCCGTCCCATAAAGCGACAGGGATTGATGATTCAGGATGGTACTGGAAACCAGAAAGCTATGCCCAGTTGGTCACTTGGTATAGACACTTGGAGGAAAATTACTCGGGATATATTGAAGTATTTAAAGCAAATGAGCTTTATGGAACTGGGAAAGTAGATGGGGGATATGACCTTTATTATGTCCGGATAACCAATGAATCCCGAGGTTTCCATAAACCCGAGGTTCTTTTCCTGGGTAGCCCCCATGGTGACGAAACAGCAGGAACCATAGGAATGTACTGGTTTACGGACTGGCTTATGAGACATGCATACCATCCAGATTTTGACAACCCTGAAAGAGGCTGGTATCAATGGCTCATTGACAATCGAGAAATCTATCTTGAGGTAAGCCATAATCCCTATGGATTTGACCATATCCAAAGAGGTGACTTTAATGGATGGGATCTAAACAGGGAAGCAGACTATCACGGGCCAGGTCCAAATACCAGGGGGATCTGGGCCAGTGTAAATGGATTCACATTGACACGATTCATTGATAACCATCTCATAAGGATAGGGACCGATTTCCATGGTGGCGTACGAATGTTATTATATCCATGGTCATCAAATTATGACTCAATAAATGGGACAAGTCCTCTGAGCAATATGACCTATACTCATGCACCCCCGGATTTTTATTATTATGATACAACATCTCTGCGTGTGGGTAACTATATGGGTGATTTCGGTGGTGACTTAAATCCTGGGAACTGTGGAACCATTCCTGATACTGTTGGCTATGAAGCACCGGGTGCAATTGCTCCTTGGGCATATGGGGCAGATATCAAAGAAAATCCGTGGGAGGATCAATGGGTAAATAATGAAGAATTTGGAAACTATCCCGGGGCAGGTATCTTGTGGATTACTCCAGAACTTTCAGTTATAAAAAACCCTCCTGAGATTACTATGGGAAGTGATCATATTTTGGGATATGGGACAGAGGTACGGCGATTTCTCCTTCATCAGATAGATCTGGCACAACCCTATATTTGGTGGTTATCCCCCTGTAATAATAGTCTTCATCCCCGCAATGTTTCACTCCAATGGCAAGTTAATGGATGCCATGTGGTAGATCAAACCCTTGTCCAATGGGGGACGAACTCTGACCCGATTAATAATCCTGATCATGTCTCTAGCCTACACAATGATTATCAAGGAGATTATGTGGGAGGGACAGGATGGGATAATGCCTTAGATGGAAATAGAAAAGGGAGAATTTATTGGGAAAACCTAACACTTGATGAACCAGGTGATTATTATTTTGTAGCAAAGGCACAAGTTGATCAAGCATATAAAAAGACCTTGGTAGCCCCTGAGTATGCCGATGATCATTCTTATCTTCGGCTTATAAAGGAAAGAACAAATGATTCATATCTTGAGGAACTTAATGGAACAGATGGCAGAGAATACATAAAGGGGCAGCTATGGTGGTATAGTCCTATAGTTCATATTCATGTGGGAACAATAGAGAGACCTCGAGAGGGATATCTGTATGTTGCCAATCGTGAAATCATGCCAACCTTGAGAGGAAAAACTTTGGTAATTGGCGATATCTTAGTATCCACAAATACCCAAAACACTTCATGTGTGGAATTCTATGTGGATGGAAACCTTCGTGACCGGGTTACCACAGAACCATATGAATGGCGATGGGAGGAAACAATCTTTGGAACCCATGAACTCGAAGTAAAAATATATGGAAGGGGCGACCATTTTGTTTCTCAAACAATTCCCCTAACCATTTTTAACATTGCCTAGTTAGACAACCATTTTGATAAAAAGTAAAGTGGGAACACTAATATATAGTAAAAAATAATCGAAGAAGTATGATGTGTAAAAGTAAAGTTGAAGAAAAAAAAAATCTTATTGATAATGGGTGGGCTCAGCTTTCATAAATTCTCTTAAAAGACATGTGGCATAACAACCCTTGGATAGATCAAATTCCATAGTTACATAGTTCTGATAGATGGTATAATCAAAATTTGTGAGGGGTGCAAGTAGAATCCTTCGAAATCCCCGGGAGGTTAAACGGGGAATATCAGGTATAACAAACTTGGTAAGTGACACGTGGTCATCAATGATTTTTTTTTCTATCTGTCCCATTTTTCCCCCTCCAAAATGGGTCTCAAACCCAGGAAGGATACCGGAGACAAAGGCCTCTTCTTCCTGTATTTGTCGATTGACCTTTTCCAGGTTTTCATCTGTGACAGGAATCCCCTCACGATCAGCCATAATACGGCGATTTCTTACGGGCAATACAACATCTCCCACCAGGGCTCTATTCAAGGGTAAATCCTCTTTAATTCGCCGGGAAAGAATTAAGTTAAAAAGATAAGACTGGTAGGAATGAATGAACATTTGTACAAGATGTGGGGGCAGAGTTAAAAGTGCTCCGATCCAATCATCGGGATTTCGGGCTAGATGGGAAATCATTAAGCGTTCAAAAAGAAGATACGAAGGATATATCTCTAGTGCTTTTTTAAAATCCTTTGTTTGTTGTAAAAATGTTCGTGCTCTGTATGATTCTTCACCTTCCCCAGGTAGGGGGTTGCAAATGTAGGTTAGTATTGCTTTTTTAAAGTTGCCTTCAATAATATATTTGCCGACAATGTGGGTGATTGGTCTAATGACCCCAAATCGTTGTACCCCAAAAAAATTGGGGAAACCGCCTGTTTCTAAAATTTTGTCCAATATAATCGTGAATTGTTTTTTTATGTTGTTTCGTGTGTTCCGTATTGTAATCTTAAAGGTATTCCCAATATGATCTCCCCATGAGATTGGCCTATTGCTGGTATAACAATCCGTTATTTCAACGTCCTTGATGTAAGCATTTTTTACAGTATCCAGTGATGTTTTAAAGGACATTACTTGTTTGGTGATAGCTCTTTTATCCTTTGTGCCCGCGATGCCGATCATATGGGAAGAAATACCCATTTTTTTGGAAAGCTGTAAGAGAAGATTAAATGTTTCCCAATTAATCGATGTCACTTTTGCAATAACAAATGCACCATCGCGTTCCGGCGGGGGTGTAATACGTTCTTCAACTATAAAATCACTGGGGTGAACCTTGATTTTTCCCCCGATGCCTTTCCTTGGTGTGAGAAATACCCTCATTCCTATCTGTTTTTCCCCTTCAGGGGGTGAAACAGATACTACGGGCACTATTTTTTCATCTCCTCAATGGATTTGCGGAGGGAATCAGTGTCTTTTTTTAGGGCCCGTACGGCTTTAAGAAGGATCGTTTTGGGATTTCCCTCTTTTACCTTGAGAAAGAAACGGGGATTGGCAAGAAGTGGATGGTCAATTCTCCAGTCTGCAAGAGTGATTTTATTGTCGTCTAATAATTTATATTTTAGGGGATTCAAAATAGTTTTTTCTCCAATGACTTCGAATTCTAATTCATTTTTTTTATTTGTCAGTATTTTTATCTCCATATTCTCACCGTTTATCTAGATTACCTTCTCCATAGTCACTGGCGACTTTTCTTGTTTCAACACGGCCGCAAATCGAGCATTCCAATTTATCCTTTTTTTTCTGGAGAACATTTCGGCAATTGACACAATAGGACTTGATAACTCCTAAATCAGGACCAACCGTGCTTAGTTTAATTGATGGTTTCACTTGAATGACCTTGGCTCGTGCGATATCGCCGATGCGGTATTTTTCCCCGGTTGCAGAAACATAATCCCGGGATAGATTAGAGATGTGAATTGCGGCTATTGTATCTCCAAACAATGACCGTTTTTTTCCTGCCACATGGAGAATATCTACCAAAACCATGGATTTTGTTGTCTTTTTGATTTCGATGAGGACAATATCCCCTTTATTTACCGAGTTGGGTGTATTCGTTAAGGGTTTTACTTCAGCAGACATCCGGTTTTTGTTCACTTGAAACGTACCAATGATCCCACTGATAATGTCATTGTTGATATTATAGGTTCCGTATCCTGAGAGCAATTCCTCGGTGGTTGCAATTATTTCACCGGGGAATACAAATGTTCCATCCTTTATCATTATCGTAAATGAATACAAAACTTCCCTTTATAGATGACGGTTATTGTTTCGGGGGAAAATTAGAAGCAAGAGTGTAGTAGGAAAAATGAAAAAAAAAATTAAATAGAAACCTGTGAAGGGACAGATTGAATGCAACCTGAATAAAAAAAAAAAAAAGACGGTATATACAAAACATGATATAAGCCAATTGATTCCGGTGTACAGAAAGAACTGAGAGCTATAAGAGAGGAACAAGGAGGAAAAAAAAAACAAAAAAAAAAATCATGGCACGGATGGAGATGCTTGTTTCTTGCCTTTTTTTCTCCTTGCCTATTTGTATCAAATTATGATCGGGATTGGTTTCAATTGATATTTTTTGTTTAGTGGATTGCAACAATAAAATAAAGAGTATGTCCACTATTAATGCCTAAAAAGAGATGAGGATGTATACAGAGGGGGGATGCTATAAAAAGCGATAATGTTTAATAGAAGGTGAAGGTTTAATTGTCGGTGATATAATCGAGAACATATTCCCTCCCTGTCCAAAATGCGAAAAAGGATGGCTAGTCCCATTTTCCTTTGGCAGAGATGTCTTTGAAAAATGGAAATGTACCGAATGTGGACATACTATTGAAAAAAGATAAGGACATCTGTACCGCCTAGGTGCCATCAACTATAAATATCTTTTTTTCAGGTCTCATTGTTACGGTCAAGAATGTAGAGATACTCCATCATTTAAAGCAATAAAGTATTGCAAACACAGAAAAAAAGAGAGTTTTTATCCCGACCTATGTCCATAAAACTTTACAGCATTACTATGTAATGGTATACCCATATCCTCTGCAATGCTTTGACACTTGACCCGTAAAAAATAGACGATGGGTCGATAATTGGTTTCTGAAAAAGCCTCATAATTTGCCATGCCTTTACAAATCAGAAGGGTAGATGACTCTAATTTTTTAATCATCATAGGAGAGAGAATATCAAAATCCACTCCAACAGCAAAACCTGGGGTGGTTAATATTTCATCTGCAATTCTACCCAGGCCTGCAAATTGTGCATCCTCAAATGTAGCATCTGTAAGAATGGGAACACCCTTAACAACAACGGTCAGATGGATATCATATTTTTTTAATTCTTTACATAACAGAGCATCAAAAACTATCTCCCCACAATTATCGGTAAAGAGGACAATATTTCCTCTAAGAAGACCCCTGATGCAATCAAGATCGCTATACCCTAATCCCTGGTGAAATGACTCTTCAAAAAAGTGTTCCAGGTCTTGCGGGGACGAGGCACTTCCCTCGATACCGAAATCTATGGTGTTTCCAATAATAGAGCAAAGAACCGCTGCCTGCAGAGGATCATTGCTTTCCAGTATGCGTTCTTGAGCCCGGGGAAGAAGGCTCTTGGCCACCTGGTTGCTTTTTTTCTTCAATTCATGATAGGGATCTAGTGACCCCATGGCTTGATATGCGGTGTGATGAACCCTTGTTGCAACCTGTGCAGAACTAAGGTTGTCGTACTCCTTCAGTATAATCTTCATGGATTGCAACAATACCCTTCTTTGTACATCCTTATCACTATTAACCAGCCCAGTCTCAAACAAGACTCTGTTTAAAAGACAGGGGGCACATCGAGGTTTCATTTTCATTTGTCAGGTACAATAGATTGCTCTTTTTTAAGATTTGTATCTTCTCATATCCTCAATGGTGTTGGTGTTCTTCATCAAAAAGACTAGTGTACCCAAACGGAAAAGTAAAGAAGGAGAACAAATATTTTAAATATTATTTGGTCATATGGTAATCCCAGATGCCCTTAAAGGAGGAATCTAGTACAATTTTGCCCAAAAAAACAGCGAAAATCAGTGGCATGGCCCACTCCCTGTGTCTTCTGCATTACTTAGATGAAAAAAAGAAGCCCAAGGGGCTTCGAATAAAAGGCATTATTAGAGAAATAATCAAAAATCGGGATAAAACATTCCTGTTAGGATTCCATTGGAAACCCTTTTATATTGGAGCCATGCATTTCCAGGATGCCTACAATTATGATATTGAACGGGTACAACGCTGCGCCATACATTATGCAACACCCAATGGCCGAATTATTCCCTTGTGTGCCTATATTGTGGGTCCCACCTATGGGGAGAAAATAGAAAAAAAATTTAGTGTATCATTGGAGGAATATCATGGTCGTGAAAATTAATCGGGATAAATGTATGTATTGCGGGGGCTGTGTGGGTCTGTGCCCCGTTAATGCCCTGACTCTTCAGGAGGTACGACTAGTGGTTAGCAATAAGTGTACCGAGTGCGGCATCTGTATTCAATTTTGTCCCGTGGGGGCTTTACAATGAAAAATATTTCTACTGATGTTTTGATAGTGGGCGCAGGGCCTGCGGGAAGCACAGCAGCACGGGAGCTGGCGGCAAAGGGTATTGATGTCATTGTGCTTGAAAAAAAACCAGAGATTGGTTGTTTTAAAAGATGTGCAGAGGGGATAACGCTTAGGGGTTTGACCGATGCAGGTATCAAACCTCAAAAAGAGTGGGCATTGGGACATATTACGGGTGCGCGACTTTATCCTCCATCTGAAAAAAATGTGGTGGAGATGAAGGGGGATCGCATGGCGGGATATGTTGTTGAACGAAAGGTGTTTGAAAAATGGTTAGCCAGCAGGGCTGTGAAGGAGGGGGCACGTTTTATGGTGAAAACTCCTGCCTTAGGGTTCCATAGATCGGGGGAGAAATGTATTGTAAAAACCCGGTATATGGATGCGGCTTTGGCTATTGAAACTAAACTTGTGTTGGGTGCAGATGGCGTGGAAAGCAAGGTTGGCCGATGGGCCGGAATAAAGGCCCTGAACAGGATTTCGGATTATCATTCAGGATTTCAGTACGAGATGGCGGGGGTGAATGTGGATGACTCCTATATCCACTTATTTTTTGGTACAAAGGTTGCCCCTAAGGGGTATTTATGGATTTTTCCCAAAAAATTTTCTGCAAATGTGGGAGTGGGTGTTCTCACAAAAGAAATACGGAATAAACGCCCCATGGACTATGTCCATACTTTTATTGATGCCCATCCAGATATGTTTGCCACAGCCAGTCCCCTGGAGGTTAATGCGGGAGGGGTCCCAGTGGCCCATAATACTGAAATGGTCACGGATAATGTGATGCTCATTGGTGATGCCGCCCAGGTTGTTCATCCTCTTCATGGAGGGGGTATCATTCGCAGTATCAAGTCTGCCCAGGCAGCGGCCCACACGGCCCTTCTGGCACTGGAAGAAAAAAATTATTCCCGAAAAAGATTGATGGAGTACCAGGATTGGTGGGAGACTGCTTATGGTGTACAAATGGCTAAGCTGATGAAAATCCGTTCGTTTTTGGAACGGTTAGATGATAAGGATTTTGAGTTATTAGCAGAAGTTCTCAGTGGTGAAGATATCATGGATGTTATTGATGCAAAGGTGACATTTTTGATGAAAAAATTGATTACTAAGCCATCGATAGCCCGGTTGGTAAAAAAATATTTGTCTGGATAAAGTTGATGCACTTGTAGTGGGATGGTTAGAGATAGATGGCCAGGTGGTCTTTTATATAGGGGTGCAGGGGGATTGTTTCAGTGATGGTTCCAAAGGTTGATGTGATGTGTTGGATTACGTGGTGATATATTTTTTGTGGTGGCTGTGTAACATCGATGCTGCGCGCTTTTACCATGAGGATACCTTTTGTACAGGTAAAAAAGGTCATGTTTTTGAGGAACATGTCTACCTGGTTTCGTTGCGCGATATCCTGGTAGACAATGTCAACACGTCCTATTTGTGCTTGATAATCATGTGGTTTGTTGGCATCGGCGAGGATGGGGATAATGTTTGGTCTAAGGCCGCTGAGTTTAAGAAGATCCCTCATGGCTCGTGGCGAAGAGTCCACTGCATAGATGGTTCCCTGAGGGGTGATA
This sequence comes from Euryarchaeota archaeon UBA202, assembly GCA_002502685.1. Classification (GTDB taxonomy): domain Archaea; phylum Thermoplasmatota; class E2; order UBA202; family UBA202; genus UBA202. The sequence goes on from DAQA01000013.1 coordinate 17,168, forward strand.
TCTGAGATGTGGCTGACAGTTGTTCCATTGGCAGCTCCCAAGTAAAGGGTATGTGTTGCAGAAGTGAGAGATGGGAGTCTGTGGCCATTGAGGATGGCTGCGGCAAGTTTGCTATGGTAGGGATTCCATGACCGGTACTCAATATTGTTATAGGTGATGAGTTGTTCACCATGTGTTTTCTGGCCGGGTGTGGGGTTTTTTGTATAGAGTTTTCCTTTGTGGTAATAGATGTGAGGAAGGGTGTGCATTATGTGTTGAATGATATTGGTGTTAAAAAAGTCATTCCTATTAATTTAGCATCCCTGTTTTATGGGGGGAAACAATAGCTCTTAGATGGTGATGTAAGGGATAATGTCCTGGGCAATGTTCTTATCATCCAGTGTTTTGATTAGGTCTGACGGGGTGGAGAAGGGCCTGTTGATAATGAGCCGCTGTGCTCTTTTGCGTCCCACTCCAGGTAGTGCCTGGAGGAGGGATAGGCTTGCGGTGTTAATAGTGAGGGGGTAGGGAACACCTGTTACTGATCGCTGGCCGGTGGAGGTAATCTTGATATCCATTTTGTGTCCCAAGGGAATTTGGGTGGGTACGGCAATGAGGAGGGGATAGGTTCCCATTTGTCGAAGAAGGGTGAGATTTCCTTTATATGACTCAGTATAGGCATCCCTGAGTATTGTTCCAGGGGGAGTGACTTGTTGGAGCATGGGCCGGTCTATTGTTTCTCGTATTTTTTGTTTATGGTAGTGAAAATATTTTTTGAGACAGTGTCCATGTTTTCTATGTGCAAGGGGTGTCTTTGGAAAAGTGATTACTTGACGAAGATTGATGCGTCTGATTAAGAGTTTTTTTTCTAGTACGCTGTAGAGAAATCGATAGTTTTCTTCATATGTTTTTTTGCTTTCTCCAGGGAGCCCGTAGACAAAATTGAGGCCAGGGAGCAGTTCAGGAAGACCATTTCTCCCCGGATGGGCGCCAACCTTATTGAGTAGCTCAATGGCCCTGAGTGCCTCCTTGGCGTTTACCTTGAGATTATTGGTAGATATGACCCGGGGATCTGTGCTTTCGATACCCAATGCTGCTACATCACCGGGTGTGTGGTACTGGACAATGATGCGGGCTATTTGTGTACATTCCTGTGGGTAATGGGCAAGTGTCCCCGGGTTTGCATTATCCATATGCAGGGTCTCCAGATGGGGAGCTGCTGCCCGGATACCCTGATATAATTTTTTTAGTGCCGGGGGATTTGGCCGGGGAAATTCTTTTTCTCCTATACCCTGTGCCTTGTATGAGAAAAGACAGGGTTGATTTCCCAGGCGGAAATGTTTTATACCCTGCCTGTACAGTGACTGAACTTCTTGGATGATGGATTGTTCCTCCCGAAAAGCAGGGGGGCCTTTGAGGGGCTCAGTGCAAAAAGAACAGCCACCCATAAAAGAGCGGAAACACCCGTGATATGTTTCCAGTTCAGCAATGACCCGGGGGTAACTGGGATGCTGGGTTACAATTTGGGCGCCTTGTATCGCAAACTCTTGTATATCCTGGGGTGACTCCCGGATGAGATTTTCAAGATGACCCTCATGTAAAAAATAACTCAATGAAAGACTGGCATCCCCAGTTATGATATAGTCAAAGACATCGTCTAGTTTGTACTGTTTATGGAATCCATGGAGTGCTGCCGGGCCCGTGAGAATAGCGGGTGTATCGATTGGTTTAAAAAAAGTCTGAAGTTCCCTCGGTGTGACCGGTTTTCCACCCAGGTATTTCCCGGGAACAGTGGTCCCTGCCACCACCACATAGAGATCACCCCTTGGCAGTCCCTGGTGACGCAGTTGGTCAATGGTGTAATACTGTACCTGATGACTCTTGTGGGAAAAAATAGCCCCGGCGATATATCGGATAGGGGGACTGATGAAGGGGGGTACACCCAGACAGGCAGGCTCATCAATATATCCATCGATAAGTATGATTCTCATTGTTTTCTCAAGGCAATTTCACATGCTAGGGTTGAGGGAAGAAAAACAGGGGAAACCACGGGGGCATAGGCGGTTTCAATGCCACTGAATTGCTGTAATGTCATGTTGCAGCTTATGGCTGTGGCAAAGGCATTAATTCGTTGGGCGGCACCGGGGCCAATAATCTGTGCGGCGCACAATTTTCCCTTTCGTGTCGCCATGACCTTGACACGGATCTCTTCTCCAGGAAGATAGAGGGGGCGGCTGGATCCCCGAAATGTGCTCACTAGTGGATTTTCTAATCCTGTGCTAAGGGGGCCAACGGCAGCGATTTCCAGATCAAAAACCTTGGTGACACGGGTGTTTAAAAGGGGAGGAAGGACGGCTTTTCCGCCACTGGCATTAATACCCGCAACTTTTCCCTGACGAACCGCAATACTGCCAAGGCCCACCAGGCATGGTGCACCAGTAATGTCACGATATTGGCTACAGTCCCCAATGGCATACACATTTTTTTTGGATGTTTCACATCTTTCATCTATAATAATGCCTCTGTCTGTCATTGACTCGGGGACAAGATCTAATACCGGCGTATTCCCACTTGCCACAAGGGCAAAATCAGCGCTTATGGTTCTTTTGTCACCCGTTTTCCTGTTTTTTATATGAATGTCCATGTCCCCATCAATAGATGTGACCTCATGATTAAGGGTGAGAGAGAGAAGTTCTCTTTTCATAAGTGTGTCATGGATTATAGGTGCCATATCGGAATCAAGCATTGTGGGAAGCAGAGAGGAATAGTATTCAATGAGGGTCACCGTGACACCCCGTTTTATGAGCGCCTCTGCTGCTTCAAGTCCCGTGGGGCCTGCCCCAATGATTGCGATATGTGTACCCCGGGTTGCCATTCGCTGGATATGGTGGGCATCATCTAGGGTGCGCAAAAAAGAGTGTTTTTTTGTATCAATAGGGAAAGGGGCATGAGAGTGAACGCCTGTGGCAATAATTAATGAATCATATTTTTTTTCCCCATTCGTGGTATAAATGTATTGTTTATCAAAATCAATTTTTGTAACAGGTGTAGTGAGATGAAGATCGATACGGGCTTTTTGGAACCATTCATGTGAAAACTCAATAAGTTTATCAGGGTCCACTTCGCCAGAGAGCGTATAGGGAAGGCCGCATCGGGAATATTGGGAGTAGGGACCTTTTTCATAAAGAGTGATTAGTGCCTTGCGGTTGTTTTTTCTGGCAAACTGTGCAGCAGTTCCACCTGCGGCCCCGCAGCCAATAATGACAATGTCCATGATTTATTATCAAGGATTGCCTTAAAGATTTTAACGGTATTTTTCCCCCTTGGAGAAAGAATAAAATAATAAAAAAAAACAGGGAAATGTTATATTGGGGTTATCTTAGGAAAAAGGGGCGTTATAGGAGTAGGTTGAATAAAAAACCTAGAATGAATATCTGGGGAACCGTAATAATGGGTAACATGAGTGCTGCTTTTTTTCCAATGTTATGCCAGATTAGGCCAATTTCGGTATAATCAGTGGCCACACCAGCCATAAGAAAGGTGAAACTATTGCCAAATGCCCCGGTTTGGTTAAATATTTCAAAGGCCAATGGTGAGCTTCCCTCGGAACAAACCTCTATGATGGTGGCAAAGAGAAGAGTGATTGTTAGCCCAAGTAGCGTGGGGCCCATATAGTCCATAAAGAGATGCTGGGGGATAAACCCTCTGGCAAATGCAGCCATGATCATGCCAATCAACAGCCACCGTAACACCATTTTAGAAAGGGCCCATGATCCCTGAGCGGTGCCCTTGATGGCTCTAGTTAGGTTGTGTGATGTAAACTTAAACCCGTGCCATCTTCTCCGTATATCATCCAGGATTGAGAAATCGGCCAGCTTGTTTATATCACCACCTTTCTTGCACTGTCTGCATTCAATCCATCCATGGGTTTCCAGATGAAGATAGATAAGACCGGTTACCAGAACAATAACTATGGCGGACACCACAATGAAAACGGCATTGAGGCCAAAAAAGCCAAAGAGGAGAATGGTGATGGGAAGATTCGCCCAGGGGGATGATAAAAGAAAGGCTATAACGCTTGAGGTATTTGCCCCCTTTTTATAAAGTTCCATTGAGATGGCTAAAATCCCATGGGAGCATGCACTCATAAGAAACCCCAGAAGAATGGAATACAGAATGGTTCTTTTCCGATGACGGGACAAATACTTTTCAATATATGCCTGGGGGATAAAATAATCAATAAGGCCACCAATCAGAAAACCAATGAGGATAGCCCACCAAATCAATGCAAGATAATCCATAAATACCTTAAAGAATGGACGGAGCAATGGTACAAAATAGCTGCAGACAAGTAAAATGATTACCACAAGGCAAGACAGATATAATTTTTCTTTATACCAGGGTTTTTTCGGTGTTGTCTGGCAACTAGGACAAAATCTTTTTTCAGGATTTATCCCCTATTGTTCCTCATATTTTCTGACACAATGCTCACTGCAAAAATAATGACCATGGACGGGGATAGTCCCCTTCATTCCACAAATAGGGTCTTTTTTATCCATTAAAAACCCACCTTATAACAGAGATGAATAGAAAGGGCGGTATTAATGGCCTTGCATAACAAAAGAATGATATTCCAATACACTAAAAAAAAATTAATCACTTTACTGAATAGTAATATCCCAAAAAAAAGAAAAAAACGGGAAATAATCACAGGGTACCTATCATTTCTTTTCAAGAACAATATTACAGGGAAAAAAAGATACATATGTTTTTAAGACTAAAAACCATAACCCTAGCATATGAACCAAAGACAGTATCATCAGGTTTTTTATGGTAAAAGTCTTGTCCTTATTTCATGTCTATTGCTACTTGTGGCAAGTACTGTATTTCCCCTTGGAAGCCTAGCCAGTGAAACCCCGCTAGAATTACCCCGAGGAGAGACCCGTTCTATACCGGGTTCTTTTGATCTTCGAAATGTGAACGGTACCAATTATGTCACCTCCGTGAAAAACCAGGAAGGAGGAACCTGTTGGACCCATGGTGCCGTGGCGGCCCTGGAGGGCAACCTACTGATGACCGGCAACTGGGAATCAGCGAGGGAAACAGGGGAGCCGAATCTTGCAGAGTATCATCTTGATTGGTGGAATGGCTTTAATACCCATTGTAATGATGATGATCCCGGGGGTGGCGGGCTCACCGTTCATCAAGGAGGTGACTATCGAGTCACCTCGGCCTATCTCTCACGTTGCGAAGGAGCGGTTCGGGATATTGATGGCCAATCATATAGCACACCTCCTGAGAGGTATAATGACAGTTATCACTATTATTACCCCCGGGATATTGAATGGTACACCGCGGGGGGCAACCTGGAAAATATCACTATTATCAAAAGCCATATCATGACCGAGGGAGTAATGGGGACATGCATGTGTTATGATGACAATTTCATAAATGGTAACTATGTCCACTATCAGCCACCCACAAGTACCCTTGATCCCAACCATGCCGTTGCCATTATTGGATGGGATGATAATAAAACAACGACACAGGCGCCACAACCCGGGGCATGGCTGTGCAAGAATAGCTGGGGAAGTTCCTGGGGTTTGGATGGATTTTTTTGGATATCCTATTATGATAAACACTGTTGCCAGCATCCAGAAATGGGGGCCATATCCTTCCAGGATGTAGAATTCATGCGGTATGAAAACATCTATTATCACGATTACCACGGGTGGCGTGCAAGCATTACGGGCATCACTGAGGCATTTAATGCATATACTGCAACAGAGGAAGGATTACTCCATGAAGTAAGTTTTTATACAACAGGGGATAATGTCACCTATACCGTAAAGGTGTATGATAGTTTTCAGAATGACTCTCTACAAAATGAGCTTGCCAGCACCACCGGGATTATAACATATACAGGGTTTCACACCGTTACCCTGAATACTTCAGTATTCCTCACAGTGGGAAATGATTTCTATATCTATCTAAATCTCTCCAATAGTAAACACCCCATTGATATCACCTCTGAAGTACCCGTTCTATTGGGATTCAATTCTACACGTGTCACGGTGGTATCTGCTTCGAATCCCGGTGAAAGCTATTACTATAACGGCGTAAACTGGCAAGATCTGTATAATTGGAATAATACCGCCAATTTTTGTATCAAGGGACTAATCTCCCCCGCGTTTCATATCAGCTATCCCAATGGCCTTCCCGGCATCATAGAGCCAGGAAACTCGCCTACCTTAACAATCAAGATAGAGGAAATGGGTGATACCTATGTCCCCGGGACAGGCTATATTCATTATCGGTATGACCAGGGAACTTATGAGACTCTTCCCTTGACCCAAAATGAAAGCAACATTTATGAGGTTACCTTGCCCCCTGTTACCTGTGGCAACATCCATGAGTATTATTTCAGCCTGGATGGATCAGTTACGGGTACCCTTTATGACCCCCCTAGTGCACCTAGTGAGACATATAGTTTTTGTGTGGGAACACTGACACCATTATTCAGTGATAACTTTGAGACAGATACAGGCTGGACAGTGGAAAATGACCTTTCTCTTACCGCGGGCGCCTGGGAGAGAGGAATACCCGTGGGGGGCGGTAATCGAGGTGACCCACCCGATGATTATGATGGGTCAGGGAAATGTTATCTTACAGAGAATGCTTATGGTGATTCGGATGTTGATGGGGGTACTACATGGCTAATATCACCCTCCCTGGATGTGGCCTTTGCCCCGGATGTAAAAATTAGTTATGCCATTTGGTACACCAATGATTATGGGAGTGCTCCCTATTCGGATGTTTTCCATGTCCATGTATCAAATGATGGAGGTGCTACCTGGGTGCTGGTGCAAACAATTGGCCCGAAGTCAGCTCCAGGGTGGACGGTATATAGTTTTTGGGTGAATGAGTATATTTCTCCCACAAGCCAGGTAAAAGTTCGCTTTGAGGCATCAGACCTAGAGAATGGATCTGTTGTTGAGGCTGGCGTGGATGCATTTCATGTATATCTTTTTAATTGCACCAATGTCTTTGAGTATGTCCCTATAACCTTATATCAAGGATGGAATTTAATCACGTGCCCCTTGGAACAGGAGTACACGGCGGAAACACTGGGTAACGCAATCACTGATTGTACCGTGGTTATCATGTTTAATGGGAGTAGCCAGACATTCTTGACCCATGTGGTGGGTACACCCCATGATGATTTCCCTCTCCTGGATGGCGTGGGCTATTTTATCTATGTAAATAATACAACCATTTTTACCCATGTTGGATTCTCCATCCCCAGTATCACGGTCCCTATCTTTAAGGAGTGGAACCTGGTTGGATGGAGTGACTATACAAATACCACGGCGGTAGCACTTGGTAATGCTATCATCGATACCACGGTTGTGAGCATGTTTGATGCCGAAAGTAAAACATTTATAACCCATGTGGTAGGTACACCCCATGATAACTTTATCATCACTCGGGGCATGGGACTTTTTATCTATGCAACTGAGAGTAGCATCTGGCATGGAGAGGGTTAAAAAAGAATAGGAATGATAGAGGGTAATAAAAAATCCATCCTTTTTATGCCCGGGTATGACTTGTGCCTTCCTCTCTAGGGGTTGCCCGGGGGATGAATGGCTTGGATGATCGGGGGGACAAAATTTTAAATGGGAACAACCAATAAGTTTTTATGGTACGAAAAGCAGTGGTGGCTGGAACATTTTATCCTAGAACACCTGAGGCGTTAAAAGAACAGATTCAGCACTGTTTCATGCACCCCCTTGGGCCCCGAAAGATTCCAAAAGTGGGTACCCGGAGAACAATAAAGGGGGTAATTGTTCCTCACGCTGGCTATATATACTCGGGACATGTCGCTGCACATTGCTATGCTGCAATCGCAGAGAATGGATTTCCTGAAACATTTATTATCCTGGGACCTAACCACACGGGACAGGGTTCAGGAGTCGCTTTGGTAACCCAGGGTTCCTGGGAAACACCCCTGGGGGAAATACCCATTGATAAAGAAACTGCTCCCCAGCTTGTGAAGGGAATAATTGATAAAGATGAAAAAGCTCATCAATTTGAGCATTCCATTGAGGTACAGTTACCCTTCCTCCAATATTTCAAGGATTTCACGTTTATTCCTATTTCCATGGCCCTGCAGGACTTACAGACGGCACAGGAGATAGGTGACATACTGGGCTCAATCACCAAGGATGCCATTGTGATCGCCTCCACTGATTTCTCCCACGTAGGTTCTCATTATATGCAGATGCCACCCCGGGGTATACGGGTTGATGAATGGGCTGCTGAACAAGACCACTTTGCCATAGAAAAGATACTTACCCTAAATGAAAGAGACTTTATGAAAACAGTTATGGAAAAGAATATTTCCATGTGTGGCTATGGATGTGTCACAGCACTATTGATCGCTGTGAAAAAATGGGGTGCCACAAAGGCTCGTCTTTTAAAATATGCCACCTCCTATGATGTCACACCGGGTGAATCATGTGTGGGATATGGCGCTCTGGTAATTGAGTAGTTATTTTGCCTTGGAGAGAGATAAAGCATTTTGTATTTTGCTTTGTAGTTCCTGGGATTTTTCCTTGAATCGTCCTTCTTGTTGCTCCAGTGTTTTTTTCCGTATCTCAAGGGTTTCTTTGTTCTCTATAAGCTCTTTTTCAATTGATTGTTTATTGGGTGTCTGGATAAGGAGTGCACCAATGCTTTTATAGATCGGTGTTTTCTCTGTGGTTTTCTTTAATTCTTCAAGTGCTCGTTCGGTATCATTTAACCGGAAATCAATTTGTGTTTTTTGTTGGGTGACAAGTTGTAATTGTTGCTGTATTTGTTGTAATTTCCCCAATTGATTCTGTATCTGAGGTGGAAGATGTTTCGGATCTATGGCCATTAAATAGACCTAATAGCCATCTCTCTCTTAAAGATTGTGATTAGGGATATACTCTTCTGACCAAGCGGGGGAAAGGCGTCATGTCTCGGATATGTTCCTGTTGGGTAATCCAGCATAACAATCGTTCAATACCCATGCCAAAACCAGAGTGAGGAATGGATCCAAAACGTCGAAGATCAAAAAACCATTCATAATTCTCCAGCTTCGCACCTTGTTTTTTAAGTCGCATTTTCATGGATGAGATGTCCTCGGATCGTTGGCTGCCCCCAATAATTTCACCATATCCTTGGGGGGCTAACATATCGGAACATTCAACTGTTTTCCCATCTGGGGATAATTTCATATAAAATGCTTTAATTTCCTGGGGGAAATGAGTAATAAACAAGGGCTTTTCCTCCCCGACTGTAAGAACTTTTTCTTGGGATACACCAAAATCATCACCCCAGGTGAAATCAAATCCTTTTTTTTGTAAACGGGTAACGGCTTCTTTGTACGTAATTTTTGGAAAGGGCGGGGTTATCTTTTGAAGGTCCAAGGGATTACATCCGAGAGCTTCAAGATTGGATGTGCATGCCGTGCTGATGTTTTGGCATACGTAACTGATAAGTTCTTCTTGCAAGGCCATGTTTTGATTGTTATCAAGCCAGGCCTCTTCTGCTTCAAGATGCCAGTATTCTATGAGATGACGTCGCGTCCGGGATTTTTCAGCTCGAAAAGAGGGAGTAAGACACCAAACTCTTTCTAAGGAAAAAATCAATGCTTCAAGATACATCTGAGCGGTTTGGGATAAAAAGGCCTTTTGATCAAAATATTTGAAGGTAAAGGCTGTTGCTCCCCCCTCTGCAGCATTAGTGGTAATAACAGAGGGAGTTGTCTCAAAAAAATCATGTGTAGCAAACCAGTCCCGTATTATGCGGAGGAGAGATGCTTTAATCTTCATTATGTGAGTGAGTTGCTGGGAGCGAACCCAGAGATGCCTATGGTCAAGCAAGATTTCGGTGCTGTGTTGTTCTGTTATGGGAAAGATATCAGCAGAATTAATAACCGTAAAACTCTCCGGATGGATTTCCCATCCACCCGGGGCTCTTTTATCCTTAATAACCTGTCCTTCTAGAGACACAGAGGATTCAATTAATGCCTTCTTTGCCGCCTCGAATTCATCATCCGGTATTCCCCCTTTTTCAATTGTGACCTGGATTATACCCGTGGCATCCCGTACTTGAAGAAAAATGAGTTTTCCACTACTTCGGGTACGATGAATCCATCCCCGTATCCGTACCTTTTCCCCTGTTTTCCCTGAAAGGATATTATCTATCCTGTCCCATATCTGTGCCATTTTACTACAAATAAGGTATCCTCATAAAATCTTTTGTGTTCGCAAACCAAGATATATTAGCCTAGGGATAGGTTATATAGAAACAAATGGGGGTGCTGTAGCATAATGAAACAGCAGAGGAGTTGGCCACCTTAGTATTTTTTTTCTTCTAAAATTTTACAGACTAAATGGTATATTTCAGCTCGTCCGTATCCTTCATTGGAATAGCGTTGCCGTACTTTTTTACCACTTCTTTGACCAGGGGATCACCCATTTCTTGTATAATTTCCCGTATGATTTCTTCTAATCCTGTTTGCCGTACCGAACTGGAAACATAAACATGGATCTCTTTTAGGGCAGCAATAATTTCTATGATGGAAAGAAATAAAACAAAACCTGAGGCTAGAATAATGAGTTCATCATGATGGATAATGGAATAATAAAATATTTCAGCATCGGCAAGTAAGACAATAAAGGGAATGATTAAAACTATTTTTTCCCAACGTGTAGCACTCCCTAGTTCTTCAAGGAATTTCCTGCAATACCTATGCCTCATTGTTTAGGTTATGGAATAATCCTCAATAATCTTTTCGGAAGACTCCAGAGAGATGAGATTATTTTTTTCTAGATCATATAAAAATTGTACCAGTCTTTCCTCAAGGTTTTCTTCACCAAAATTATTTTTTATAGACGTAAGGATGTTCTCTACGGAATGATGGCCATCACAGTATTTCCACACAAATGATCCAAGATGATCAAGATGGAGCAAAATATGGGGATCACGGCGAAGTAGCCGGCAGAATAGTTTCCCAATTGTTCCCTGAAATTTAGGGACCTTGATGCGGACATGATCTTCCTGACTAAACCATTCTGCTTGCCGGAGAGGAAGAGATGTTTTCTTAATGGAATATAATTTATGCTTGGGCATTCCCTTTTCCTTGGGCCTTGGTAAACTCCCGGAGAACAAGATACCCAATCAAAAAGGCAATATAACACCACACTAAAAGACCAGGCCATGAGGGTGCCACATTGAAAACCTTGAGATCTATACTTCCAATGATAAGAAATGCGGCAATAACACCCATTAATGCCTCTCCTGCAATCAATCCCGCGGTAAACAAAATTCCTGTTCTTCGCGCCTTTTCCTTGGGATTCACTCCTTTTTGTTTAACCGCCATTTCCCAGTCACCAATTTCTTCTTCATCACTTTGGGGTGACCTTTTATCAATTATTCTATCAACGACTGCCCGGACACCACCCCCTACAAAAATGGGGATGGTAAGAGAAAAGGGAAGATAGGTACCGATGGCAACCGGGAGAACAGGAAGATCCATAAGGATAAGTATGATGGCAAGAACAGCACCAGCAATCACATATGGCCAAATCATTTCACCTCCGAGGACACCACGGACTACACCAGCCATAAGAAATGCCTGCGGGGCAGGAAGATTGGGGCTTCCAATGGTATAGGCCGAATGTAGAGAGGCAACCACAAGGCCTAATATGGGAGCGGCAGCAATGACTCCAACCATCTCGGCAACCTGCATTTTCCACGGTGTGGCACCAATCATATGACCCGAGGACATGGATTGGAGAACATCTCCTGAAATAGCAGCGGCGCAACACACAACAGCTGCCATTCCAATTACAATGGCCATACCGCCAGCACCAGTGATACCGAAGGCCAATAAAATGAGACTGACAAAGAGAAGAACAGAAACAGTGACCCCGGAGATGGGGTTATTAGATGACCCAAGAAGACCCGCCATATAACCTGCTATTGCTGATGCTACAAAGGCTACCAATAAGAGAAGAGCAGCCATAAATGCAGATAGAGCTACAAGATCAGAAATCCAGGTATATAAAAGAAACATGGGTATCACCATGAGGGCAATGGCCAAAAAAACTTTTTTGTAGGCAAGATCTTGATTTGTTCTCTTTTTTGACCCTGTATCTCCCCCCCGGATACCCGTGACTGCTTCCTTGATACCACTGACTAAATTATTTCTTAAACTCCAAATAGTCCACAGTCCTCCCACGACCATGGCGCCTACACCGATATATCTTACCTGATCACCCCAGATAGTATAAAACCCGCCCAGAAGGGGACCAAGGTTGGCATATTGCCCTATAGGTTCAGGTAATCCACTGGCGAGGATAATCAGGGGTGTAATAATCACCCAGCTGATCAGGCCTCCACACAGAACAAAAGATGCAATACGGGGACCAATGATATATCCAACACCCAAGAGGGCTGGAGATGAGGCCACCCCGCCATAGAGATATCCTTTACTGGTTTTCCCCAAGATGGTGTATTTTCCTATGGAGATAATATCTTCGGTAACACCCCGGAAAAGATTAAGGGAAACCTGGCAAAATTTTACCAGAGCGGCCAACAGGGCACCCACCGGCATCCATATACTTTGGCCACCACCTTTATTTGTTTTCTTTTCTCCTCCTTCTCCTACGGTTGTTGTTAATACCGCTGCGACGGCAATACCTTCCGGGAAAGGAAGATCAGTTTGGACAATTAATGCTCTGCGCAGTGGAACCATCCAGAGTACCCCTAAAATTCCGCCAATTAAGGCAATAACGGTTGTTTCCAGATAATGAATGTCTTCCCATACCCCTAGAACAACAAGAGCAGGGATGGTAAAGATAATTCCGGCTGCCAGGGCTTCACCGGCTGCTGTTCCCATCATTCCCAGGTTGACTTCAAGGATGGTTCCTTTAAAGGGTTTAAGTATTGCAAGGGACATGATCGCCCCTGGTATGGCAGCAGAAACCGTCATACCCGCATAAAGACCAAGATACGCATTGGCGGATCCCATCACTATGGCAAGGAGCATGCCCACGAGAATTGCTTTTAATGTTAATTCGGGGATGATACGCTCTGAGGGTATAAATGACTGAAAATCTTCCCGGGACATGGCATTCCTCCTTTCTATAATCCCACTTAGTTTTATAAATCCATCGTTTTATATACCTGTTGGACAAAACCCCCCAAAAATGGGGGGTTTTATAAAACTGCAGCTATAGGCAGGGTTGTATTTTTGTGGCATAGGGTTGTTCACAAGGGTTGTTCGCCATGATAACCACCATTGCATCAAGAACAAGCATACCTTGTACAATCATCATTGTTGTTAAGGCTTGTTCACCATAATAATTTGACCCTTATCTTTTAAAAACAACAAACCCTATTCTCATTTAATGGAGAAAAAAAACAGTTTTCATAGCGGGACTCACATTAGGAATTTTATTATGTTTAATAGGAGCTTTCTTAATGATTTTTGACACCTTCCCTTTATCTGCAAGAATAACGATTGTTAAAGTGTCATTTATATTTTCCATCGTCACGAAGGCAACAACATGGAGCATAAAGATTCCCTGGGTAATGTGGAATTCGATGACTACATGAAAAACTTTAATAACCTGGTTTTGAACTATTTTCCCAGTAAAAAGGTGACAAATCTTTATTATTGCGGCCACTACACCCATCCAGGGATCGGTGTCCCCGTAACTTTGATTTCTTCCCAGTTGGCGACACAAAAAATAGTCGATTCCCTAAAATAAAAAACTGTCTTTCAGTTAAACAATTTTCCCGTTATTTTCGTCCACATCTTACTGATTCTCTCAGCGATCTCTCCCTTTGAGAATTCTATAATAGTCTTTTCATCTACCATGGCGTCAGTTACAACACTATCATATGGTAGCTTTCCTACAATCTCGATATTCTTTTTGTTACAGTAGCTCTCAATTTTTTTTGTATTTTCGGTATTGATGTCATATTTATTAATGCACACAACAGCACGAAGATGAAAATAGTGTGCCACACCCAGGATTCGGTCAAAATCATGTATGGCAGAAAGTGTTGGCTCGGTAACAATCAACACGAGATCAACACCAGTTAATGAGGATATCACAGGACAGCCAATACCCGGAGGCCCATCAATAATTATCAGTTCTTTCTTTTTTTCCTGGGCAATCATTTTTGCATTATTTCTTACCACCGTGACTAGTTTTCCGGATGCCTCCTCGGCAGTGTTTAACCTGGCGTGAGCCATTGGTCCAAATCGTGTCTCAGAAATATAGGCGATACCTGATTCCCGTTCAACCATTGTGATGGCATCAACAGGGCATACATAGGCACAAACACCGCATCCCTCGCAAGCTTCCGTAATGAGGTTGATGTCTTCATCAATGGCATCAAAATTACACAATTCATAACATTTTTTACAACCTATACAGCGGTCCTTGTTAATGTGGGCGATCTTTAATCCATGAAATATTGTCGACTCTAAGACCCGAGGTTTGAGAATTAGATGCAGATCTGCAGCGTCAACATCGCAATCAGCAAGAACAGCATTGTTTGCAAGAGATGCAAACGCAGCTGTGATCGAGGTTTTTCCTGTTCCCCCTTTCCCACTGATTACAGTTACTTGTTTCATTTCTTTACCTCTGCTTGTATTTTGTTGAAAAGATCGCAAAACCGTTGTCTCCATTCAGGTAACTCAGTCACAAAGGGGATGCCATTGGAATAGAGATTTGCAATTTTTTCACTATGGGGTATTTTCATTAAAATAGGTATTTTTTCTTTCTGGCAGTAATCCTCAACTTTTCTATATCCAATACCGTCTCGATTAATAATAACTCCAAACGGTATTTTTAGATACCTGATCACCTCCACGGCTAGTTTAAGATCATGCAGGCCAAAGGGTGTGGGCTCAGTTACCAGTATACAATAATCTGAACCATTAACCGCTTCAATAACGGGGCAAGACGTACCGGGAGGCGCATCAAGAATGACCCGCTTATCTCTCGTTATTCTTCGTTTCAAGGCTTTAATTACAGGGATAGCTTGAATTTCGCCCACATTTAATAATCCATGGTAAAAATCAAGTCCATCTGCCATACCATGTTCAATCAATCCTACAACTCGTTTATCCCAGCTAATAGCATTCCATGGGCACACAAGTTTACATCCTCCACATGAATGGCATAATTCGGGAAAAACAAGAATATCGGTGGGTACAACAGCCAAGGCATTATACATACAGAACTCAGAACATTTTCCACAAAAATCACAAAGAGTCTTATCGATTTTGGGTATATCCACGGAGATTTCTTTCCGTTCATGTATAGGTGCATTAAGAAAAATATTTGCATTTGGTTCTTCCACATCACAATCGATAAGCTGTACCCCCTCAAGACTTAATGCAAGGTTCGTGGCAACTGTTGTTTTTCCTGTTCCCCCCTTCCCGCTGGCAATGGAAATAATCATTTTTGTACCCTGAAAATAAGATCACCTACTTTAGCATCCATATCTTGAGCCACCAACGGACATTTTACCAACAGCAAGAAAAAAATCTCTCGTTTCACATTATTTAATGATTCATAATTCCCCTGGCCCTTTGCAATAACTAGATCATCATGGTTAAAATGCTCTAAAAACTCCTTGGATACAGTTGTTAGTAGTATACCGGGTGATGATTCAGTATGGCCAGCATCTGCAGAAATAACTTTTGCCAAGCTGTCAATCCCTGCTTTTTTTGCATCGGTAATGGTTGCATCATTGAGTATGGGGTTTGCCTTTACCACATAGGTTATCTCTTTATTTCTTGGTGCAAACTCTTCTAGGAGTAATTTATCAAAGAATATTTCGCCTGCATTGTCAGCAAGGTAAAGAATAGTCTTGGCGTCATTTAGCACTTTTTTAAATCGTGGATATGCCGTATTTATGATTCTTTTTTTTAGGGAGTCATTAATCATGGTGTTAACATTAAATCTCATCACAGAACCAAAATCTATGGCATTTCCAACAATGGCGAGTTTAATGGCGGTAAGAAGAGAATCGTTTGACGTGCGAATCATCTCTTTAAGCTGGGGATACAACTTCTCTGCCATGATATTTGATTGTTTCTTTACATTCTTGTAGGGATCATGACATTTGGTTATCTTGCGTACAATTGCATGCACCTTTTTTGATGCTACCGGCGGCGGATTGTCAAATGAGAGTGTTTGAAGATATCTTAAAACTTCTTTCATCACTTGGGTATGCACGGCTTCATCCATCGTTACCATACGTGTCGCCTCTAGCGACTGTCTGATAAAACAAGGTATGCAATCAAGGTATGTTTTCATTTCATATATTTTTTTGACTTATTTATCCATTGATTAATGATGACGATCTCTGAATTCATGTTTGCCACATGCACTATTTAGAGTTGCTTTTTGAAGCGTACCCTGTTGAAACATGGTTATTGCATCACGCACTGTTCCAGAAGCTCCAATATAAACCTCGATACCTAAATTTTCAAACAAACTGATGGCGCGTCTTCCTAATCCTTGGCAGATCATCGCATTCACTCCTTCTTTTGCCATAATTTCGGGCGGGTCTCCCTGTCCTCCCATATGATGGCTCGTATTGGGAATGACCGTTACATCATCGGTTTCAAGATCAACAATAGTATAGGTAGGAACTCTTCCAAAATGTTCACCTACGCTATCATCTAAACCCTGTTGATCTATTGTAGGTATACATACTTTCATTGACGTTTCCCTCCGTTTACTGCTTTTTTGTCATCTCTTCCAAAGTGACTATCCACCGTGGCACTCTCAGTTTTTTTAAGATTATCAGCTTTATATTGTTCAACAGCATCTTTTACCCTACCGCTTACGCCAGTAATCACTTCTATATTTGCTGCTTTCAATGTTTGAAAAGCATTTGGTCCAATATTTCCCGTAATTATACACTTGGCTTTTTGTTGTGCTACCCTTTGGGCAGCTTGGATTCCTGCCCCCCCCATTGCCAAGGCACTCTCATTTGATATTGCTTCTACATTCATGTCATCCGTATTGATAAACAAAAAATAGGCGCATCTTCCAAATCGAGGATCTATTTGTGCATCCAGATTTTTTCCTGTTGATGTTATACATATTTTCATTTCATTCACCTTTGTTATGTTCCCCCACTTTTTTTTTATTTTTTTTATGCTCTTGTCATGGGTGCTCCGCATTTGGGACATTTTCTGTTATAGCATGGCTCACTAAGTCTATGAGGCTCTTTATGTCCACAGTTGGAACACAGGCATTCGCCACCAGGACCCATACCTACTCCCCCGCCCATGCCTCCTCTTCTTCCTCTGCCTCCGCCTAATCCTTTACTTCTTTCCTGCATCATATATTTCACTTCCCTTTTTTATTCACGTTTTTTTCAATCTTTTCCACTATTTTGGTAAATGCATTCGCTGCATCTGATGTAGCATTCTTTATAATAAATGGTTCACCCGAGTCACCTGTATCTACAATTTTTGGGTCGAGAGGGACTTTTCCTAGGTACGGCACCTGAAGATCCCTAGATGCCTTCAGCCCGCCACCGCTTTTAAAGATATCAACAGACTTGCCACAATGGGGGCAGGTAAACCCACTCATATTTTCAATAATCCCCAGAACAGGGATATTCATCTTCTTGACAAAATTGATAGATTTACGGACACTTACCAATGCCACATCTTGCGGAGTTGTTACTATTATTGCCCCATCGCACTGGGGAATAAGCTGTGCAACGGTTAATGGCTCATCGCCTGTACCTGGAGGGAGATCAACAATTAGATAATCAATAGCACCCCAGTTTACATCACCAATAAATTGTTTCATTGCCCCCATCTTCAAGGGGCCACGCCAAATAACAGGTGCATCTCTTTCTGATAATAGAAAGCCTATCGACATGACCGTCAAATTCGGGGACACGACAATAGGATTAAAACCCTTCTCGGAAGCCGTGATTTTTTTATCTTCCAGACCTAGTATTTTGGGGATACTTGGTCCGTGAAAATCACTGTCTAACAGTCCAACCTTATTCCCTTTTTCAGAGAGTGCAAATGCAAGGTTGGCAGACACTGTACTTTTTCCAACGCCTCCCTTTCCACTTAATACCATAATCGTATGCTTTATATGGCTCAGGGTTTGAGTAATTTTAGTGTTGTCATATTCTTTTTTTTCCATAGTTACCTCTCATGGCATTATGGCATGGCTTCAGCTATATATTTGTTATTCTATTAAAAAATTGGGGGGAAAAGAAAAAGAGCTTGTTTATAGGTGTGTTAACAAGCTCCTTTTTACTTTTCTTTGGAGAGTTCTTGGAGTCTGTCTTGTACAGCTTTGACCTCGTTTTCTAGGTCCTTGACCATATTTTTTAGGTAGGTTTTCTCATCCTCTTCACTAGGCTCTGGATATATTCCGGGGTAATATGGTGCAGGGTCATAGGATGGATACATACTTCTCCACCAGAATCCTCTGCCACGTCCTAAACCTCTGCCCCATCCTCTGCCAAATCCGCGTCCAAAACCAAATCCTCTTCCTCGGGGGAATCCTTTGGTATAACCGGGGTTATTATATCCTGCACAGTATCCAAGGGCTCTCCCTGTCATGGATCCACGACCTTCGGGTCCTGTTCTATCTCCACCTGGCATATTCTTATTTCACCTCTTTACTTTCTTTTTTTATTTCTTCAATTCTTTTTTCTATTTTGTCTAGGTCACTTTTAATGAACTGTTTTTCCCGTTCTAGAATATGGAGCTCGTCCTCGGGATGTATCCTGGGATAAGGCATGAATTCCATTGGCGGATAGTCCATTGGTGGGTATCCAAATGGTGCCCATCCGGGTATTTTGGGTGCGTGATAGCGGTACCACTGTCTGTATCCTGCATTTTTTTTCGTCTCTGATTTACTGTTTTTATTAGTCATCATTTTTATTACGTATATATTATTATCTATATAAAGTTTTTTGTTAAATTTTTAATAATTAATCGCATATATATCATTATGCCGAGATATCGACGTGGTAGGGGCAGGTGTCCCAGGTGGGTGGCAAGATTACCCTATGCGGATTTTTTTAAACCTGCGGGTATTCCCTTGATGAATCTTGAGATCACAACTTTGTTGATGGAGGAGTTTGAGGCTCTCCGTTTGGTGGACTCGGAGGGCTTGGAGCAGAGTGAGGCGGCGCGTCGTATGGGTGTGTCAACAAAGACGTTTTGGAATGACTTGAAATCGGCACGGAAAAAAATAGCTGATGCGTTGGCATATGGGCAAGGAATACAAATTCAAGGAGGGAGTTATAGGATCCAAGAATGATGATCCTCTCAAGGAAATTAGTGGGTCCTGATAAGGTATAGGTAATAAAGAAGGTGGAACCGCATGTGTGTGGTTTAATTTTTTTTTTATGGCGTTGTTATTGTCATCTAATCATGGTTATCAACTGTTCTTTGGAGAGAATAGCCGGGTTTACCGGGTAGGGCGTATTGCTACTGCATAGGAAAAAGTTACTTAGGAAAATTAAGACATAATGAGGGGATAAGGATGATGAGGTTATCTTTTTTTTATTGTCTAATTTTTTATGTCTTTTTTTATGCTTTGGATATTCCTCTGTGATATAACCACCATTGCTACCCAGACAAATAGGATGGCGATAGTCATGGTTACGCCAATTGTTGCCATCTCTTGTAACATAACAGGGATTTCTGCAGGATTCTGCATGGCGGTCAAGAATGGTGGATAAAGCACAACTTCTTGATGTGCTATATGTTCAACAGCAAGCATTATGACGCCTCCCCACAACATCACGTTTAACCATACGATTTTCAATCTTTCAGGTATTTTTTTCCTGAATAGTGTTGTTACGATCGCAAGACTCATTGGAGCTATAAAGCATGCCATTTTATTCACCTCTTACAATTTTTTCTTTTGGACGAGAAATTATCAAGATAATCTCCCAGATTATTAAAATCGGTATGATCATGGCAATTCCTAAAAGTGTTCCATTGGTTATTAGTCCATCGGTTTGTACCTCAAGGAATTCTCCACCGTCATAGCCGAGAACATGATCCACCATGATCATAATTGAAGTTCCCCAAAGCATCAAACTTAAAAAATCCAGTTTATAGATCTTGGGTTTTATATACCAAATGGCAGTCACCGCGATTGCTGCGATTACTGTTGTTACAAGCCACATATCATTCTTTCCATACCAATTTTTTTAAACACTTCGAATAGTCATTTCTTATTTAAAAATTTTGGGTAAAAACGAATAAAAAGCATATGGCCAATCATTGGCAAAAGGAAAACAAAACAAGTTTACTAAAAAATTTTGCAGTACGGTATTAATTGACTAAACACCCATTACCATCAAGGTAGATCTAGGTCTGTTTTTTTTTTCTTTGGAAAAAAAGTTTTTTGAATCAGGTTGATCCCTAGTCATTTTTTTTCGATTGTTTCGATTCACCAATCTGTACGGGAAAAATTCTTAAAACGGGAAATTATTTTTCATTAAAGCACAACAATAAGGATTTATGGTGTAATGGCTTCATTACCATACAGCTAGGCTGTCTTTTTTTGTAATAGTTTTAAATGTTCCAGTATATCTTTTGCATGGCCTGCAACTGTAACCTTAGGCCAGATATGTGCAATTCTACCTGTTGGATCAATAAGAAATGTGGTGCGAACTGCGCCCCAGAATTCGCGTCCAAACATTTTTTTTTGGCTTCCAAACCTCATAGGCTGTCATTACCTCGTGTTTGCTGTCGCTCAATAAAGTAATGCTGAGGTCCTTTTTTCGGTAAACGAACAATGGCTTTCAGGGCTGTCCGGGCTTATGCCAAGTATCACAGCATTGTGTTGTTCAAAGCTCTTCTTATCCCGTGTAAACTGGATTGCTTCAAGGGAACAACCAGGTGTGTTATCCTTTGGATAGAAATATAATACCACCCATTTCTCCCTAAATTCTGTAAGACAGACATCATGATTGTCTTTATCGGGTAGACAAAATTCAAACGCTTTTTCTCCAACCTTCATTCAAATCACCATCATTGTTTCTATCTGAATAAGTCCGTTCTTTATATGTTTTTACCAGGCTTTATTCTAGTGGGAAAAAAAGTTTCAAGTACAGTCATGAAGACATTTTTGAAAATGAATCCAAGATTAAAAAAAAAACTGCTGCATAAAGAGTGATATATAAATGATTTGTTGATGTTACTTGGCAATCGATATGGCAAAGCGGGTCAGGATTCATGATTTGGAAGTGGAATACAAGGTAATCCATCGTGATATACGGTGTCCCAGACTTGAATTTAAAACTGGTGGACTACAAGTTATTCTTCCTAGGGATTATGGGGATTCTGAAGAGTTGATTGATAGGCACAGGAAATGGATTTATAGGACAGCTACAGTGATACATGATGCATTAAAGCAGTCTTCCAAGAGGAAGCTAAATCTAGAGAGGACAGATGAAGAATTTAAGGGATTGGTATCCTCCTATGTGAATGTTTTCTCAGGGAAATTAGGGGTGTATCTCAATAAAATCACTTTTCGGAGAATGAAGTCTAGATGGGGGAGTTGCTCAAGTTACAAGAAGAATATAACCCTCAATACGCACCTACGGTATTTACCAGACCACATCATTGGATACGTGGTTCTCCATGAGTTAACCCATCTTTTCGAGAAGGGGCATAATAAGGGGTTCTGGCAGAGAATTTCAAAGGTATATCCAGATTACAGGGATATTAAGAAGGAACTCTTAGCGTACTGGTATCTACTCCATGATAATGGACTGCTGGAGTAAAAAATATTTTCAAAACCGTTACTACGTTAATAGGCACCTTAGCAGTTTATATCAAAAAAAAATTTCAACATCCTATAATGTTTCTAATTTGTAACGAATTACGATACTAAATATAATCCAAAAAAGAGATAGTTTTAACGATTTTGCCTCTAATAAGTGTAAAATGATTAATGTAATGATTTCCATTTAACAAAACCCACCCAAAATGGAGGGTTTTATTCCACTAGATATATAAAACGATGGTTTAACCAGTAAAATCGTCTCCCAAATCGGTGTTTTAAGAACCGAATTGAAAAAGTGCGTATTTCCTAAATAATATAATTGGGCTTGATGAAAATTAAAAATCATATGCAAAAGGGAAATAAGGTGGTCTGAATTAGAATATTATATATTATTGATTTGAAGAGGGTTTAGGATAAGTTTGGGGTAATGTAGATATAAAGATAAGAAAAATACTAAACTAGTTTTTTTTAATATCATTTCATGATTTTTATAGGGGATGTGGCTATTAGGGTTAATCCCACAATAGCAATCGTTATTATCCCCCTTCCTGCGATAAAAAATATTGCAGGGACAGCCAGATAGATGAATGGAGAGTTTCATTCAAAACTTTTATGTACCAAATAGTAATACCCAATCAAATGTATGAAGTAAGATTCCATGGGCGTGGGGGACAAGGAGCTGTTACTGCCGCGCGTCTGTTGGCAGATGCTGCTTTTCGTGAAGGAAAAGAAGTGCAGTCATTTCCCATTTTTGGTGTTGAACGCCGGGGGGCACCTGTGGCTGCATTTACCCGGATAGATGATAAACCAATCGACATAAAAACACAGATCTATGAACCAGATGTAGTTATTGCGCTTGATTCAACTCTTATCGGTGTGATAGATGTAGCGGACGGATTGAAAGATAATGGAAAAATAGTGATAAACTCTAAAAAAAAACCAGCTGATTTTAAGTTTGGGGATACACGGGTCTATACCCTTGATGCAACGGAAATCGCCACCAAACATGGCTTGGGAACAAAAACTAATCCAATCATAAATACCGCTATTCTGGGTGCTTATGCAAAGGTTATTGGCAATATTGGTATGGCTGCTATTGAACAATCTATTGAAAATAATGTCCCTATAAAAAAAGAGGAAAATAAAAATGCGGCACGGGAAGCATATCAGGTTATGGAGGCATAAATGAAAATTACCATAGGAGCTATTAATGACAAACCGGGTTCATCAAAAAATTATAAGACAGGAAGCTGGCGTACACTTAAACCGGTTATTAATCTTGAGAAATGTAAAAAATGTTGGTTGTGCAAGCAACTCTGTCCCGAAGGATGTATAACAAAAAAAGAAGAGGGACCCCAGATCAACTATGATTACTGTAAGGGATGCGGTATCTGTGCTCATGAATGCACCTTTGATGCCATAATAATGGAGCTTGAAGAGAGGTAATGAGATGACAAAAATGACTATTATGGGAAATATGGCTACGGCGCTGGGCGCGAAACTATGCCGCCCCCATGTTATACCGGCCTATCCTATTACGCCATCGACACTTTTCCCTGAAAAAATATCGGAATTTATTGCCAATGGCGAGATGGATGGAGAAATGATCCGAGTGGAATCAGAACATTCAGCCATGTCGGCAGCTATTGGCGCCTCGGCTACAGGGGCACGGGTCTGTACAGCTTCGGCAAGCCAAGGTATTGCCCTTATGCATGAAATGCTTTTTATTGCCTCAGGTATGCGTCTTCCTATTGTTATGGCTGTGGGTAACCGGGCGTTGTCTGCACCCATTAATATTTGGTGTGATCATCAGGATACCATTTCTGAACGTGATGTGGGATGGCTTCAATTCTATGCTGAAAAAAATCAGGAGGGACTGGATTTAATGATTCTTGCTTTCAAGATCTGTGAAGATAAACGGGTGCTGTTACCGGGCATGGTGGGCATCGATGCATTTGTTTTGACACATACTGTTGAAGGCGTAGATGTACCTGACCAAAAACTTGTTGATGATTTTCTTCCCCCCTATAAACCTGAGAAGTATCTTGATGCCCGTACCCCTATCACTTTTGGTTCCTTTGGTACACCTGAATTTTATCAGGAATTCAAATATGCCCAAGTGAAAGCCATGGAAGAATCAGAGAAAGTCATTGATGAGGCTTTTCGGGAATATAAAAAGGTTTTTGGGCGAACCTATCAAAAAATAACGCCGTATCGATGTGAGGATGCAGACATGGTCATATTGACTTTGGGATCGATGAGTGGTACAGCTCGTGCCGCAGTGGATATTCTGCGAGAGGAGGGAAAGAAAGCAGGATGCATAAAAATGACAGTGTACCGTCCTTTTCCAGGAAAGGAACTTATAGATGTATCAAAGAATGCCAAAGTCATTGCGGTTCTTGACCGGGATATCACACCAGGGCTTGGGGGAGCATTATACGCTGATGTTGCTGCTCAATTTGTCAATAGAACTGCACATCCCGTGATTTTGAACTATATTCTTGGATTAGGGGGACGCGATATTGTCATCAATGATTTCAAAGAAATTTATGATAAGTCCCATCAGGCCCTTGAGAAAGGGATACAGAATCCTGTTGAATGGATAAATCTGAATAAGGAGATATTGTGAGGAAATATATATGACAGAAGAAAAGGAGTTATTTGCTTGTGGTCATCGAGCCTGTGCAGGGTGCAGTGAACCTATTGCTGTCCGTATGATTTTAGAGGAAGCTGGACCAAATACCATTGGCACAATTTGTACAGGGTGCCTGGAGGTGGTCTCTACAGGATGGCCTGAGACCGCTTGGGAAATACCCTTAATTCATGCGGCCTTTGAAAATTCTGCCTCAGTGGCTTCAGGTGTTGAGGTTGCTCTTCGGCAATTGGGCCGGGACGACACTCATGTTATTGCCTTTGCAGGTGATGGAGGAACCTTTGATATTGGTCTGCAGGCACTATCAGGAATGCTTGAGAGAGGACATAAAATTCTTTATGTCTGCCTTGACAATGAGGCCTATATGAATACCGGTATTCAACGATGTTCCTCGACACCCTTGGGAACATCAACCACCACGTCGCCTGCAGGGACATATAGTATAGGTGAGGATCGACAGAAAAAACCTATTGGCGCTATTTGTGCAGCTCACTGTATTCCCTATACGGCCACGGCAACCATTGCCTATCCCCAGGATTTGAAAAAAAAGGTACGCAAAGCCTTAGCTGTGAATGGACCCTCTTTTCTCCATGTTTTGGTTCCCTGTCCTACAGGATGGAGGTTTTCCTCAGAAGAAACAGTGGAACTGGCTCGCTTAGCGGTGGAAACTGGTATCTTTGTCCTCTGGGAACTTGAGGGGGGTAATTTGCAAAACATTAAGGTGACAAAAAAACCAAAAACATGGCGACCTGTGGAGGACTATCTCAAACAACAGGGACGCTACAAACACTTGTTTAAACCTAAAAAAAGACAGGATGTCATTGAGAAAATCCAACAGGACGTGGATCAAAAACTTATAGAATTGGGAATCACCAAGGAGACATAAATACTCTTAAATAGTGCCTTCATACCTCCCTGTCTTCATTTATACAGACCACTTAATAGTAATGTTACTGAAGATAAAATTAAGGGGTGAAAGTGACCAGGGTCATAAAAAGTGAAAGAAACTTTCCTTTATCACTATGCTGGATGATAAAAATAAAAATACTATAAAATCCAAAAGAGATCCTTGTATTCAATAATGGAGGATAGGGCTTGTGACAAAAAAGATTATTATTAAGGGAGCACGGGAACATAACCTGAAAAATATTGATGTTGAGCTTCCCCGGGATAAGATCATTGTGATTTCTGGTCTTTCAGGATCAGGAAAATCCACCTTGGCTTTTGACACCATTTATGCCGAGGGACAAAGAAGATATGTGGAATCACTCTCAGCGTATGCCCGACAGTTCTTGGGGTTGATGAGGAAACCCAATGTGGACAGTATTGAGGGTTTGTCACCTGCCATCTCCATAGAGCAGAAAACAACGGGGAGGAATCCCCGTAGTACGGTGGGAACCATAACGGAGATCTATGATTATCTTCGGCTTCTCTTTGCCCGTATTGGTGTACCCTATTGCCCTGAGCATAACATCCCCATCGAATCACAATCTCCCGAAAGAATTGCGGAAAGAATTAGTCATGAACTCCAGGGAATGGTAATGCTTCTTGCTCCCCTTATTCGCCAAAAAAAAGGGACCTATGAACAGCTTTTCCAGCAACTTAACAGAAACGGGTATTCACGAGTCCGGGTGGGCAAAGTAATTTACCGTACCCATGAAGATATACCCCTAGAACGTTATAAAAAACATGATATTGAAGTGGTCATTGACCGAGTATCTGTAGATGATACATCACGTCTCCGGGAGGCATGTGAAGATGCATTGGATATGTCTGATGGCCTTATTATTGCTGTTGATGAACAAAAAAAGGAGTATATTTACTCAGAGAAAATGGCATGCCCAAAATGCGGCATTATATTTGAGGAATTACAACCACGGATGTTCTCATTTAACAGTCCCTTTGGTGCATGCCCGACGTGTCATGGCCTGGGGTTTAAAATGGAATTTGATCCTGATCTTATTGTTCCAGATAAATCATTATGCATTGCGGATGGAGCCATTGCTATTTACAGAAATATACGGGATGGATGGCGGGTTAAAATCTTAGGGGGTGTGGCTAAACATTTTGGTTTCGACTTGTTTACCCCCATTCAGGATTTAAATGAGAAGCAATACCAGGGTCTTATGTATGGCACTTCTGAAAAAATAACCTTTTTCATGGTAAGTAAAAATGGTGAGGGACATTGGTCACATAAGGGGCCTTGGGAGGGATTGGTACCACAATCAAACCGTCTTTATCGGCAGACAAAATCTGATTACCGGCGGCGTGACATGGAAAAATTTATGCGTATTTTTTCCTGTCCCGACTGCCAGGGTAAACGATTGAAACAAAAAGTTTTGGCGGTCAAAATCGGAGGGAAATCAATTATTGATATCACGGATTTATCCATTAAAAAATGTATTTCTTTTTTTTATGGTCTTTCAGTAACTGATAAACAATACGAGATTGCTCGCCAGATTTTAAAGGAGATTCGGGAAAGACTGCGGTTTCTTGACAATGTGGGATTAGGATATCTTACCCTATCCCGGAATTCTCGGACACTTTCAGGAGGTGAAGCCCAAAGGATACGCTTGGCGACACAGATTGGATCCAACTTGATGGGTGTTCTCTATATCCTTGATGAACCATCCATTGGGTTGCATCAAAGGGATAATAAAAAACTTATCCAGACACTTTATCAATTAAGGGATATGGGAAATACTCTCATTATTGTGGAGCATGACGAGGAAACTATCAGGAGTGCAGATTACGTAATAGATATGGGTCCGGGGGCCGGCATACATGGGGGAAAAATTATTGCCCAGGGGACTCCACAAGAGATCGAAAATAATCCACGATCTATTACAGGACAATATCTCTCAGGTAAAATGTGGATCGATATCCCTGAAAAACGAAGGATGCCCCATAACTATGTCTGGATTACCCAGTGCCAGGAGCATAATCTAAAAAATATCACGGTGGGGGTACCCATTGGCGTTCTCACAGTAATTACCGGGGTATCAGGAAGTGGAAAGTCCACTCTTATTTATGACATTCTGTACAAGGCATTGATGAAAAAACTTCATGGATCCCGGGTCAGCCCCGGAAAACATGAATCCATACAATATGATAACAAGATAGATAAAGTAATTGTGATTGATCAAAGCCCCATTGGAAAGACACCCCGGAGCAATCCTGCAACCTATACCAAGGTGTTTGATGAAATCCGGAAGATATTTGTCCAAATACCTGAGGCAAAGATAAGGGGTTATAAACCGGGAAGGTTCTCCTTTAATGTCAAGGGAGGGCGTTGCGAAGCGTGCCATGGTGATGGATCCATCAAAATAGAAATGAATTTTTTACCCGATATCTATGTGGAATGTGAAGAATGTAAAGGCAAACGATATAATCGGGAAACACTAGAGGTAAAATATAAGGGAAAAACCATTGCCGATGTCTTGGATATGAGTGTAGAGGAAAATCTGCACCTCTTTAAAAATATTCCCTATATCAGAAAAAAACTAGACGTGTTATCACAAGTGGGCTTGGGATATATTAAGCTGGGGCAAAGCTCAACCACCCTTTCAGGGGGCGAGGCGCAACGAATTAAACTAACCCGGGAATTATCCAAAAAAAGCACGGGGAAAACCCTCTATTTGCTTGATGAACCCACGACGGGTCTTCATTTTCACGATGTCAAAAAACTTATCATGGTACTCAATAAACTAGTTGATAAAGGAAACACTGTTGTAGTAATTGAACATAACATCGAGGTGATTAAATCAGCTGATTATATTATTGACCTGGGCCCTGAAGGAGGGGAACAGGGTGGAGAAATCGTGGCGGAGGGAGCACCGGAAAAGATTGTTAAATCACCACGGAGTTACACGGGAAAAATTCTTAAAAAATATATGGATAAAAAAACAAAAAATGATTGATCCAGATAGTCTTCCCTCAAATCCGGGATGTTACCTATTTAAGAACACAAAAAAACAAGTTCTATATGTGGGTAAAGCAAAAAATCTTAAAAAACGGGTGAAAACATATTATCAAAAAAATGAACTTGATGCTAAAACACAACGCCTCATCGATACCAGCACCAGTCTTGATTTTTTTGTCACAGAGAATGAAACAGAAGCCCTAATATTAGAAAACACCTTAATAAAAAAATATCTTCCTCGCTACAATATCCGTCTTCGTGATGCAAAAACCTATGCATTCATTCGTCTGACAATCGATACCTTTCCTCGGTTGATGATCGCCCGAAAAAAAAGTGGATCGGGGATATTCTATGGTCCTTTTGTCTCCGCCCAGGAAAGAGATTATATCCTAAATTTTTTAAATAAGACATTTCGCCTTCGCACTTGTAAAAAAATGCCCAAAAAACCCTGTTTAAGATCTCACATCAAATTATGTGACGCACCCTGTATAAATAATATTGCTCCTCAGGAATACCAAAAAAGAATTGAAAAAACAAAACTTATTTTGAATGGAAAAACCAAACATCTTCTTAAAAAACTAGTAAAAGAAATGAACCAATTATCCCAGGAACAAAATTATGAAAAAGCCTTGGAGATACGAAATCAAATCTCTGCCATACAAAGATTAAGTGAACATCAGAATATGCAACGTGAAATAAAACATGATGAAGATATTTTGAATTATGTAGTAAAGGATGACGCTGTATACCTTATGTTGTTTAATGTTTCCAAGGGAATTGTAACCACAAAAAATGAATATGTTTTTGAGTATAATCCTGATTTTTACGAGGAATTTTTGGTTCAATACTATTCAGAAAAACCAGTTCCCCCAGAACTTATTATTCCCCAAGGAATCTCCTCCCCATTAAAGGATTTTTTACAAAAAAAAAGCCAAAGGAAAATTATTATTACAGTTCCCCTTAGAGGATCTAAAAAACAACTTCTTGATCTCGTGAAAAAAAATATTGAAGGAGTTTTTTTTGCAGGAGCCATAAAAATGGAAAAACTGGGGAAACAACTTGGTCTCCATGACATACCCCAAGTGATAGAATGTTTTGATATATCCCATCTCTCCGGGACATCAACAGTGGGATCCATGGTCCAATTTCGGAATGGAAAACCTGATAAAAATAACTATAGACGATTTAAAATACGGACTGTGGACACAATCGATGATTATGCAGCCATCAGAGAAATCATAAGACGACGATATACTCGCTTAAAACAAACAAATGGACCCTATCCAGATCTTATCATTATCGACGGGGGACGGGGACAATTAAATGGCGCGCGGGCTGAACTGGAAACACTGGGAGTTAATATTCCCATAATCTCAATTGCAAAAAAAGAAGAAGATATCTATTTGCCCAATATCCCTATACCCCTTAGGTTATCCTCAAAAAATAAGGCTCTTCATGCCATCCAGGAAATACGTGATGAAGCACATCGATTTGCGATTAAATATAACAGATTGCTGCGAAAGAAAAGCATGATATCATGAAACGATTTAAGCTGGTAACAGATCTTATCCCCCATGGATCACAGCCCTTTGCCATACAGAAACTTACCCAGGGTATAAAAAAAGGAAAACGCCGCCAAACGCTTCTTGGCGTCACTGGCTCAGGTAAAACTTTTACCATGGCAAATGTGATACAAAAGATACAAAAACCCACCTTGGTGATTGCCCATAACAAGACGCTTGCAGTACAGCTTTACAATGAATTCCAGGATTTTTTTCCCGAGAATAGGGTGGAATACTTTGTCTCGTATTACGATTATTACCAACCAGAATCCTATATTCCCCAGAAGGATCAGTATATCGAAAAAGATGCAGATATCAATCCAAAGATTGAGCAAATGCGATTGGCGACCACTGCCTCTCTTCTGTCAAGAAATGATGTCATTGTGGTTGCCTCAGTATCATGTATCTACAGCGCTGGTGACCCCCGGGATTATCATGAGATGGGATTTGATGCTGAAGTAGGAGAGACCATTCCCCGAAAGATGCTTTTACGGAAACTCATTGAGAGCCAATATGAAAGAAATGATTATGCCATGAAGCCAGGGCGTTTTCGGGTTAAAGGCGACACGATCGATATCATTCCAGGTTATTACTATAATATTATTCGTATTGAGTTGTTTGGTGACGAGGTTGAAAAAATCAGGGAGATCCACAGGGTGACAGGTGAAACATTGGATGTTTTTCCCTATTATTATTTTTTTCCAGCTAAGCATTTTGTGATCTCTGAAAGGAAAAAAAATCAGGCTGTTCAATCAATAAAAAAAGAATTAACGGAGCGGCTACCTGCACTTGATGCACTGGCGGCCCATCGTCTTAAACAGCGTACCTTATTTGATATTGAGATGATCGAAGAAACAGGACACTGTAAAGGTATTGAGAACTATTCCCGTCATTTTGATAACAGGAAACCTGGAGAAAAGCCCTATTGTCTTCTTGATTATTTTCCCCATGATTTCTTAATGTTCATTGATGAAAGCCATCGGACGATTCCACAGATCCGGGGAATGTATCATGGTGACCATTCCCGAAAAAAAACACTGGTGGATTATGGATTTCGGCTACCCAGTGCATTTGATAATCGTCCCTTGAATTTTCAGGAATTTGAAGGATATATGGAACGGGTTATTTTTGTATCAGCAACCCCTGGAGAGTATGAACTGGATAAATCTTTCCAGGTGGTGGAACAAATTATTCGTCCAACCGGTCTTCTTGATCCACATATCGAAATACGAAAAATAACGGGTCAAATACAGGACCTCATAAAAGAGATTACCGCAACCATCCAAAAAGGAGAAAGAGTCCTTGTGACCACTCTTACCAAAAAGCTTGCCGAGGAGCTATCAAATTATCTTGCCGGCAAGAATATACAGACGCGGTATCTTCATTCAGAGATTGACACTCTTGATAGAACCGAGATCATCAGACAATTGAGATTGGGTGAATTTGATGTTTTAGTGGGGATTAATCTACTCCGGGAGGGACTTGACATCCCAGAGGTAGGATTCATTGGTATTCTTGATGCAGATAAAGAAGGTTTTCTTCGCGATCAACGAAGCCTCATCCAGATCATTGGGCGAGCGGCACGTAATGCTAACTCTAAGGTTATACTGTATGCCGATAACCTGACAGAATCCATAAAAAATGCTGTAGAGGAGACGAATCGCCGGCGAAGAATACAGGAGGAATTTAATCTCAAGCATCAAATCATACCCCAAACCATTATTAAACCCATCAAGGAAAAAACTGTGGATATCAAGGATACAAAACATATACCCAAGAAAGAGATACCCCCGATGATTATCAATCTTGAGGCAGAAATGAAGGTGGCAGCGGATAATCTGGATTTTGAAACCGCGATAACCCTTCGTGAAAAAATAAAGAAACTACAAAAAACACTCACAAGCCAATAAAAATAAAAAAAAGAAAACGGGATTCCATGACCCATAAAAAAGGGGGAATTGCATATCTTTTTTTTGTCTCTTTTCTCTTTTTTGGATACATTTTTAAACAGGCAGGAAATTAGTTATCCCATGGATATCGAACAATTATTAAAGATTGCAATAAAATCGGAGATAAATGCTGCAGAAATCTATAAAAAAATGGCTGATAAAACAAAGATTGTTTTCCTAAAAGACAAACTTAATTTTTTGGCAAATGAAGAGAGTAGCCATAGAAATCTGTTGGAAAAACTTTTCGAGACTAAGTTTTCCCATGAACCACAAAAATTAGATGGTGATATGGAAACACCGCTTCCCGAGCTGACAATAACTGATGATATGCTCATTTCTGATATGCTTACTCAAGCCATGGAAGCAGAAAAAAAAGCATCAGATTTCTACAAGAATCTTAAACAAAATTTTGAAGAAGAAAAAGAAAAATCCATGGCGCGGTATCTTTCCCATATGGAAAAATCACATTATTATCTTTTAAAAAGTGAGCTTGAGCTTTTCCATAATTTTGAGCTGTATGACGAAGTCCATATGATGATGCATGTCGGACCCTAGAGGTATCCAGCCTGGTTTTGAAGGATTACGCCATAAGTTAGGAGGGGTAGCCGATTTGCTGATAAGGTGGACGCTCTATATTCGTGCTCTATGGGAGAGGATCTATATGGACAGTGGGTTCAATTTGGCATTTCGTCCTTAGCTCATCTTCAATGAATGCAACAATATCATGTGCTTCCTCAAGATTCATATGTGCCGGCAGCATGATATGTAATGTTACTTCCACATGATCACCATATCTATGAACACGGAGATGATGCACATGAGACACCTGGGGAAAATTATGATAGATTATTTCTTTTATTTTTTTATCAAGGGATGTATCAGGAGCTTCCCCTAGCATTGATTCGATAGATTTCTTTAAGATATCAAATGTCACATATCCAATTAAAAGTGAGATACCAAGTGCCATGACACCATCAATCCACCAGTAACGGGTACCTACAAGGGCACCTATAATAATGAGTCCTGATGTAATGGCATCACTACGGTGATGCCATCCATCGGCAATAAGGCTAGAGGAATTAATTTTTTTCCCTATCCGGAGGGTATATTGTGCTAACGCCTCTTTGATAATTACGGAAAAAAGAAGAACAATGATGGCGATGTCTCCAAACGTGGCTGATTCACCCTGCCAAAGTCTTTCTATAGCCCGGGTGAAAAACGTAAATGCCACTACTGCAAGGAGTGTACCAATAATCAAGGTCCCAATTTCTTCTGCTCTTCCGTGTCCAAAGGGATGCTGTTTATCTGGCGGCTTTGAAGAAATCCAGAAACCCAACATGACAATAATGGAGGTTAACGTATCCGAAAGGCTATGCCATGCATCTGCCTGTATGGCGATCGAATGAAATGTGGTTCCCACCCAGTATTTACCCACAAAAAGGATAACATTAATGATGATAGAAATCCCTGCCACAAAATAGCCAAGAGATTTTCTTGTGGGGAACATGATAAAAACACCTAGTTATATCCTGATAAATAAACAAGAGTATAATTATTAAAATTTGCGAAAAAAAAAGAAGATAAGAAGATTGATTCTGAAAAAAAATGGTTATATAAACAAAAAAAAAGAAAAATAACACCTAGAGGATATGTGTACAGATAGAGATAAAACTGTTGATAAAAAAAAATCCTTAGGGAAGCTAACAGAAAAGATATTAAACGAGTGATTACATTTTTTAGGATAAGTAAAAAATGGAAAAAAAAGATACGTAAAGCCCTTACTGACCAAAAAAAAAATAATGGATCAGAAAATAAAAAAGGAGATAGAAAATGAATATCTTTGTGACCACCTTTGAATCCGTTATTGTCCTTTTGGGAATTGGGTTTCTTGGATTTTGGGTTATACGAAAAAAGCTTATCCCGGGAAATATCATTGGATTGCTATCTCCTCTTGCTTTGGATATTGCCCTCCCCAGTTTTATTTTTGTAAATATCATACAAAACTTCAACCCCGGGGAAGCTTCTGACTGGTGGACCCTTCCTCTCTGTGAATGGCAAAATCTAATATTTCTTCAACAGATGCAAATTTTTCCATTGTTTCACCCTTCCATGACAAACTTGCTTCTCTATAGAAAGGACACGGATGTTATAGGGAAGATATCATGACAGATTTGTAGTAATGAGTATCCCTATAAATTATTTTTGTGTAACGAAACATTTAGATTTATAAGGCCTCTTTCGTTATCGAATAAAAAATAGATAGATGACACATGATGACCGTTGTGGAAACAATAACCAGATTAAAATTTTATCCCCATAGATGCACAGGGTGCAGAGAATGTGAACGGGCATGCTCACAGGTGCATTTCAAAACAAAGGAAGGGGGAGACAAATCAGCTCTCCGGATCAAGGAAAAAAAAGGAATTTATAGTATCCATGTGTGCGACCAGCGGGGTTTATGCTTGGACATGTGCCCGGTGGGGGCATTAACCCGGCGAAAGAATGGTGCTGTCTGGCTTGACAAGAAAACCTGTATTGGATGTCAAGCATGTGTCGGATTCTGCCCCATTGGAGCCATGAAAAAAGCCAAGGAGAGAATCGAGCCCTTCAAATGTATCTCGTGTGGATCCTGTGTCCGTGCATGTCCTGAAGAAGCCCTGGAGCTCATCACGGTACCCCTTGAGGAAAAAAAAGAGATAGTGTATCATGAATTGGGAGCCAAAAACAAATGACAGAAGGACAAATACCGATAAAGGAATATAAAACAGGAAATACCCAGCATACCTGGGATCTAAAAAAATTAAGGGAGACCCATAAAATCCTCCATAAATATACCTATCAAAAAAATGAGGTGAAAAGAGGATATACAAATAAAACACTTCAGATTGATATCTCCACCAATACAATACAGGAAAAACCAGTTACAAAAGAAATGAAGGAGTTATTCACAGGTGGACGTGGATTTGGCCTAAGACTCCTCTGGGATGCCCTCACACCCGCTACACGATGGGACAGCGAGGACAATGAGATTGTGATCACCACTGGCCCCCTCTGCGGCATTACCCAATATCCCGGATGTGGGAAATCAGTCTGCTTGACTGTCTCTCCCTCCACCAACATTATCTGTGACAGCAATGTCGGGGGGTTCTTCGGCCCCTATCTTAAATTTGCCGGTTTTGATGCCCTGGAGATACGGGGAAAAGCAAAGGAAGATATTGTGATTGTCATCGATGCTGAAAAGGAAGAAATAACCCTAGAAACTGCCCCACTGGAGGAAACCAATGCCCATCTTCTCAACGAACAACTCACCTCTCTTTATGCAACCGAGGACACGGATAAAGCCCGACAGAAGGTCTCTGTAGTCTCAGCTGGGCAGGGAGCGGAACATAGCTTTTGGGGTTGTTTGAATTTTTCTTTTTATGACATCAGAAGAAAAGTACCCCGGATCAAACAAGCAGGAAGAGGAGGACTGGGGACCGTATTGAGGAATAAAAGAATTAAGGCAGTAGTGGTAAAAATTGATAAGTTAGATGGACTATCAAATAATCCCAAGGACCCCCACACACTTGCTCAAGTAGGAATTAAAATACATCGAGAAATCCGAGACCTTGACCGATATCAATGCAATATGCGGGCTGTGGGAACAGTCCATCTAGTTGAAATCATGGACGCCTATGATCTCTTACCCTGTGAGAATTACCGGTTTGGAAGTTTCCCAAAAGCACCCCGGATTCACTCCCCTGAGTTTTACAAACGGTTTACCAAAATCATCCCGGATGGCTGCTGGCACGGTTGCACCCTGGCATGCGCAAAAACCGTTGATGGTTTCACCGTAAAAACAGGACCCTATGAAGGCCAAAGGGTTACCGTTGATGGCCCTGAGTATGAGACCGTTGGCTGCGGAGCAAACATGGGATTGTGGGACCCGGACTGGATTCTTGAATTTAACTTCTATTGCGACACCTATGGCATGGACACCATCTCCACCGGAACCGCTATAGCTTTCTATATGGAAATGTATGAATATGGCATCCTGAACAAGGAACGATGTGATGGTTTAGAGCTTTGTTTTGGAAATGCAGAGGCAGTCATGGAGTTTCTTCATCGTATCGCCCAAGGAGATTCCGGTGAATTTTTATCCATTGCACCTCGGGGTATACGGCGGGTAAAAGACTGGTTGATTGCAAAAGGCTGGGGTGACCCCCAGCTGATTGAAGATACCGGTATGGAAAGCAAGGGACTTGAATTCTCAGAATATGTCACCAAGGAATCACTTGCAATGCAAGGAGGATATGGTCTTACCCTCAAGGGACCTCAACACGATGAAGCATGGCTTATCTTTATGGATATGGTGGACAACGCCATACCAAGCTTTAAGGATAAAGCTGAGGCGTTACATTACTTTCCCATGTGGCGCACCTGGTTTGGCCTTCATGGCCTATGCAAGTTACCCTGGAATGATATTGAACCGGCTAATAACGTAGAGACAGATGAACCACCTAAGGTTCCTGAGCATGTACAAAATTATGTGGAGCTCTTTAATGCCGTTACGGGAAAAAATATTGATAAGGATGACTTAATCCTGCAAAGTGAGCGGTGCTATAATTGGCAGAGAGCCATGAATGTGTGGATGAGGCGGGGAAGACGACGGGATGATTGGATACCCTATCGCTCCATGGGACCTGTGACTGAAATGGAGTATATATCTCGGAAGGACCGGTATGACCAGCAACTTGTTGAAAAATTGGGTCTTACTGAGGAATATGTTGCTGGTTTGACGATAAATAAGAAAATCCAGTTGTTGTATAATTATCGACAGGAACAGTATCAAAAATTAGCTGATGCGGTATATTATCGCCGCGGATGGACACCAAATGGTGTCCCAACCATTCAGAAGATGAAAAAGCTAGGGTTTTCGGACAAAAAGATGTTGAGGATGCTTGAAGAAAAGATAAAAGAGGATGAAAAAGCAGGGTTGAATGTATGGGGTGGAACGTACACCGAGGGTGAACAACCCCCTAGTACTGACTTAAACTATTGGTTAAAGTGGTAACTAGTGTGTTATGAATATACAGGAAAAAAACCGTATTAGAAAAAAGGTACAGGGAGCATGTGTGGGGATTGCAGGCATAGGTGGCCTGGGATCCAATGCCGCAGTTGCCCTGGCTCGCGCGGGTGTGGGACATTTAGTTCTTGTTGACTTTGATGTTGTAGAGGAAGATAACCTGGATCGTCAATACTATTTTCATGATCAGATTGGAAAACTAAAAAGTGACGCTCTCACCGAGACGCTGCATCGTATCAATCCATCTCTTGACTGTATTACCCACCAAGTCAAACTGGAAAGAGGGTCCATGGAGATACCTTTTAAGGATGTAGATGTGGTGCTGGAGGGTTTGGACAATGCAGAAACCAAGGCTACCTTTATCGAGGAAATACTATTGAAACTTCCAGGAAAACCATTAGTTGCTGCGTCAGGGGTCGCCGGTTACGGAAAACCAGATAGGATCAGTACCCTTCAGATGGGGAATTTCTATCTGTGTTACGATGAAAAAGCAAAGTCCAGCGAGGAGGATGTTTTGATTGCGTCCCATGTTGCTCTGATGGCAAACTGGGAAGCGGATTTGGCGTTACGGATCATTCTGGGAGAGCATCATGACCATTGAAGTGAATGGGAGAACTGTTGAATGGAAAAATAATGAAACAGTAACCCGGTTGCTTAAAAGAATTGGATATGTTTTTCCCTTGGTGTTTGTAAAAATAAATGATTCGGTCATCCCCCGTAAAGACTTTCTACATGTCACCATTCCGGACAAGGCAGTAATTAAGGTAATCCACATGATAAGTGGAGGATAAAAATAAAAAAATAAAAAAAAATAAAGAAAACGTAATCTGTGGATCCACTAGGGAAATATGCCCCGTTGTTCCAATGATGCCGCCACTTTTTTCAAAGAAAGCATATAGGCTGCACTGCGAAGACTGGTGGCCTCTTTTTGTCCCATATCCCACACCTCTTGAAAGCTTTTCAAGATAAGTTTTTTGAGATTAGCATTTACCTCCTTGAGATCCCAAAAGAATGACTGTATACCCTGAACCCATTCAAAATATGAAACGATGACACCCCCGCTATTTGCCAGGATGCCAGGGATAACAATAATCTTTTTTTCATTGAGGACACCATCTGCTTTATCAGTAACAGGGCCATTTGCACCCTCCACAATAAGCTGCGCTTTGATATGATCAACATTGCCAAGCGTAATCTGGTTTTCAAGGGCGGCAGGTATCAAAATATCGGTCTCCAATTCAAGGAGTTCCTCATTGGTCACAGAGGAGACCTTTTTATCATCATAGTCTTGTAAAAGACAGGGTGGTTTTGTGGAATAGACATGGTTATAGATACGGGGGATATCTAATCCATCAGGATTATAAATCCCTCCTGAAATATCGGTGATCCCAATAATTTTGCATCCCTTCTCCGCAAGCAATTTGGCAGCTATTGATCCTACATTTCCGAATCCCTGGATAACAATGGATGTATCCTTTGGATGCCGGTGTAATTTCTCAAGGGCAGCAAGCGTAGTTAGCATCACGCCGCGCCCTGTTGCCTCAAAACGACCCAGTGATCCTCCTAGCTCCAATGACTTACCCGTGACAATATCTAAAACAGTTTGTCCTTTATACATGCTGACCGCATCCATGATCCAGCCCATGGTATCCGCAGATGTATTCACATCGGGGGCAGGAATATCTGTTTTGGAGCCAATGATGGGAAGTATTGCCGCGGCATACCTTTTGGTCAATCGCTGTATTTCCCGTTGGGATAATTGGGCTGGATTACAGGTGATGCCTCCCTTGGCTCCGCCAAAGGGTATATGGGCCACAGCACATTTCAGAGTCATCAGGGTCGCAAGAGCTTTTATCTCATCAAGAGTCACCAGGGGATGATAACGAATACCCCCCTTACAGGGCCCCCGTGCACTAGAATGCTGGACTCGGTATCCTGTAAAGACCCGGATATCGTCTGAATCTGTCACAACGGGAATTGAAACAATGAGTTGCCGTTCTGGTTCCTTTATGACAGATGTTATGCCAGGATCCAAGCCGATTTTTTTTGCCTCTTGATCTATTTGTGCTAGAACACTTTCATAAAAGCTTCTTACCATGGTTACATTCTCCAGTGAAAACTTAATATTTTTGGCAGTGTAGATATTGGATTCACAAGGAACAGAAACAGAGATGGCTTGATAATGTTTTTGTTTTATCTACCCTAGATATGCGTGAGGCTCAAGATGCCCGGGAATCATTTATTTTTCTTTTTTTGTTGGTAATCCTTTATTGCCTCGTGAAGGGCACCTGCTGCCAGATTGGAACAATGCATTTTTTGAGGAGGAAGACCATCAAGTTCACTGGCAACATCATTGCGTGTAATCTTTAACGCTTCATCCACATGAAGATCCTTTGCCATTTCAGTCACCATGCTACTGGTTGCAATGGCTGAGCCACAACCAAATGTTTTAAATTTAATATCAGTGATGTGATCATCCTTAACTGAAATATACATCTCCATGATGTCACCACAGACAGGATTACCCACTTTCCCGTATCCATCAGGATTTTTTATTTCCCCCACGTTTCGGGGATTGAAAAAATGATCCATTACTTTTTTGCTATAACCAATATTTTGTGCCATACATATCACTTCTTTTTTTTATAGAGAGGAGAGAGATCCCTCAATTTTTCCACTGTGTTTGTTACCGCGGTGATAACATGAGGCACTTCCTTGGATGTATTTGATCGCCCAAGGGTGAGAACCATTGATCCATGGGCTTCCTCATGTTTTAATCCAATAGCCAAGAGGACATGGGAGGGCTCAAGGGTTCGGGATGAGCATGCTGACCCTGTTGCCACCTGGATGTTATACATATCAAGAGATAAAAGTATGCTTTCACCCTCGATGTAGCTAAAACGAAAACTGGCATGATGAGGAAGACGCAGCGTGGGATGCCCTGTCAGAAAAGAGTCATCTATCTTGAGTATGCCATCTATGAGGCTGTCCCGGATATTTTGAAAACGAGGTGTCTCTTTGGCCCTCTCCTTTTTTGCGATCCGTGCAGCCTCTCCCATCCCTACCAGGGCAAAAATATTTTCACTCCCTGACCTAAGTCCTCTTTCCTGTCCTCCTCCAGGGAGAATTGATTGCAGCTTAATGCCAGGTTTTACATAGAGAACACCAGCACCAAGAGGGCCATATAGCGCGGATGAGGAAAGAGTTAAAAGATCAATGTTATCTTTTTGAACATCAAGGGGAACATATCCCCCTGCCGCGACGGCATCGACATGGAGATACAGTCCTTTTTCATGAACAAGTGAACTAATTTCTTTGATGGGCTCAATGGTTCCAATTTCATTATTGGCATACATTATAGAAGTGATAAGGGTTTCTTTGGTGACAATGTCCTCTAGTTGTTCAAGGTCAACAAGACCCTGTGAATCAACAGGTATCAATGAAAATCTAAAACCATTTTTTTGAAGATATTTCATTGGATTGAGCACAGAGATATGTTCTATGGCACTTGCTGCCACCTGTTTTCCCTTGCCAGTATTGCGAAGGGAACATCCCTGAATCGCTAAATTGTTTGACTCTGTGGAACCCCCTGTAAAAATGATTGTGGATTCATTTTCTGCATTAATGAAACCAGCGATTTTTTCCCGGGATTCCTCCATTGCTTTTTTTGCTTGAAGGCCTAATGAATGAAGGGATGAAGGATTTCCCACCATGTCCTCTAGATACCACCGGGAAAAATCAAGAACCCGGGAGTCGATGGGTGTCGCAGAGGCATAATCAAGATAGATGCGTTTCATATTAACTGTCTCCTTTGTCTCTAAAACCACATGGTTGCATCAGCGTCAAGGGCAAGATCATTCAGAGTCCCAGCACCGACAATTTTTACCCCGGGTAAAAGCTGCACCTTTCCAATACCAAGCATCTGTTTGGATGCCTCACAGGCATAAATCTCAATATTCATCTCTTGTGTCTTTTTAATCATTTCCAATACCGTGGGAAAATTTCCAATTTTAATGTTTTCAGCTGTATTGGGCATCAAGATGTTCAATCCTCGCCCCAGGTAATAAACACGGGGGATAATATCCATCATTTGTGCTGTTTGCGCTAAAACCAGAGGGGAATATTGCCTGTCGGGTTGATCACTTGTCTGAACGTATAAAATTGATTTTGTTTGTCTCACTTTCTTCATATTCCTGTTTTTCTTAATGTATTTTTTTAATATAAAAGATTAATGCATTCCCCTTTTTTTCAAATTTTATAAGCTGATGACCGGTCCGTTTCACCCACCGTGCAATATCCTCCTCAGCTGCTGGATCATCCGCCTCAACCCTGAGAACCTGTCCTTGTTGAAGATTCTCCATTGCCTCCTTGGTTAATGCAATGGGCATGGGACAATAGAGCCCTACACAATCAACCTCTGCATCATACCGGTGAGTGTTGCTGATGGATATCGTCCCCCTATGATAATTTCATTATTTACTAATAGTTTTCTCCCCAGAGTTCATAGTATCCCTGCGGGTGTTGACATGCGGGGCATATCTTTGGGGGCTCTGTTCCTTCATATACATAGCCACAGTTCCGACATTTCCATTTCATGACTTTGTCACACTTGAACACCTGCCCGGTTGTAATATTACCCAAAAGCTTTCGATACCGTTTTTCATGGTATGCCTCCACTTGGGCAATCTCACGAAAACTCCGGGCTATCTCAGAAAATCCTTCCTTTTCCGCTGTGTTTGCAAAGTCAGGATAGAGGGTTCCCCATTCCATTTTTTCTCCCTCGGCGGCCTCTTGTAGATTTTCTGTTGTTGCCCCAATGATTCCGGCAGGATATTCTGCAGTAATCTTGGCTATCCCTCCTTTTAGGTGCTTAAAAAAAACTTTAGCGTGCTCTTTTTCGTTATCCGCTGTTTCCAAAAAGACAGCCGCAATCTGTTCATATCCCTCTTTTTTTGCTTGTGACGCAAAAAAAGTATAGCGATTCCGTGCTTGTGATTCTCCTGCAAATGCTGCTAAAAGATTTTTCTCGGTCTGTGTTCCTTTTATATCCTTCATGTTGTATCTCTTATATACTGGCTTTTTTCACTTTTTTTTAATCTTGGTTGAAACAATACATGTTATAAAGGGGTAATCATGCATCAATTTCTCCAATATTTTTTTGGGATTTCCATGTAGTAAGAACCTTCTATCCCTGTTCATTCTCTTGGCAAAGTTTTAGACAGTACCGGGACAAAATAGTTAGTCCTCGGTGCCAGTGGGAGATGTAAAAGCCCGTTGACCCAACTGCTGGTCAAGCATGAAAATACCCCTTCCTTTCTCCCCTACAAGTTTAAGTTTTTCAACGATGGCGTCAGCTGAGGATTCTTCTTCAACTTGTTCATCAACAAACCAGCGGAGCATACTCACACTTGCATGATCCTTCTCAGCCAGTGCGAGATCCATAAGATTATGTATTAAACTTGTCACTTTTTGCTCATGCTGATAGACATCCTCAAAAGCAGAGAGAGGAGACGACCAGGTAGTTTGAGGTGCATCAATGGACAACATGGTCACCCGGCCACCTCTTTCTACAAGATAATCATAGAATTTCATGGCATGAACCACCTCTTCCTGTGCTTGAATCTTCATCCAATTAGCAAAACCTGTAAGATTGATAGATTCAAAGTATGCCGACATGGAAAGGTATAGGTAGGCGGAATATAATTCAGCATTAATCTGTTCATTAATGGCCTTTTCCATTTTTTTATTAATCATAACTAAACCTCTATATTTTTTTTTGTGTGCCATAAACCATGGATATTGCAATAATCTCGCACTTCGGCGACATCCCCTTCGATTTCAAATAGTGCCTCAGGTAAGCGGCCTGGCTTTAAAAACTTTTTTTGTACACCCTTATCAGTAATAACCTCAAGCCATTTGATATAATGATTATCTTCCATGGGATGCGGGACAGATCCAACTTTTACCTTTATCCCCCGGGGTGATTCTTCTATTATAGGAACATGTTTCTCTTTGCCTTGATCCTCTGTTTTGGGTTTCAAGGGGATCATGGGTTGCCCGCAACACACTAACTGTCCTTCACCTTCCTGGAGAACCTCAACAATATTACCGCATATCTCACATTTATATACTTCAAGAAACTTTGTCATCAGTACCTCCATTCAAAAGCCGTTTAGCATGAACTATGTTCAATAGCGTCATTGGGGCAGGCCTCGATACAGACACAACATTCAATACATTCATCAACATTTTTGGCTATTGCCTTTCCCTCTTTTATTTCATAAATATCCACAGGGCATTCTTCCACGCAATTCCCAGCACCAGTACACTTGTCATAGTCAATTTTTATTACCATATCTCCAGATTTAAATTCTTTAACCATTTTATCATACCTCAAAAAAATGTAATATAGAGATATATATATAGATTTTGGATTCACTTAACCCGGTTTAAAAAGTATAAATTGAGTGAAGACCAAGCATCTAGACTTCTCTTGAAAATACCCAGTGTGCCTAGGAAGTAATTAATGTATTTGTAAGTCCCAATTTAGCAGTAAAACTATGAAATAGCATTTTCATCATGTTTCTTTCGTATTAAAACACCTAATTTCGTCAATGATTCAAAATCTTGTTTTTTAGGATACCCCTTTATGATAACCGGATCCAGAAAATCAATTTTTAAATTTGATAATAGATCCACAAGCTGGTCATGCATTTTACCCCCCCATCCATATGACCCAATGATAGAGACAAACCTTGTTTTTGGCCTCAATGCATTAACCAGATATGCCCCAAAGACAGCTTGGGGATGGGTGCCCCCCAGGGTTGTTGGTGACGCAAGAATAAGCGTTGCGGCATCAACAAGCGCCATGGCAAATTTTCCGATATCTGCCCTGGTTAAATCAAACTGTTTTACCCTAATTCCTTGCTGTATCAATACATCTACAAGGTGCTCCACCATTTTGTGTGTGCTGCCATGCATTGACACATAGCCAATAACCACTTCATTTTTCACCCTGTCAGATATCCACTCCCGATAGGCATCCAAGATAAAACCGGGTTGACCATGCAAAGGGCCATGGCTGGGTGCGATAATGTCTATTGGAAGATCCTGTATTTTCTCAATATTTTTTCGAATAGGGACTTTAAAGGGCATCATGATCTCTGCATAATATCGTTTCGCTGACTCATAGATTAAGGATTTATCAGTGGCAAACAAATCACTGGTAGCAAGATGGGACCCAAAAAAATCACAGGTAAATAAAATTTTATCTTCACGCAGATAGGTAATCATGGTCTCGGGCCAATGAACCCAAGGGCAAAAAATGAATTCAAGGGTTTTGTTACCCAACAAAAGAGTCGAGCGGTCTTCTATAACAAGAAACTTTTCTTCCGGGATAAGCAGCATCTCCATAAGAAGATTTTTACATTTTTGATTGGTCACTACCCGGGCTTCAGGATACTTTTCAAGAACCAAGGGAAGAGATCCTGAGTGATCCTGTTCTGCATGGTTTATCACAACATAATCTAATTGGTCGATGCCCGAATCATCCAGCATGCCCAACAAGACATGGGACATGGATGGATCAACCGTGTCAACCAAGGCAGCTCTACCACTACCCTTGACTAAAAAAGCATTATATGTTGTTCCATCAGGGAGGGGAATAAGTTCATCAAAAAGACGCCTGTCCCAATCAATAGCCCCAAGAAAAAAAACATTCTTGGCGACTTTACGACCAGTCATTATTATTCCACTGGTTCAAAATCATC
Source organism: Euryarchaeota archaeon UBA202 (assembly GCA_002502685.1). Lineage (GTDB taxonomy): Archaea > Thermoplasmatota > E2 > UBA202 > UBA202 > UBA202. The sequence continues at coordinate 61,921 of DAQA01000013.1, forward strand.
TTTACCAACGCCACACATGGGACATACCCAGTCATCGGGCAGGTCCTCAAAGGGTGTGCCTGCATCAATACCATTGTCTGGGTCGCCCTCCTGGGGATCATATATATAACCACAAACCATACATCGATATTTTTTCATTGTATCTTACCCTCGCAATTTATGCTATCCATACAGGATACATTTTTATTTGACCATATCATGACAAATGCCGTGACATGACCCAAGGGAGTATGCACTCATTATTGTTAATCATTTCGGCCCTAAAACTATTAATTATTGTCACCTTTTTTATTAAAACATAGATCCGGCACTAAAAAAAATAATCATAGAATAATATGATAAAGTAAGGAACAAATACAAACATTTTTGAGGGGGCGTCTTTTGTGCTAATGATGAATGTCGAGAGGCTGCCCATTAAAAATGAGATCATACAGATACTACAGCAACAGGGAATCCAAACCCTGTATCCCCCGCAAGCAGAAGCGCTTCCTCGTGCCCTTAATGGAGAAAACATTGTGGTGGCAGTGCCAACTGCTGCGGGTAAAAGCCTTGTGGCCTATTTGCCCATCATCCAAGAGGCCTTTCTACATAAAAAAAAATCCCTATATATTGTACCCCTGAGAGCCTTGGCTCGTGAAAAATGGGAGGATCTTCAACCCTTTAAAAAACTGGGGATAAAAATTGGGATTGCGACAGGTGACCTTGATGAAAAAGCATCATATCTGGCAAAAAATGATATTATTGTATGTACCTCAGAAAAAGCCGATTCATTATTACGACATCAGGCTAACTGGCTTAACGATATCGCAGTCCTAGTTGCCGATGAAATACATCTCATCAATGATATCTCTCGAGGACCAACTCTTGAGATGATTATTGCACGGTTTCGCGCCATGAATCCAGATATCCAAATAATTGCTCTTTCAGCAACCATTAAAAATGCTCAGGAGATCGCCCGCTGGCTGGATTCGATTCTAATTGAGTCAAAGTGGCGACCCGTGCCATTAAAAGAGGGTATATATCATAAAAATAAAATCTATTATGGCATTGATGACGTAAAAACCGTTAGTGCAAGTTCACCAGGAAAGATAGCGCCATTGATCATAGAAACCATTAAGGAAGGGGGCCAAGCATTAATCTTTGTTAATACAAGAAGGGCTACAGAAAAAATAGGAGAGACTCTAGGGGGGGATATTGGCTCTATTATTCAGCATAATAAACTAGAAAAGATTAGTCAAACTCTTCGTCAGGCAGAGGGCACCATAATGGGGAAAAAGCTTATAGGATGCATTAAAAAAGGTGTTGCTTTTCATCATGCAGGACTTAGTGAACAGCAACGCAGAACCGTAGAACAATCCTTTAAAGCGGGTGATATAAAATGTATTGTCGCTACGCCCACCTTGGCCGCGGGGGTTAACGTACCCGCCCGTCGGGTGATTATCCGTGATTTATGGAGATATGCGTCCGAATTTGGAGGGATGGCACCCATCCCTGTATTGGAAATTAAACAAATGATGGGAAGAGCAGGACGACCGGGGTATGATAAGGAGGGAGAGGCCATCCTCATTGCAAAAAACAAGGGGGAAATTGAACGCTTGTGGACCCAATACATCATAGCAGAGGTAGAACCAATTTATTCTAAACTTGGAAGTGAACCTGCCCTGCGAATGCATCTTCTTGCCCTGATTGCCACAAACTTTGTTTCTAATATTGAAGAATTATATCAATTTATGGCGGGTACATTTTTTGTCTATCAGTCAGGCTCTTTTCCCACAGAGAAAATACAAGAGATACTCCAATTTTTAGAGGAAAATGATTTTATCGCCATTGACGGTAACTATTTAAAAGCCACCACTTTTGGCAGAAAAACATCCGATTTATATATAGATCCTCTCTCTGCTCTAAAATTACGGACCGCTCTGGAATCTAGAATTAAACCCACTATTTTTTCCTTTTTGCATGCCATATGTACCACTCCGGATATGATAGGTCTATATCTCCGAAGTAAGGATAGTAACTGGATAATGGAAAAAGCTGAAAAAGAAAAATTCCTTTTTGAAGATGGGTTTTATTCAACATTAATGAATGAATGGTTCCTATCAGAAATCAAAACAGCATCATTACTAGAAGATTGGATAAATGAGGCAACAGAGGACCAGATTGTCATGAAGTACAATGTTGGACCAGGAGATATTCATAATAAAATAGAAACTGCCACCTGGCTTATACACGCCATGAGGGAACTTGCACGAATGTTTAATTTTGAGGTTGTTTCCCCTCTAGATAAACTCCTCATCAGGGTAAAAAATGGATGTAAAGAAGAACTACTCAACTTAATACAATTACGGGATATTGGAAGAGTGCGGAGCAGAGCATTATACAAAGCAGGATTTAAGACTATCAACCAACTGAGAGATATAAATATTAAAACTCTCTCCAAGATTCCAACAATTGGGGAACGTGTTGCTAAAAGCATAAAAGAGCAACTTGGTGAAACAGATGGAACTCAAAATAATTTGCTGTAAAGGAAAAATCAATGACATAGAAAAAGCTCTAGGGATTACACAACAATATGAAAAAAAATACGGGGTAGCACTACTCTTATTAAATCCCCGTCTCGTTTATGGCAAAGATCATATTGAGTCAGCGGTAAAACATGCCATTCGAGCATTCCGGGAAAAAAGAAACACCAGTCATTCCCTGTCATTGGAGATACTTTTATATGCCTCAGGTAAAACACAACTAAAAGACGCCATTGAATTCATGGGAATAAAAAGAACAGGGCCGTACGCAATTATTTGTGTGGGCAAAACCAGAATAAGTGGTTCAGAAAATATGATACCTAAGGGAATTGACAAGTTAGTCACAGACCTTAAACTTGATAGCGATAATTCCGTTCTTGATGGAAGCAAAGAGATACTGTATCGTTTTGGAATTACTGACACCGAATTAAAAACAGTAGATAAATCTATGTATCAGGATTTAATTCTGGAAAGAGTGGCCATGGTTGATGTGTTTAAATAGCCCGGATGGGGTAGTTTGGATATCCTAGAGCCCTGCGGAGGCTCAGACTCGGGTTCGAATCCCGATCCGGGCGTTTTTTTACTAGTAAAAATTTATATACTTTCTCGATATAATGGGTGTAATGACCATCGAGAGTTCAGGGGTAAAAAAAGAGCGATTTACCAAGAAAGGAACCAAGAAAAATTACAAGACAGATACCATAGCCAAACGGGCAATCTACGTTTATTTACCTTCAATAGAGGAAATAGAAAAATGGAAAAACTTGGCGGAAAAATCAGGCCTCTCCATATCAAAATTTGTCGTCGAACATGTCGAAAATTCCCTGAGACAAGAAGAAGACGAAGACATCTATGGATCCCGAACAAGACTGATGAAAGAAATCCGGGGACTAAAAGATGAAAACATCGAACTACGGAAAAGAAACGAAATGCTGGAAAGAGTCATTGAAAAACTGGATGAAGAAAACAAACGATACCGCATGGAGCCATTCCTAAACAATGATTTCAAAGGTATTCGTAAATATGAGGAAGGCTTAATAAAACTCTTCAAATCAAGGACCACTGTCAAAAAAGAAGATATTTTTGAACTACTGGGAGTAAACCCCATGAAAAATGTGGATATCGCCAAGGGGATAACAAAGCAACTGGAAAATCTTGAACGCTATGGCCTTATAGAGGATAAAGGGAGACTATGGAAATGGAAACCTCCAGCATGACCCTTGTGACAGATGACCAATTAATCCGACGGTTTCTTACAGATTGCAAAATCAGGGGACTGACTGACAAAACCATCGAAGACTATAAGGGAAACGTCAAAATATTTCACCAATTCCTAGAAAAACAAGACAAAGACTTCCTTAACGCCACCAAGGATACCATCCGAGAATTTGTAAAATATTTGCGATTTGACAGAAAAGTTAGCCAACGGAGGATAAAAAACTATTTTTCTGGCTTATCAACTTTCTATGAATTTCTCATCTATGAAGGACTAACGGAGACAAACAAGATTCTTCAGGTTAGAAAAAGATATCTTACAAGTTATAAAAAGGATAATGGAGGGAACCAAAGAAAACTCATCTCCATTGAAAGCATGGCACACTTCATCAATTCCATTATGGATTCAAGGGACAAAGCAACAGCCTTGCTTATGGCAAAGACAGGAATCAGGCGAGGAGAACTCATAAGGATAAACGTGGATGATATAAATTGGCAGGATATGAGCATTACATTACAACCAGCCGCAAAGAGGAGTAACCGAATTATCTTTTTCGATGATGAAACCGCTTATATATTACGGAAATGGCTCAACAAAAGAAAAAATATTGTAAAACCAGGATGCAACGCCCTCTTTATATCCTACATGACCAGGAAGAGATTTAGAAGAAGTGGAATATACAGCCAGTTTATCTTTTGGGCAAAAAAAGCAGGATTACACGATTCTGATTCAAAGAAACTGGAGGATCACTTTACACCACACTGCTGCCGTCATTGGTTTACCACTCATCTTTTACGGACGGGGATGCCACGTGAGTATGTCAAGGAACTTCAGGGTGATGCGAGAAACGAGGCGATTGATATTTATCATCATATTGATCGTGAGGATCTTAGAAAAAGTTATCTTGCATGTATACCGGAATTGGGAATCTAAAAAATTTTTGCATCTCTTTTCTCACTGAGGATGTACAAACTATTCTAAGGGAGGGATTCGAACCCTAATTTACTGGTAAAAAATTTATTATTGCTTTTCAATTTATTATCAAAGAAAAATTAGCCTTGTAAATCAATATGAGAAAATATATTGAATCAATTAAGATGGCATATATCGTAGTTTGGAGTTTAGATTTTAATCCCTGAGGTTAGATAAAATTGATTGAGATAGACCTATTTGTGGCAGTTGCTTTCCGCTGTATTTCTAAGAAAAACTTAAAATATAATTATATATTAGATTACGTATAAGATTAGGAGGACCAAAATAGTGGAGGGTTATGAAAGTTGCCATAACAGCAGATGTCCACCTTGCCAATAAAAAGGATTATCCAGAACGATTTAATGCGTTAACCTATATCCTTGATAGCATCAAGGAGATGAAGATAAATTCACTCATCATCGCAGGAGACCTTTTCGATGCATCTTATAATAATTATTCTGAGTTTGATAAAATCGCATTGAAATACAAGGATATTTTTATACACGTAATTCCAGGAAATCATGATGCAACGATTGACAATTCAGTTATGACCTCCAAGAACGTAGAGATATACTCTGAACCGGCAATCAAAAGCCTTAATAAATCTAAAATTAAATTCTTCTTTTTACCATACCGAAAGGATATGGTAATGGGCGAACCCATCGCTGAAAATAAAGATAAACTTAGGCCTAATAAATGGGTATTGATAGGGCACGGTGACTGGGAACAGGGAATGAAAGTGTCAAATCAATTAGAACCAGGTGTGTATATGCCATTGTCTCAAAAGGATATTAATATGTATAAACCCGCTCATGTGTTCCTTGGACACACCCATAAATCATTAGATGGAGAATCCATATGTTACCCTGGTTCACCGTGTGGGCTTGACATATCAGAGACGGGAAAAAGAAGATTCATCATCTTTGATACAAATAATATCAGTTTGGAATCTCATGCTGTTAAAACCGATATCATATATTTTGATGAATCATTTTTGATTTTACCACTTAAAGACGAGGAATCTTATTTGAGAAAAAAGATACGAAGTAGAATAAAAGAATGGAATATTACTGATGACGATAAATCTAAGGTAATGGTTCGTATTAAGATACGTGGGTACTCTACTGACATCCGAAAGTTGATTGAGATTGTTAATGATGAGTTTAAAGGTCACAAATTTTACGAGCAGGAGGATGTTGACCTTTCTGGAGTATTTCTTTCTCGTAATCTCGATTTGGAAGAGATATCAAGGCAGATAATTGACTCCGTTGAAAAGGTAATTTGGCAATCAAGTCCCCATGAGCCTTCCCGCGATGATATCCTATTTTATGCATTGAAGACTGTTTATGGTGATGCTTAATGGGGGTCATGATTAAAGACATCAATATTAAGAATCTGGGGCCAATCCCTAGTGATATTAATTGGGAATTGGGAAAATTTAATCTTATCTATGGGAAAAATGAAACCGGAAAAACATTTCTTGTTGAGTTTCTTATACGTTCCCTTTTCCAACCCAAAGAATGGAAATTAAGACCTCCGGTGGGAACAGGAAAGGTTAACGTTGTAGGATTAGAAGATTCACCGATATCGTTTTCGCCTTCAAGCCCACATAAGTTTGATAATTACTACAAGAATAAAATTGGTGGTTTACCACCTGATTTCTCAAAACTTCTGGTAGTAAAAGGTGCTGATGTAGATCTTGCCAAAGGTGAAACTGATAAAGTCTTCATTAATAGATATCTTTCAAGTAAAGAAATCCTTGATACCATAGATGACCGAATAAGCAAGACTATTCAGAATGCCACGATTGAAGATAATCAGATCATTGGAGACAGAAGAGGGGAAATCAAAGCAAAATTTGAACTTGAAAAAAAAATTAAAAATCTTGATGATCTTTTTCAAGAAATTAACCAAGGTTTTCTTGGTGGTGAAAGAAAAACACTTGAAAACCAGTTGATAGAAGCACAGAAGACTCTCAAAGAAATGGTGAAAGCAAAAAGACATCTCGCGTATTCCCTTGCAAAACAGATCGAAGATCTTGAAACGAAAATAAACGATTTAGAGGATAAGAACCCTGAAGAAGTGGAAAAACGTTTTCACACATGGCAACAGAAACAAAATGATTATCAAGTCAAAAATGAAGAATATAAAATCCTAAAGGAACAAGGAAAGGAATACTCGTGGGCGAAGAATTCGACTGACATCTATGAAAAATACCTTCTGAAAACAGGTTCATCTAAACCAAATAAGCCTTTTTTTATACCATTTTTTGGTTTGATTGCTTTAATTATCTTTTTTGCGTACTTTAACATATTTTTGGGTGTCGCTGCATCTGCAGTTGGATTAAGCATTATATCATACTTGATTATCCGTGGATATCAAAATATAGTCGATGAGGCCGGAAAAACAAGGGAGTTAGAAAATATTCATAAAGAATTCCAAAAACGATTCGGATTACCATTGTCTGGATTGTCTCAGTTGAAAACAAAATTAGAAGAATTAAAAACAACATTCGATAAAAGTGAACTACTGAAGGAACAACTATCCACCGATAATACAATATTACAACAATTACAAGGGCAACTTACTCAAAATTTCAAACAAATATTTGGAAAAAAAATCAACATTTTTAAGTGGGAAGAATCACTTCAGTCAATTAAACAAGAAAAAAAAGAGCTGGATATGAAGATTAGGAGGCTAAATTCTAAACTTACCACCCTTAATGTTGAAAAAGATCTATATCTAATTAGTCCTGCCTCCATTGAATATGATTATGATCAGTATGCTAAGATAAAAGAAGACGTTTTTAGATTAGAAGAACAGATTATAAGTATCGAACGCAATCTTGAAAACCTCAAATCGAATATTTCTAGAGCTACAGGGGATGATATTAATATAGATTGGAGAACATTGCTGGAGCATTTAAGGAGACAATATAATGAGACTTTGAAAGAATTAAAAAGTGTCACTGCTGAGATTATCGGAAAGAGAGTAGTTATGAACGTCGTCAAAAAATTTCGAGAGGCAGAGGACGAGAAAATTATAAAGATTCTCCAATCTAATGTGATTTCTCAACCGCTCAATGATGTCACCAATAGATATATTGGATTCAAAATTGAAGGTGATAATCTCTATGTAAATGACTCATATAATGATTTCAAGCTCGATGACATAAGTACGGGTGCACGAGAACAAGTACTTCTTGCACTCCGGATGGGATTTTGCTCTAGGATTTTAAATAAAGATAAACTTTTTCTTATTCTTGATGATGCGTTCCAGTATTCTGACTGGAAAAGAAGGCAATTGCTTGTGGATAAAGTTGCTGAGCTTGCTAATAATGGTTGGCAAATAATATATTTTACAATGGATGATAACATTAAAGAATTATTCGATAAAAAGGGCCACCCATTTGGTGAAAATTATAAAAGCTATGAATTAAAAGACTGGAACGAAAACACATCGACAAAATCCTCTACTGTCATCATCTAGTATATATTTACAATTCATGCAGGGTAAAGGCATTTTCTCTAGAGCATCCTTCACTGTAAATATTTTGTCATTCAGTTTTTTACATGCCTCACAAGAGTTATGTGCCGACAAAATCTGTACTTTTTTAATACCAATCTGCTTGTATTTTAACAAATCCATTTTTTGTGATTGTTGAAGAACAGTAGAGAAATCCTTTTTTTCCTCGTTTAAAAATAGCGCCATCTCATAATATATCATCTTTAAACTATCGAAATCTTTTAGCTTTGATATAGTTTCATTAAACAGCAACCATATTATATCTTTGACACTTGGTGTTTCTCCAAACTTTTCCGTTAGCTTTTCCGTGGCTTTATCAAAATCTTCCTCTTTCACCCCATGTGTTTTTAAATAGCTCAACCATTTATTTTTAAAATGTAATTTTTTGTATTCTTTATCAATATCTTCAGCCTGCTCTTTTGTCACCAATTTTTTTTCCTTAGACCCTGGTGATGTACGAACATAAATGTAATTATTGCATAGGGAACATTTCTTTTTCCGCTGTGGGATTCCCTCCAATTCAGCATCACAATAAGGACATTTTGCAACAGATTTTCCTTCTGAACTTCCTAACATATTTCTCATTTTCTTGCCCCCTATTTAAATCCTCCAAAATTAAAATAGATTAGGTGTTTATAAGTTGTTTGTAAACCCTCGTATAACCTCATGGTCTACAGATAAAGAGGATTATTTCAACTAAAACGTAAGTCGCAAACTAGAATGGAAGGGGCTAGGTCTAGGCCGTAATCTCTCGCCCGTATCTCACCAAAATGACAGGGTTTTTTGCTCATTCTTGACACTTCTCCCCACCATTTTTTCTATTTTTATGCTCAAAATGAATACTTTTTCGTTCATTTCTTTCATTTTTCTGCTCAAAATGAACACTTTTAATGAAAAAATGTAAGATATTTAAAATAAAGTTGCCTCCGGGGACTAGCAATACATTTCATAATCCCGCTGATTTTTCACCATTATTATTGCATAGAAATTAGAAGATATTATAATAAAAATTATAATATAAGAGAATTTTGAAAAACCTCGGCACATTGGTAATAAACCGATTTAAAATAATATATAAAGACCTAATGACTTCTGCCCATATGCCAGAAGTAAATACCTTGACCGGTTTCGCATTGAACGAAGAATACAAGCATTTTGCAAGACTCGGGGACAAACTCGCCGAGGTTAACTCATTGATAAATTGGGAGGCCTTTCGTCCGATAGTAGGTGTAATGTATAACAACAAAAGCGAGAAAGGAGGCCGCCCCAATATCGACGAGATTATGATGATAAAACTCCTTGTTCTTCAGGAATGGCACGGCCTTTCAGACCCCGAACTCGAAAGGCAGGTGGCAGACCGGATATCCTTCCGCAGATTACTTGGTTTTCCAAAGGCCATACCAGATTATTCAACGGTTTGGCTTTTTAGGGAAAGGCTGAAAGAATCAGGAAAAGACAAGGAAATATGGAAAGAGCTCCAAAGACAGCTCGACGCAAAAGAGCTCAAGGTAAAGAAGGGAACCATTCAGGACGCCACTTTTATCACTTCTGACCCAGGTCATGCCAAATCCGATAAGCCCCGCGGTGGTGATGCAAAAACCAGAAGAAGCAGAGATGGGGCCTGGGTAAAGAAGGGAAACAAGTCATATTTCGGTTACAAACACCACACCAAGTCGGATACAGAATATGGCCTAATACGGGAAATCGAGACCACGACTGCATCTGTCCATGATTCACAGGTTGACTTATCTAAGAATGGAGAAGTAGTCTATCGCGACAGGGGTTATTTTGGAGCCACTTCGAAGGGTTATAGTGCCACCATGAGAAGAGGTGTAAGGGGACATCCCATTGGTATAAGGGACAAACTCCGCAACAAAAGGATAAGCAGAAAGAGGTCTCCCGGTGAAAGACCCTACGCCGTGATAAAGAACGTGTTTCATTCCGGACATGTTAAAGTTACAACAATTGAAAGGACCGCAGTTAAGGGAATCTTCACGGCTTTTTGCTTCAATCTGTATCAGTTGC
>DAQA01000010.1:0-2276 GCA_002502685.1 Euryarchaeota archaeon UBA202
GTTCTATTTTTTTTTTTTTTTTTTGAATCTCCATTTTTTATCAATTCATAGAGTTTAATCCATATATATACAAATAAGAAACACAAAAAAAAATTAATACTTTTTTTGTCTCTTATTATTTCCTTTTTTTCAAGAGATATTTCTTATTTGTGTCAAGATCCATAAAAAAATCCGCAACCTCTCTTAATTTATGTGACGTACTTTTTCCAAAGGAGACAACTTCAACTCGGCATCCTAGGCTTTTGGCATGTATTAACAAATCCGTGAAATCACCATCCCCACTTACCAAGACAACCACATCCAATTTTAATGCCAATCTCATCACATCCATGGCAATTCCTATATCCCAATCACCTTTTTTAGCACCCCCATAAAAGACCTGGAGATCCTTTGCTTTTACCTCAAATCCTATTTCCTCTAATGTTTCATAAAATGTTTTCTCATCTTTTGCATTTGCCTTGATAACATAAGCTATCGCTCGGATAAGTTTCCTGCCAGCGATAACATCATTTAGAACCGCGTGAAAATTTACCTTACGAGTATATAAATTCTTGGCAGAATAATACAAGTTTTGGACATCTACAAACACACCAATTCTTTGGTGTTCATTTTTTGTTATACCCATATATTAATCAGAATGTAACATTCTTTAAAAAACATTTCCCGAATACTTCACTATTTACAGCTTCAAGAAAAAAATATCCAAGTGTGAAAAGAGATAGTAATAGTCTTTATTATTTATTTATGAAAAATTAAAATGTTAAAAGCATAATATTTTTACCAAGAGCAATTAGCATTTTATTTAAAATATATTTTTTAGTTACCCATTTTTTATTATCGATTTTCTAATATGAGTTTATTTCATCAGTGGTACAAAAGGATACGATAGAGATATGGAAATAATTTTAGTGATCATTAGTAGATTTTTTTCATCGTTAAAAGCAGTAGATTACAGCTGACACCCACGGAATTTGCAATCATGATAGAGATATCATGAAGCATGATGCCATACAAAAGCCATAATGTCATGCCACTAATCAACACCAAGGGCATATATAGGGAAATGTCGTCTAATTTTTTTGTTCGAAAGCCTCGCACTAACTGGGGGATAAAACCACTTGAGGTTATCGCCCCCGCTAATAAACCCAATAACATCCAATCCATAAAAACAGAATCTAAATCTCTTCTTTAATTTTTTTATATCCAGTGGGATTCTAAGTATGGAGTAGGAATCAAGTTTTAACCTGTCCTCTATTAATTATACTTCAACAACAAAAATATCCATTGCCCAGTGATACTACATGGATTTACTGGAAAAAGATTGATATATATTTTTCTAACAAATTCACCTATATAATTAGTGTATATTCATTTCATTTAAATCACTGCTATACCGGGATATGCCCTGTCCAGGCATTACTAACCTTTGATACTAATATTGCTTACCAGAAAAAATTATAAAAGATTGTTAACTTCCTTGAAAAACGTGATTTCCCTAACCTGTTTTATCCAGTAAGATGCCGGTGTTACACAATTACAATCTCCTACATAGGCCAATCGAAGAGGGCCATCTTCTCTTTCCAATAAAACACCGTCTTGACTATACACAAGGAGCAACCTCACTAGGGCATCTGAACTATTTCCAGATTCGTCAAACACGGTAATGTTTCCCTGCAGTTCAGCACTAGTGAATGTCATATTGTAGCCATCCGCTGCAATAACCCATGCCCCCAATGTGCCTCCATTAATTTTTAGGTCATGGAATAATTCATTAAATCTGATACCTGTAAAATTGTAGGGGCCTTTAATACCCATCTGAGTCATCATGCTCCCAGTCCCTGAATATTCATCGATGTCTTGTAACTCAGATAGGGTATATTCCCATTTCTTCTCATTATAAAAAACAATAAGAATGTCTTCTTCTTCTACTTCATCACTAGGAAGACGGATATATATCTGAAAAGCAATATTCAGGATAATAATACCCACAAGAGCACCTATCACTATTTTGTCAAAAGTTGTCAACATTATCTTGCCTCACTTAAAAACGTAATATTGACCATCCTGTATATAGACCTTCTTTTTTCTTCATAATATTAATCCAATACTCAATAAAGTAGGGATAGAAATGGGAGATAAAATAGTACTTAATGTTTTTTTATTGATAAACACGGCCAGTACTTTTGTGGTATTAGCAGGCTCGTCAAACGTTGAGAAATTGAAGGGGTATGATATAATCCTAGATCAGCACTGGACAGGATAATAATAAAAAAAAA
>DAQA01000010.1:2455-6545 GCA_002502685.1 Euryarchaeota archaeon UBA202
GGGGTTTATCCAGAGAGGATAGAAAGTGAATATCTGATACATTCCCCTACATCAGGATGGGCACAAAAGGATCCAGCATCCCTTGAAAATAGTGAGGAAAATACAGGACCATCCGTGGCTAAATTAGAGTGGAGATCCCCCCATGGCGAGCTCCCTGGGACCTATCAAGGATATCTAAAAAAACATCCTCTCACTCCCGCAGAGTTTACTTCACCCCTTTATGCCACACCCCGGGATAATGTTTCATTGTGCAATCTTTCAATTTTAGTCGAGAAGAATCTATATCCTAAAATCATTATGCATCTCCAGTCATATATTGATGATTTGACAATGGAAGGATTTTCTGTCTATGCCCAGAGAATCAGTGGAGGATTACCTCAAGAGATTAAAACATGGATTACCACCCGATATAATATGGGGAGTACAGGATTTGTTTTCATAGGGGACATTACTGCCGCATGGGCAGAGGTCTCAGGTTCTGTGTTCCCCTGTGATCTTTTCTATATGGATGTTGATGGAACATGGGAGGATCAAGATGATGATGGGGATTTTGAGACACATCTACCCGGTTCTGGCGATCTGGAGCCCGAGGTGTACGTGGCACGTATCTTTGCACGTTCTCTCTCCCCTACTAATGAGGAACAACTCGTAAATGAATATCTTGACAAAGTCCATGCCTACCGCACTGGCATGCTACAACAGCCCTGGCAGGGCCTAGAATATGTTGATGAGGATTGGTATGATATGGACGTGAATCTAGGCTATATCTATGGGAACAATATCACCCGCCATGACTATGGATATTATACAACCGCTAACGATTATATGGAAAAAATAAGGAAAGGACAACACTTTGTCCAAGTGTGTGCCCATAGTTATTCTGGCGGACATTATTTTGGTACCCGACCCACCGAATCCGCGGTTTATTCCCATAGTTATATCTATAGCCCGCTGCAACAAAACCTGCACCTTCTCATGGGAAGCGACGATGGGATTAAAACCTGGCTAAATGGGGAGATGGTGAACAGTAAGGATAGATATGGCGCATGGCGTAAAGACATGTATAATGTTGAAATAACACTGGAAAAGGGATGGAATCGACTACTCTGTAAAATCAGCCAAGGAGGAAGCGAGTTTAAATTCTCGGCACGTTTCACAAACCAGGATTTCGAACCCGTCGACGGCCTCCTCTACCAGATCAACAATCCCTTGAAACACACTAGGGAAGCTGAGTATGTTCGGAGCTGGTTACTCAATGGCTTTCACCAAGATACATCCGACCGATTTTGGGAATATTTGTCCACAAATTACCTCAGCTTAGCAGAAGATATGATTAATCCCCGTGAGGGGGAGAAAAACGGGGGTAACATTTGGGAGAGGTATGATACAGGGAATCCCTATGTGGATATCAATGAGTACAGCAATGAAGCCGATTTTGGGGTATGCTATGCGTTCTCTAGAATCTATGCCGACAGTGAGAAAGACTGTCAACTTTGGTTGGGATATGATGACGGTATCCGTGTATGGCTAAATGGTGAGGTTGTTTTCTTTGATAATCGTTATGGTGATTTCACGAGCGATATGGTAAAGGTTAATGCCACCTTGAAATCAGGAGAGAACCGTCTCCTTGTGAAAGTATCTGAATGGATGGGTGAAAATGGTTTCACCGCGAAATTTTGTAGCTTTGAGGGGGAACCTGTTGACGGCCTTACCTATGCTCCAGAAATGGCGCCTGTTTCATGGATTGGAAAATGGCTGGTTAATGGGCCTTATCTTAATCCTGATATGGAAACACGGTTAACTAGGGATTACCTCGGAGGGGAAGAAAGGGTTGAACCTAGTGTGGGTGACCAGGCATCAGAGGGTATATGGGAGACATATATTGGGGATGGATGCCCGGTAGATCTTGGTCAGTTCTATGACTCTGGTGACTGGGTATTATCCAAGGATATCCAAGAATGTGACCCCCCGGTATTTTTCTATAATCTGTTTGCATGTGGACCGGGGCGGTTCACTGATGATGGCTATTTAGCGGGGGCCTATATTTTTAATACCACCCAGGGATTAATTACTGTTGCGTCATCAAAGAGCGGAAGCATGCTGAATTTTGCTGATTTTACCCAACCTCTGTCTGAGGGAAAATGTATAGGGGAGGCTTTTTGTGAGTGGTTTGATGCCCAGGCACCCTTTCAGCAATGGGAACGTGAATGGTATTATGGTATGATTGTATGTGGTGATCCGACACTGGTGATATCACCTCCTGCAAGAATTGCCATCACAAAACCCCAGGAGGCTATTTATTTTAAAAATCAAATGACTCTTCCCTTTTTTACACCCATTATACTGGGGGATATTGATATTGAAGTAACGCCTTATAACCTTGTTGGGATAATGAGCGTTGACATATATCTTGATGGTATCTTGAAGGCAAAACTGTCCACTCCCCCCTATACCTGGAAATGGGATGAAAAAAATCCATTACAGATTAGATATACCCTTAGTGCCCGTGCCTACACAATGAGTGGAAACACCATAGATGATACCTTACAGTTATGGAGATTCTTCTAAGTATAAATCATGGCCTCATTACTATATTCAAGTGTTTTTTTACCTTTATGGTGCTTGTATCTTTTTGTTTATTTTATCTTAAATGTTGTTCAAATCACTAAGGTATGGTAGTCTAATTCACACTGCCTTACTTTTTTCCATTTTGCATATGGTTCTTTATTTTGCAAAAATCCGCATTAAGTATATCTTTCAATATTTTGGAGATATCGGGAAAATAATTATTTATTAGAAACCTGCCAGATGCTATCTAATACTGTTCCATCAATCCACTCGATGATGGCAACAATATTATCTTCAAATTCAGGCTTCTCTGGTGTTCCCCTACAAAAAGATTCAGCTTCCTCTTTAAGTTCCTTGATTGATGCAAGGGTAAGATTAGAGTGTTCAGTTGCCTCAATTAAATCTTCTCTTTGGGGGTTAATCGCTATTCCTCGTTCAGTAACAATAACATCTATGAGTTCCCCAGGACCCACGAGTGTTGTAACATTATCCTTTATCATCGGTATACCATTACGGACAGAGGGAATAGTAATTAGGGTACATTTTGCAAGAAGACTATTTTGCCATCCACCAATACCATGCAATAATTTACCATCAGAATGGGTAACGACATTGGCATTGAAATTGACATCCACTTCTGTAGCGCCTAGAACAATAGCATCCATCAGAGAGGTCGTATTACCCTTGGAATGAAAATTATAACATTGGAGCTGATTAAAAAATACATGATTAGGGTTTTCCTTTAAACTCCTGATTGCTTCAAGATCAAAGCTTTGTCCATCCAAAATATATTCCCCCAATCCCTCCTCAAGAATTCCCACCAAGTAACTGGTTGTTCCTCCCACCATCGCTCGTGCTTTAATACCTTTTTCTTTTAATATTTTTTTTAAGTAGCTGACAAATGCAAGAGAGGTACCTCCAGCTCCCGCTTGGAAATTAAAACCATCATGCAATATCCCAGCATCATTAAGAAAATGAGCTGCCATATCAGCAATCATTAATCTTTGTGGATTTCGTGTGATACTTGTGGTTCCAGAAATAATTTTTTTTGGGATGCCTACCTTATCCAAAACAACCACATAATCAACATAATTCCCTATAATATCCCAAGGATAACAAGGAAAAGGAACAATATTATCAGTAACAACTATAACACGGTCGGCATAGAGATAGTCAGCTAGGACATAACTTAATGGGCCACAAGCCGAAGGACCCATCAGTCCATTACTATTACCAAAAGAATCTGACGAAGAGGCAGCCAGAACCGCTACATCTATATGAACATCACCATCCTGAATAGCACGATACCGCCCGCCATGTGACCGTAATACGCCAATGCCCCTCATTTTCCCCAGGGAACAATACTCCCCTAACGGGCCATTAAGACTCCCTTCTATATGATGTATCACTCCATTGTCGAGATGCCTAATAATCTTTTCATGACAAGGAAAAGCGGCACTAGGGAACCATCTTAAATCCTTTACACCCATTTCTGCTACCAAATCAAAAACCTTGTTGGCCA
>DAQA01000006.1:0-11184 GCA_002502685.1 Euryarchaeota archaeon UBA202
AAGTAGTGCAATTCATCCCGCAAACTAAAGTTTGGGAATTTCTCGCTTACAAGGTGTTAAAATTCAATAACACCCCAATACTCCTTTAAATGGACCACCCCATGATGGGTTACTAGGGATGTTAAAAAAAAAAGAATCTAATCCAAAATCTATGATATAATACATATATGGCCAGCGCGAGAAGGGAGAAAAAAATATTTTCCCCCTATTTTTTCTATGTTTGTTCCATATCCTTCGATAATTGTAAGATATCTTTCGATAATTGTCACACATCCTTTATATACTTAGTACCCCCCATTTTCATTACTTACCTTACGAGGTAAGGAGGAGAAAAAAAATGAAAACAAAAAATACCCACAAAATAAAAACAATAGGAATAGGAACAATTGGGCTATTGGTAAGCCTGGCGATCATGCCAAGCATCTCAGCAGACACCACCACCACAATACCACTTATGATGGCCCAAAACGAAAACATTGGAGACATCACCATATACTATGTTGATGTAAATGACAGCGATGACTACCTCAAAATAATCTATACCATCACAAACCCCAACTGGACCCTTAATGAAACCCATCTTGATGTCCAGTCCGATCCCGATGATTTTCCCACGACAAAAAGCGGCAATCCCAAAGTAGGACACTTCGCCTACCATAACGACACCCACCAAGGAGAAACAAGCTATACCTATGCCATCTATGGTGAATGGGATGCTGGTGATTCTCTCTATGTTGCGGCCCATGCAGAAGTCAGCACACTAGAAACAGAAACAGAGGAGATCCTAAATGATGATGGGACCACAACCACCATTACCACCAACTACTATGTCTACGAAACCGTATGGGGCAACGGTGAAGGCTTCCCAGGAAATAACTGGGCCATGTACTTCACAGTTAACCTAGCAGATATGTAAAAATAATACAAAAAAAACAAACATACTCTAAAAAAAGGTGACCATGAGATACAAAATAATAAAGAACGTAACTCTGATACTTTGTGTCCTTTTCCTCGCCAGTGCCCTCTTTGCAGGAATCAATTCCGTCCAGGGTAAACAGACTCAAAAAGATAATCCTAAACCCGGGCTTGACTTCAACGGACCCCATTACACCCTCAACATCCTAGGGAAAAACAATATAGGGAACGGGCAATACGACAACCCCGACAGACACACTATGTTTGTCCCCCTCGAGGGTGAAACCACAATCACATATAATCTCGGTGACGACTTCGGTGTCCTTGACGGAAACGGTCTCGATGACGGAGAATGCATCCTCCAAGTTCCCCACGGCAAGGACAAAAACTTCATGGTCTATCTCGTCTCCCTGGGAAAACCAGGAAATGGGGCAGAGGTAGATTACGTAGACAAGTGGACATATGACAACGAAACCAACCAATGGTACTACCTCTTGGGATCCTTCTCCATTAAAGGCCATAATGGCAAACCCCAATGGATGGACATCACCGATGTCTTCTACCTCGAATACTACTACTTCAATACCACCCTTAACCAGACCGGCCTCATCTGGGAAGGATACCTCTGGAATGTCCCCCAAGACCTCTACGACCTCACCGGATACTTCTGGCTATTAAAAGGAGCAGATAAACACATCCAAGTGCGTTTCTACCCCTACTAACACCCCTTCTCCCTTTTTTCTTTTTTTATTTTTTTCCTAATTCATTCCACTTTTTCCCAAAAAAAAATCTTGTACAAGTTTCTATAGATTATTAGATATGATTTAATTTTTTTTGCCATAGTTTATAAATACTTAATACATTATTTTTTCTCCAAAAATTAAAAATTTCAGTCACGATAAATAAAATAATATAGTAAGGAAAGAAAAATGAAGAGATCATCCTACAAAAAAATCTCTTGAAAAAAATGTGACAAGATGTGTTAAACATCTTGCGAATGTAGAATGTGAAATAGATGAAGGCAAAAATCATTCAGATAGAGGGACTCTCCTTCGTAGGCAAATCCGAGAGTAATCATTGGGTGACAATTGATGGTCCAAAGGATTTTTTTGGTTCAGAGGAAGCTTCTCACCCTATGGAGCTGGTGTTGCTATCACTTGGCAGTTGTACTGGAAGTGATTTGGCCTGGGTTTTGAAAAAGAAAAAGATTGATTTGCGAAAATTTGAAATAAATTTGGATGCAGAACGATCTGATGAACATCCTAAAGTTTTTACAAAAATCCACATTGAATATGTATTTTATGGTCACAAATTAAATCCGGTGCATCTAGAGAGAGCTATAGAACTATCATAAAATAAATATTGTTCCGTCAAAATGATGTTGGCATCATCAGTAGATATCACCACCTCGTATAAAATAATTGATACAACAACGTAAAAACAGGTTAGAGATGCCACTCTGTTGCTCTGAAGAGGTATAATAAAATGAGAACCATCAGAATTAAGAAGAGAGCAACATATTTTAAAATTAAACAATTAAAACCACTCGATGATTAAATGAAGGGATATTGGTATGGAATAAAAATAAAGCCTTTTTAAAATTATATAATATAGGTATATTTTTATGTCAACAGTAGGTGTACCAGAATTACCATGTAAATGTAAGTAAGCTCAAAATCAAGGAACGCCAATCAACCCAAAGTAAGCTAACAAGATAACCCTAAAAAATATATTAATGGAATTCCATTACTTCTCCTTGGTTAATCCATATTTTTGGTATGTAAATTTAGATCGACGTGTTTGCCCCAAATACTTTTTTATAGATATCTTTATAAGGAAGAAACGAATAGGGGACCTTACAAAGGAATATTGGCAAGTCGTTTCATATTTACGTTTTTTACGAAATTTTGAGATTTTTTGTTTGTGTTCTTTTGCAAAGCTCCAGGCAACACTGCCTGAGGAGGTGAAATACATGAAAGGAACAGTAAAATGGTTCAATTCCTTCAAAGGGTATGGATTCATCACTGGTGAAGACGAAAAAGATGTCTTTGTCCATAAGAATAGTTTATCCGAAGGAACACAAATCAATGAGGGAGACAAAGTTGAATACGAGGTACAGGAAAACGATCGAGGATTGAGCGCTGTAGACGTAAAGAAATTATAAGAAAGTTATTATTTTACAATAATGCATTCTTAGTCATAATTGTCCTAAATCTTTTAGGATAATCTTTTCCCCCTATTTTTAATTTTTATTTTGTCTCCATACAATACTCCCTCCTTTTGTGGATTATTTTTTTATGATTTGTCACATAAACTTTTTGTCTTGGTGTCCTCATGCCTTCATTTTTTTTTTGTATTGCCTTGTTTATCTCTATAAGGTTGGCCTCTATAAGAAATAAAAAAAAAATAGATGAAGCCCTTATTCTTATCTATCATATTCACAAAAAAATTGCGAATAAAATATTATATACTATCATACAATATACCAGATATTCGATTTTTTAAAGTTTTATTTTGTTATTATAGGAATAATGTGAGATACATTTTCCTTAATCAATTATGGGTTCATATTAGAGAGGATTCATCTTATTCGATATTTGTACGATATCTTTCGATATATGTCTGAGGAAGATTAAATACCTTCACGACAGGATATAGTATTTGATAAGAGGGATATGACAAAAAAAGAATTTGGAGGAAATAGATTATTCATCCTTATGGCTTTTTTATTTTTATTTTTTGGTGTAATGATTATTTGGGGAGGCATCAACAATTATGGAATAAGTCATCTAGAGACCTTGCACAAAGAGATATTCTCTGACCAGATTCAACAAATGATAAAAGGAGATATTAACTTAGTGAACACGGGAAATGATAAAGATCATCATGAAGGGTACCTGCAGGGATTAGGGCTAATATGTTTATCACCTTTGGATGACACAATAGAGAAAGCGGATGAAAACCAAGACGTTATGTTAGATGATAAAGTTGACGATCAAAGTTTTCAAATGGATACTTTTTATCAATATCATGTCTCTAGTTTAAGGTATCACAAAGACATTGATAGGGATGTATGGAATAAGAATAAATTGCTGACAATATCCAAGCGAGTAATTCAGAATAAGAATATATTGTGTGATTGTGAAGAATCCATGGATATTCCCAATGTGACGGAACCTGAAAACCTGACCCTTAAACTAGGAGAGCAAGAAGGGATTAGGGATTACTTAGAGAACATAAAAAAAGCAATCGAAATCAAAAATGGTCAATGGAATGCCTCTTTTTATCCTAGTGTTCTTGCAATGTTTGACCAGAAATCCAAAGGATTAGGATGCATCGATGAGTATTTTTCAGATAATCAGACAGTAACATATAATGATATAATACCAGATATATTCGACTGGCGAGATGTCAATGGAACAGATTGGACAACACCAATAAAAAGCCAAGATAACTGTGGAAGCTGTACCGCATTTGGGATTCTGGGTGCTCTAGAAACGATTATCCAACTCAATGTAGGAACACCCTTCACATGTGATTTATCTGAAGGACATCTTTTTTTTGGTGGAGGCGGACTATGCCAGAAAGGAATGAAAATATCGGATGCTATCTCTTATCTTAAAATCTTTGGAGTTAGCGAGGAGTTATGTTATCCCTATACTCTTGGAAGGACAGGTTATAATAAGATGCCCAAAAACTGGGAAGAAAGAACAGTAAAAATAAAGTCTGGAACTGTAGTAAGCCGTTCATTAGACAATATAAAAAACGCCTTGTTACAATATGGACCACTAGTGACTTGCCTGGAGGTATATGAAGATTTTTATTCATATGATGGAGGCATTTATTCACATGTTTATGGAAAATATGTTGGCCGTCATTGCGTCACAATGGTAGGATACAATAATGAAAAAGGTTATTGGATTTGTAAGAACAGCTGGGGCACCCAATGGGGAGAAAACGGATGGTTTAGAATCAAATTTGGACAGGGTAATATCGGAGATCCTACTTTTTATCTGTCGGGAATATCCGGGAACATTCAGCCTTTCCCACCCACAAACCCAATCCCTTACAATAACGCAACAAATACCACGTGCACCACTACTCTTCACTGGACCAGCACCGACCCCGATAATGACACACTCTCTTATATAATATATTTGGTAGAAGGAGATAATGTATTTATGAAGGACCCATTCAAAGTTCTATATAACGATCCATATTATCAACTAACGAATCTCAAAAGCAATACAACATATAGCTGGAAAATTATTGCTGAAGACGAACATGGTTCCCAGACTGAAAGTCAAACATGGAAATTTACAACCATCGAAAATACATCCCCCCAGGTTAAAATTATCCGCCCTCAAAAAAATTATTTATACTGGAAAAAAATCATGATACCACTACCCTGCACAATACCTATAATCCTGGGCGAATGCGAAATACATGGAATAGCAAATGATGATTCAGGAATCAAAGAAGTACTCTTTTATGTAAACGATATCTGTAGATCATCAGTAACACAAGAACCCTACAAATGGAAATGGGAAAATTATTCACCAGGACTAAAACTATATAAGCTCACCATGGAAGCATATGACACCTATGGGAATAGTGCAAGAGATGAGATCCTAGTACGAATTTTTAACCCCGCTATGTTTTAAGTTTTTAATGACATCAAACACTTGTTGCCAAGCTGGGGAAAAAAAGTCTTGATCAGGCATCCAAAGCAATAGATGGTTTTGGTCCAAAACTCTATTCATTAAGACTAAAATAGGAGTAATATTTTTTTGTTATTTAACTTTCTTTTCCTATCAAGAGTATGCCTTGAATAGGGGTTAGGAATATGGGACGATATTCATATTTCTGTATTTTTTATTTTTGTCTAACATAGTAATGATATGCGTGTTTAAGAAGTAATTCGTAATAGTGGCCCAAACTTGCTTATTTTCTTGACCAGCAATTATAAATTATTTTGGTTCCTTTATTTTTTTGTATTTTTTTTTAGGTCTATATTGATGATAATTGATAATGATACAAATCTTTTGGCTTAAAAGATAAAAAATTATTGCAAAAGAATAATAATACTCAGTTGATTATTGGACAATGACTAAATTGCAGGATTATTTATTATCTTATTGTACTTTATTAACTTTAACTCTGATTTTATTGTTAACTTCTTTATTTTTATCTGTAAATGCTGGTGATAATCCTGTATCTGGAACGATATCATTAGATAGAGGTCAATCATTTTTAGATTTTGGCGAATGCAATCATGTCATAAACTATAGTTTTAGTGTACTAAAACCCGGTGTCATCCATAATCTGTCGGGGGAAAATTATGGAATAGATGAAGCATGGGGGAATGATATTACAGTGACTTTTTATAATGTCCCTGGTCGTTATACACCAAAAGACCAATATCTAAACAATATTAAGGATTCAAAGATTACAGGAAAAGTATCAACAAGGCATATTAGTTTTGGATTACCTTCCTATGAAGATTCCCCGTTTTTTATAGAGCCAGTGATTATTTCATATGAAATAAACGATTTAGGTAAAGATTGCAACATGGATGAAATGGTTGATAATAATACTCTCGGTCGTGATGTAGCTAATGGTAAAAATTTATATCCTGTTAGCTGGGGGTTCTTGAAAGAGAATTATCCAGTTTGTATATTATTTTGGTTTGTTGCTGGTATTGTGATTGGAGCAGTGATATATAAGGATGCTAAAAAAAGGAGTAAACATGGAATCCAATGGGCGTTAATTGGATTTCTATTTGCAATACTGGGCCTTGTCATCTGGTTACTTATAAGGCCACCAAAAGAACTCCTTGGGGGAAATGATTACAATTAATGCATATTTTCAATTCTGGTACATATTTAACACCTTACCCATTGAGGTGATACCTGACGATAAAACACTATTGCCTAACGATGTACCACTACTTTTACAATAAGACCAAATATCCCCTGGACACTTTTATAAAACAAAATGTGATTTGACCAGCATTATAAATACTGATAGATTATAATCATTAAGATAAGGAAAAGTAATAACAAAACCCATAAAACAATTGCTTTCCAAACTGTTTTCTCTGCTTTTTTCTTTTTCCACCAGGTTTTAGGATTAACTCCCTGAATAACAAATGTTAATACACCTGCTAAATTGATACAGACAAGATTAACTAAGAAAAGGAGGAATGCCCCTATTGATTCTGTAAAATTTTGTGAACCTAAAAGCAGACCGCTTGCTATAATTGGTGGTAAAAGTGCCACTGCTATCATTACACCCACAAGTGCCTCAGAGACTCCCCGGGTTACAGAAAAAGAACCAGCGATACCACATGAAAAGGCAAGAATTACATACATGAGGCTGATATTAGTTCTTGATAAGATTTCAGGAGCGGTTGGATCAACTTCAACAAGTATCCCAAATATAATACCAATGCTAATAGCTATTAAAAAACCAAGGGAACTAATAAGAATTGATCTTTTAATAAGCTGTGAACCTGCAAGAGTAATCCCTAATGAGAGCGCCATACTGTGATTTAGTAAGGGGGCAATGACCATTGAACCGATAACTACAGGTATATTATCATATAATATACCAATAGAAGCAACAATAGATGCAAGAATAATCAATACAAAATATGTTGTTGAAAAAGTAGATATCTCTCCACAAACATCTTCATAGATTTCATCGACACTTATCCGTTCTTTACCGTTTTCCTTTTTATCTTTTTTTCTTCCTGTTTTTCAATATCGGGCCGGGGAACCGTTGCTTCAACAGAGGGTATAATGACCCTAAATTTATCAGAATCAAAAAATTTTTTCCAAAATATCAAGTACAGCATCGGTTTTATCTGCTGAAAGCAATATTTTGCTACATAGTTCTTTTTTAGATTTTTTTTCTTGTTTCAGATTTATTATTTCTATATCTTTTAATAATTTTTTAATATCCTTATTCTTATCATAAGGATGATATACCTATAATAACCGCAAAGCCATTATAAATGACCTAGGAGAAATCCTCTTAATCTAATTTGTGAAAATATTCAATAGACAATGAGTAAGGAGGGTAACATTAACAATAGGAATCTAAAAAGAAAACTAGCAGCTGTACTGATAATACACTTTAATATGACCATTATCGGCCCTGAAGACAAACAGAGAACCAAAGAAAAAATCTTATACCATTGAATTAAAATATTAAAAAGAGAGGTATTCTATTCTTAGTGCTACTATTTTTGGCTATTTCTGAGATATATCAAATAATTGTCTTTTTCCCAATCTAACTTAGGATTTGTAATGATCTCTCCTGTGTCTGTATATCCGCATATGAACGAATAATATTCCAAGACATAATTTTTAAATCCCCATATTTCGGATAGGTGATATGTTACAACAATAACAGGCACGTTATAGTTTTCACAATACCCAATTATCATACTTGCATTCAATGTTGGATATGCAGTTTCAGCAACATTTACCATCTCTGGAGCCTGGTTACGGCCTGCAATGATCCCTATAATGGGATCTCCACAGAGAATGAAATCATTTTCATGAGTGATATTTTCCACTTTTTCAGCAACCGCATATTCAATAGGCTCTTCAAGATCCGATATGTGTAATCCCGCACCAACAAAGAAGGGTAGTGAGATTAAAAGAAAGAACACCAATAAGGAAGAATTAATATTTCTCTTAATTATCCATTTATTGCTTGTGCCCAATGTCTTTTTCATGGATTCAATAAATATTTTTATTCCAATACCTCCAGCAATGTACATAGGAGGAATCAGGAGTAACAGATGATGATTATAGGTTAAAGGCTGGATGGTAAACCATAGGAGTAGGGAAAAAAACCAAGTGGGTATAATCCATCTTTTTTCCTTTATTAAGTCTTTCATTCCTAGAGCTGAAAAAAGGAGTATGGGAGAGTTAATAAGGAAAAAATGTCCGGTATCCATTATCCTCACTGTTAAACTTTGATATTCTCTTACTTCTAGATTAGAAAAAAACATTCCCTCAATGACTAAATGAGAATCAAAGGTGACTAGAATAAGGGTTACTACACAAATTGTACACAAACAAAATAGTATCCAAGGGGCAATATTTTTCCAAGGGATATCTTTTTTTTCTAACATTGCCTTAAAGATCTTTAAGGAAAAATAGGTTAATACTGCAACAAATGGAATAACGGCAAAAAGCTTAACCATTATCCCTAATCCAAATAAAATTCCAGAAGCACCAAAAGCACTATACCGCCATTTTTCTTCCCCATAATATGCTAAGATGAGAAAAACAAAAGCCATTATCAAAATTGAAGTGACCATCATATCTAATGAGCTAATCCGGCTTTCTTTTAAATAAATACTAGAAAATGCCATCATCAATCCTGCAACAAAAGCAGGATATAACCCAGCCCTTTTTTTGAGAAGAAACATAACCCCAATAACTCCAATAATGGAAAGAAATGCAATCAAGAGACGACAAAAAAGAATGTTTCCTCCCAATAATGAAAAAATCCAATGCCCGACAGGTGCTTGCAATGTATTAAAATCATCATAGAGGGTATAGCCTTCATTCATCAATTTTGATGCCATGAGTTGGATTCCTTCATCAACACCATTTTGTGCGTAGTGAAACATAATTTTATAAAATCGTACTATGCTTCCCAGTATAATAACACCAAAGATTGCCAATAAACCATATTGGGATTGGGTTAATTTACTAAATCTTGAATTCATTTTTCTCCTTCGAGGTTATTATTATAGGAGATCAGTTATCTGTTTAAATTGGTCCATTGTATGTACCCATATGAAGGATTATCCGCATCATTATAGGATACTGGAAGA
Organism: Euryarchaeota archaeon UBA202; assembly: GCA_002502685.1. GTDB lineage: Archaea > Thermoplasmatota > E2 > UBA202 > UBA202 > UBA202. The sequence continues at coordinate 9,776 of DAQA01000006.1, forward strand.
AAAAGGATAATAAATAATTTTTCTTATAAGCTCCTTATCATCTAGGTTCTTTCCATGTCCAAAAGCTGTTGGCAACAAAATTCCATATATAGACAACAACGATGCCTATAAATGCTGCTAAAAGATAATATATACCAAAAATCTCGTTGAGAAAACCCATAACGACGAGTTGCATGGGAAAGGAAGGTAAACTAATAATATTAAATTTTAAGAGTCTGTTTATCCAATAACTAATTCCCTTTTTTTTCCTATCTTTAAAGGTCCATAGGTCATTTAATAGAAAATTTGAGATAATTGAGATTTCGATGCCACAGATAGCAGATAATACGTAGTATACGTTACCAAGGTCTGTTAAAGCCCAGAGGACACCCAGATTGACAAAAACTCCGGTTAATCCAACAGCTGTAAATTTGAGTATGCGTATTATTTCTCTATTACCCCAGGACAAGCGAAACAAATGTTTAATATAGATCCAGATAACTCCTAGCCCCAAGGAGCTTTTTCCTTTCTCTCTTTTCTTGAATATGATTGGTTCATCTGTCACTTTTTTAAACATCCCTTTTGCTAAAATTTCGAGAAGGATCTTATATCCAATTGGGGTTAATTGAATATCTTTTATTACCTCTCGTTTCATCATGAAAAACCCAGAAAGGGGATCGTTGGTTATCCGTGTTTGTGGGACAAAAAGATGAGCAAGCAATGTTGCCGCTTTTGAATAGATTTTTCTTATAATACCCCATTCTTCTATTTCTCCTCTTTTTACATAACGACTACCTATAACGATATCGTTTCCCGCCAGAATTTTTTTTACCATATCATTTATTTTTTTTGGAGGATGCTGTAAATCTGCATCCATAACTGCTAAAATATTTCCTTTACTTTGACGGAATCCCTTAATCACCGCCGTTGATAAATCACGTTCATTTATTCTTCGAATCACCCGTAAAAACGGGTATTCTTTCTTCATTTTCTCTGCTACTCTCCAGGTTTCATCTGGGCTGTTATCATCGACAATAATTACTTCAAAATCGGTAAAATCTATTGTATCATTGATTTTTTTTATTAGGATAGGTATATTATCTCGTTCATTGTATGTCGGTACAATTATTGATAATCTCATTATGCGTACAAAGGTAAATCCCTTAAATATCTTCTTTTCTCTTTTAGGTGAAAAGAACAACGCCTTTTTTTATCGTCACCTTATCCAGTCAAAATTAAGTCGTGACGAAAAAAAAAATTAGATAATTTAGCCAAATATAGAGTATAATAACTCTGTTTTTTGACACTATTTAATACCGCTGAAGTTATGTTGTCTTGTTATTGTTTCTTCATACGTTCTCGTTCCAAAACAGACATGCTGTTTAAAACAAAATATTTAAGTCCAAGTTTTATTTTTTTTTTTTTTTTTT
>DAQA01000006.1:11242-17782 GCA_002502685.1 Euryarchaeota archaeon UBA202
TACAAATAAGAAACACAAAAAAAATTTAATACTTTTTTTGTCTCTTATTATTTCCTTTTTTCAAGAGATACTTCTTATTTGTGTCAAGATCCATAAAAAAATCCGCAACCTCTCTTAATTTATGTGACGTACTTTTTCCAAAAGAGACAACTTCAACTCGGCATCCCAGGCTTTTGGCATGTATTAACAAATCCGTGAAATCACCATCCCCACTTACCAAGACAACCACATCCAATTTTAATGCCAATCTCATCACATCCATGGCAATTCCTATATCCCAATCACCTTTTTTAGCACCCCCATAAAAGACCTGGAGATCCTTTGTTTTTACCTCAAATCCTATTTCCTCTAATGCTTCATAAAATGTTTTCTCATCTTTTGCATCTGCCTTGATAACATAAGCTATCGCTCGGATAAGTTTCCTGCCAACGATAACATCATTTAGGATCGCGTGAAAATTTACCTTACAATTATATAAATTCTTGGCAGAATAATACAAGTTTTGGACATCTACAAACACACCAATTCTTTGATGTTCATTTTTTGTTATACCCATATATTAATCAGAATGTAACATTCTTTAAAAAACATTCCCAGAATACTTCACTATTTACAGCTTCAAGAAAAAAAATATCCAAGTGTGAAAAGAGATAATAATAATCTTTATTATTTATGAAAAATTAAAATGTTAAAAGCATAATATTTTTACCAAGAGCCATTAACATTTTATTTAAAATATATTTTTTAGTTACCTATTTTTTATTATCGATTTTCTAATATGAGTTTATTTCATCAGTGTTACAAAAGGATAAGATAGAGATATGGAAATAATTTTAGTGATTATTAGTAGATTTTTTTCATCGTTAAAAGCAGTAGATTACAGCTGACACCCACTGAATTTGCAATCATGATAGAGATATCATGAAGCATGATGCCATACAAAAGCCATAATGTCATGCCACTAATCAACACCACGGGCATATATAGGGAGATGTCATCTAATTTTTTTGTTCGAAAGCCTCGCACTAACTGGGGGATAAAACCACTTGAGGTTATCGCCCCCGCTAATAAACCCAACAACATCCAATCCATAAAAAAGAATCTAAATCTCTTCTTTAATTTTTTTATATCCCGTGGGATTCCAAGTATGGAGTAGGAATCAAGTTTTAACCTGTCCTCTATTAATTATACTTCAACAACAAAAACATCCATTGCCCAGTGATACTACATGGATTTACTGGAAAAAAATTGCCATATATTTTTCTAACAAATTCACCTATATAATTAGTGTATATTCATTTCATTTAAATCACTGCTATACTGGGATATGCCTTGTCTAGGCATTACTAACCTCTGATACTAATATTGCTTACCAGAAAAAATTATAAAAGATTGTTAACTTCCTTGAAAAACGTGATTTTCCTAACCTGTTTTATCCAATAAGATGCCGGTGTTACACAATTACAATCCCCTACATAGGCCAATCGAAGAGGGCCATCTTCTCTTTCCAATAAAACACCGTCTTGACTATACACAAGGAGCAACCCCACCAGGGCATCTGAACTATTTCCAGATTCGTCAAACACGGTAATGCTTCCCTGCAGTTCAGCACTAGTGAATGTCATATTGTAGCCATCCGCTGCAATAACCCATGCCCCCAATGTGCCTCCATTAATTTTTAGGTCATGGAATAATTCATTAAATCTGATACCTGTAAAATTGTAGGGGCCTTTAATACCCATCTGAGTCATCATGCTCCCAGTCCCTGAATATTCATCGATGTCTTGTAACTCAGGTAGGGTATATTCCCATTTTTTCGCATTATAAAAAACAATAAGAATGTCTTCCTCTTCTACTTCATCACTAGGAAGACGAATATATATCTGAAAAGCAATATTTAGGATAATAATACCCACAAGAGCACCTATCACTATTTTGTCAAAAGTTGTCAACATTATCTTGCCTCACTTAAAAACGTAATATTGACCATCCTGTATATATAGACCTTCTTTTTTCTTCATAATATTAATCCGATACTCAATAAAGTAGGGATAGAAATGGGGGATAAAAGAGTACTTAATGTTTTTTTATTGATAAACACGGCCAGTACTTTTGTGGTATTAGCAGGCTCATCAAACGTTGAGAAATTGAATGAGTATGATATAATCCTAGATCAGCACTGGACAAGATAAAAAAAAATAAAAAAAACATCTCTTCAATTTATGTTTAATTTATCCTTGTTGCAAGGAAATAATTGAAATCTCATGATTAATGGCTCAAAAACGAGGGTACCCTCCTTAGAAAAAGAAAAAAAGGCAGGTACAAAAAACTAATAGGACGTTATAGATACAAAATAAAACAGACATGGAGGCTAATTATGAAAATAGGACCTATATCCATTATTGCAGTAAGCATCATACTCTTTATGACGCCACTGTTACCCTTAGGGGTTTATCCAGAGAGGATAGAAAGTGAACATCTGATACATTCCCCTACATCAGGATGGGTACAAAAGGATTCAGCATCCCTTGAAAATAGTGAGGAAAATATAGGACCATCCGTGGCTAAATTAGAGTGGAGATCCCCCCATGGCGAGCTCCCTGGGACCTATCAAGAATATCTAAAAAAACATCCTCTCACTCCCGCAGAGTTTACTTCACCCCTTTATGCCACACCCCGGGATAATGTTTCATTGTGCAATCTTTCAATTTTAGTCGAGAAGGATCTATATCCTAAAATTATCACGCATCTCCAGCCATATATTGATGATTTGACAATGGAAGGATTTTCTGTCTATACCCAAAGAATCAGTGGAGGATTACCTCAAGAGATTAAAACATGGATTACCACCCGATATAATATGGGAAATACAGGATTTGTTTTCATAGGGGACATTACTGCCGCATGGGCAGAGGTCTCAGGTTCTGTGTTCCCCTGTGATCTTTTCTATATGGATGTTGATGGAACATGGGAGGATCAAGATGATGATGGGGATTTTGAGACACATCTACCCGGTTCTGGCGATATGGAGCCCGAGGTGTACGTGGCCCGTATCTTTGCACGTTCTCTCTCCCCTACTAATGAGGAACAACTCGTAAATGAATATCTTGACAAAGTCCATGCCTACCGCACTGGCATGCTACAACAGCCCTGGCAGGGCCTAGAATATGTTGATGAGGATTGGTATGATATGGCCGTGGATCTAGGCTATATCTATGGGAAAAATATCACCCGCCATGACTATGGATATTATACAACCGCTAGCGATTATATGGAAAAAATAAGGAAGGGGCAACACTTTGTCCAAGTCTGTGCCCATAGTTATTCTGGCGGGCATTATTTTGGTACCCGACCCACCGAATCCGCGGTTTATGCCCATAGTTATATCTATAGTCCGCTGCAACAAAACCTGCACCTTCTCATGGGAAGCGACGATGGGATGAAAACCTGGTTAAATGGAAAGATAGTAAACAGTAAGGATAGATATGGCGCATGGCGTAAAGACATGTATAATGTTGAAGTAACACTGGAAAAGGGATGGAATCGACTACTCTGTAAAATCAGCCAAGGAGGGAGCGAGTTTAAATTCTCGGCACGTTTCACAAACCAGGATTTCGAATCCGTCGATGGCCTCCTCTACCAGATTAACAATCCCTTGAAACACACTAGGGAAGCTGAGTATGTTCGGAGTTGGTTACTCAATGGCTTTCATCAAGATACATCCGATCGATTTTGGGAATATTTGTCCACAAATTACCTCAGCTTAGCAGAAGATATGATTAATCCCCGTGAGGGGGAGGAAAACGGGGGTAACATTTGGGAGAGGTATGATACAGGGAATTCCTATGTGGATATCAATGAGTACAGCAATGAAGCCGATTTTGGGGTGTGCTATGCGTTCTCTAGAATCTATGCCGACAGTGAGAAAGATTGTCAACTTTGGTTTGGATATGATGACGGTATCCGTGTATGGTTAAATGGTGAGGTTGTTCTCTTTGATAATCGTTATGGTGGTTTCACGAGCGATAGGGTAAAGGTTAATGTCACCTTGAAATCAGGAGAGAATCGTCTCCTTGCGAAAGTATCTGAATGGATGGGTGAAAATGGTTTCACCGCGAAATTTTGTAGCTTTGAGGGGGAACCTATTGACGGCCTTACCTATGATCCAGAAATGGCACCTGTTTCATGGATTGGGAAATGGCTGGTTAATGGACCTTATCTTAATCCTGATATGGAAACACGGTTAACTAGGGATTACCTCGGAGGGGAAGAAAGGGTTGAACCTAGCGTGGGTGACCAGGCATCAGAGGGTATATGGGAGACATATATTGGGGATGGATGCCCAGTAGATCTTGGTCAGTTCTATGACTCTGGTGACTGGGTATTATCCAAGGATATCCAAGAATGTGACCCCCCGGTATTTTTCTATAATCTGTTTGCATGTGGACCTGGGCGGTTCACGGATGATGGCTATTTAGCGGGGGCCTATATTTTTAATACTACCCATGGATTAATTACTGTTGCATCATCAAAGAGCGGAAGCATGCTTAATTTTGCTGATTTTACCCAACCTCTTTCTGAGGGAAAATGTATAGGGGAGGCTTTTTGTGAGTGGTTTGATGCCCAGGCACCCTTTCAGCAATGGGAACGTGAATGGTATTATGGTATGATTGTATGTGGTGATCCGACACTGGTGATATCACCTCCTGCAAGAATTGCCATCACAAAACCCCAGGAGGCTATTTATTTTAAAAATCAAATGATTCTTCCCTTTTTTACACCCATTATACTGGGGGATATTGATATTGAAGTAACGTCTTATAACCTTGTTGGGATAATGAGCGTTGACATATATCTTGATGGTATCTTGAAGGCAAAACTGTCCACTCCTCCCTATACCTGGAAATGGGATGAAAAAAATCTATTACAGGTCAGATATACACTTAGTGCCCGTGCCTACACAATGAGTGGAAACACCATAGATGATACCTTACAGTTATGGAGATTCTTCTAAGTATAAATCAGGGCCTCATTACTATATTCAAGTGTTTTTTTTTTTTACCTTTATGGTGTTTGTATTTTTTGTTTATTTTATCTTAAATGTTGTTCAAATCACTAAGGTATGGTAGTCTAATTCACACTGCCTTATTTTTTTCCATTTTGCATATGGTTCTTTATTTTGCAAAAATCTGCATTAGGGATATCTTTCAATATTTTGGAGATATCGGGAAAATAATTATTTATTAGAAACCTGCCAGATGCTGTCTAATACTGTTCCATCAATCCACTCGATGATGGCAACAATATTATCTTCAAATTCAGGCTTCTCTGGTGTTCCCCTACAAAAAGATTCAGCTTCCTCTTTAAGTTCCTTGATTGATGTAAGGGTAAGATTAGAGTTTTCAGTTGCCTCAATTAAATCTTCTCTTTGGGGGTTAATCGCTATTCCTCGTTCAGTAACAATAACATCTATGAGTTCCCCAGGACCCACGAGTGTTGTAACATTATTCTTTATCATCGGTATACCATTACGGACAGAGGGAATAGTAATTAGGGTACATTTTGCAAGAAGACTATTTTGCCATCCACCAATACCATGCAATAATTTACCATCAGAATGGGTGACGACATTGGCATTGAAATTGACATCCACTTCTGTAGCGCCTAGAACAATAGCATCCATCAGAGAGGTCGTATTCCCCTTGGAATGAAAATTATAACATTGGAGCTGACTAAAAAGTATATGGTTAGGGTTTTCCTTTAAACTCCTGATTGCTTCAAGATCAAAGCTTTGTCCATCCAAGATATATTCCCCCAATCCCTCCTCAAGAATTCCCACCAAGTAACTGGTTGTTCCTCCCACCATCGCTCGTGCTTTAATACCTTTTTCTTTTAATATTTTTTTTAAGTAGCTGACAAATGCAAGAGAGGTACCTCCAGCTCCCGCTTGGAAATTAAAACCATCATGCAATATTCCAGCATCATTAAGGAAATGAGCTGCCATATCAGCAATCATTAATCTTTGTGGATTTTGTGTGATACTTGTGGTTCCAGAAATAATTTTTTTTGGGATGCCTACCTTATCCAAAACAACCACATAATCAACATAATTTCCTATAATATCCCAGGGATAACAAGGAAACGGAACAATATTATCAGTAACAACTATAACACGGTCGGCATAGAGATAGTCAGATAGGGCATAACTTAATGGGCCACAAGCCGAAGGACCCATTAGTCCATTACTATTACCAAAAGAATCTGACGAAGAGGCAGCCAGAACCGCTACATCTATATGAACATCACCATCCTGAATAGCACGATACCGCCCGCCATGTGAACGTAATACGCCAATGCCCCTCATTTTCCCCAGGGAACAATACTCCCCTAACGGACCATTAAGACTCCCTTCTATATGATGTATCACTCCATTATCAAGATGTCTAATAATCTTTTCATGACACGGAAAAGCAGCACTAGGGAACCATCTTAAATCCTTTACACCCATTTCTGCTGCCAAATCAAAAACCTTGTTGGCCA
>DAQA01000033.1:0-582 GCA_002502685.1 Euryarchaeota archaeon UBA202
TAGTGCCATTTCCATGAGCTATGTAACTGATACCGTGATTGAGGATAATCTTATCACCCTGAATTATGAAGGAATCATCCTTTATGACTCAGATAACAATACCATACACAATAACAGTATCCAGGATAATGTTGATGAGGGAATGTTTCTCTGGAACTCCTGTGAGCATAATACTATCCAGGGAAATACACTTGTGGATAATGGTAATTATGGTATCTACATCGATCGATCATCCCATAATACCTTCCAGTCCAATGATATTTCCCAGAGCCACTTTGGCATCTATCTTTATTATCCCACCACCCAATATAATACCATTACAGAAAACACTCTTTATGACAATTATAATGGCCTCTATATCCTCCGGGCGACCAACAATAGTATCTATCTGAATAATTTCCTGAATAATAATCATAGTTACAATCTCACGGGGTCAAGTGGGATACAGAATACCTGGTTTTCTCCCCAACCCATTAATTATACCTTTGGTGAATACCCTGGGGAGACCCATAGTGATTACTTGGGTAATTACTGGGATGATTACCCAGGTGGCGATACCGATGGCAATGGCATAGGGGATAC
>DAQA01000033.1:667-4560 GCA_002502685.1 Euryarchaeota archaeon UBA202
TTATGGTGATAGCGGCATTCCTCCAGAACACCAAGATTATACCTATGAATTCCCTGGCACGTATACTGCTATTCTAGAGGTAACAGACGATGATGGAGCTATCTCTTTTGCAACCGTCACTCTTTCGGTAATGGAGCCACCCAGCCTTCCTCCCGTTGCTGATTTTATCTTTTCACCCGCCTTACCCTCGGATATTGAGCAAGTAGTGTTTGAGGATCTTTCTAATGATAGTGATGGAACCATTGTTTCTTATCTCTGGGATTTTGGGGATAATCATACATCAGCTGATAGAAATCCTCAGCATCAGTATAGTGATGATGGTATCTATCGTGTTTATCTCACAGTTACCGATGATGATGGATTAACGGGAAATATCTTCCGTAATATTACCATTACCAATGTTGCTCCTCAAGCTGTTTTTGATCTCGTCTCATTGTTGCCCCTTATGATAGAAACTTCCATATTTTTCTTGGATAACTCAAGTGATCCTGATGGTTCCCTGGTGAATTGGACATGGGGTCTAGGTGATGGATCCGTGGAATATGGAAACGCAATTAATCATACCTATACTCAACAGGGGACATATAATGTCACTCTTACCGTTATGGATAATGATGGAGACACCGATGCATATACCCTTGAGGTAATCTTGGAAAAAGAAGATACGGATACTAGTCTTATCCCTGGTTTTGAAATGACTCTTCTGTGTGGTATTATCCTTCTTGTATGTATCATAAAAAGAAAAAGATTTTCCTGATAACTAAAATGAATTAGTATTAGTTGATGAACTGTGTTTCGAATTTCTCTATTATGAGGTACGCGGGATAATCAAGAATTGTGTATTCCCAAGGGTCCATCCCTCCTGGTTTTTTATAGATAAATTCTTGATTAAGCAATCTTTCAAGATGACCCGCTATAGTTTTTTCCTGAGGTTTTCGGTTATATCCTTCACAGAGCATCAAATATTTTTCCTGTATTTCTTCATAGGTTACATAGGTTTTTTTCCGACAGGCAAATGCAACACTTAACAGGATGAGTGCTTGGGATTCATCTATCCTCTCTAGATCACTTATCCATCCTTCCTGATTTGCCTCTCGGATATCCTCAAGTTCTATGATGTCATGGTCATGTCTTTCAGCGATAATGGCTGAATTCCGAAGGATATCGATACCTGTTCTCATATGCCCCAAAGAAAGGCGTGCAATATGGGCAATAAACTCTAGAATCTCTGGACTGTAGGTACCAGAATGAAGACTATCTTTTGCTCGATACTCCAAAATCTCAATGATCTGACTTATGCTATAGTGTTCAAGTTGGACAACTGCCTTCTCTGCAAAAGTGCTCACTATGGCAGGATCATGAATCAAGGCCTTTAAGGATCCATATGACCGAGTAATAGCAATATATTTTATCCTTTGGGAGATCTCTGGCTGACGGGATAAGGTATAGGTAAAATGCTGGATATCCTCAGGGATAATCCCATCAATCTCATCAAGTATTATGAGATGATCACCCTGTAGTTCACGCCATAATCGCTGAGGGGCCAAACCTGCTGTACTAAAAGTAGGTCGGGTCTGGCGTAAAATCTCCTCTAATATCTTGTATTCTGATTTATGGGAATAACAATTAATATAGACATCATGGTTCTGTTGCTTAGCCAATAATGTTTTCCCTGTTCCTATATCTCCACTTAACACAGCATGTCCACCGCTGTGTACAAATGATACAAGTTTTTCTTTTTCTCGTTCACGACAAGGTGCCTCTGGAGGAATATATGATATATCTAATTTTCCTTTATCCCGTAAAATCACAATCTGAAATAGGAACAACCATATAAAAGAATGAGTGTTTACACACCGTTGACAAGATATTTTTACCCTCGGAATCGTGGCCTCTTGCTAAGAAGTATGGGAAGCGGTAAAGGAGCTGTGGGGAAACCATCCATCTGGGATTGAACAAAAGCCTGTATCTCAGAAAGTGTACACTCCTTTTTCCCCTGAAGGGGTACCCTATAACGGGGTGTATAAATCTTCTCTTTGCATTCCCGTTCTCCCACCACAATAATCAGGGGAACCCATTCCTTTTCTGCATCCCGAATCCTTTTAGAGAGACTTAAATCACGGTCATCAATATCCACTCTTCCCGGAAGGATTGACACCATTTTTTGGCATTCAGAAAGAAACTCATCCTTTACTGGAATCAAACGTACTTGTGTCGGCGATAGCCAAAAAGGAAAAGATCCTTTTTCTCCCCGAGCTATCTTGATTGCCTCATGTTCTAAGAGAGCACAAAGGCACCGATCAATACCTCCAGAGATGGATGCATGAAGCAAAAGGGGATATTGTTCCTCACCTGTATCATCAATATAGGTAATGTCAAAGGACTTGGGGTTATCAACATCCAATTGCACTGTTGACAAGGCAAAAGCTTTTTCCAGTGAATCAATTAAATTACACTCAAACTTAACCACGAAATAAAAATATCGTTCATTCCATACCTCAAGGAGAACAGGTTTATTTACCCGTTGAACAAGCTCCTGTGCAAAGTCACGGTGTTTATCTAAAAAATCTCGAGTAAAACGAATCCCCATCTCATAATCCAACCCCAAGGCAGTCATCCACTTACATGATAAACTGAATTGGTTCATGAACTCCTCAAGAGCCTGAACGGTACCATCACAAAGGGTATGCATATCTGGCATGGTAAATGCCCGTAGACGCTTTATACCGGAGAGTTCACCATGTTTCTCCCGCCGGAAAGAACGAGCTATCTCAAAAAAGCGAAGAGGCAAATGTTTATATGAAATGGTCATATCATGAGCCATAAGATACTGACCAAAACAGGCAGCAAATCGTAAAAAAAGATCACGTTCACGAGACTTTACAGAATATTGACGAGCGGGAAACTTTTCCACATATTTTTTTAGAGAAGGATGATTTTGATCATACAAAAGAGGTGTATCCACTTGCATAGCACCCGCAGAAAGACATATCTCTTCAACCTTCCGCTCCAACAATTTCTTAATCACATAGCCCTTGGGGTACCAACGCATATTCCCCGGGTCAGAGCCGGGTTCATAATCAACCAGTTCTAAATCTTTCATAAGAGAAATATGAGCAGGTTCTTTATCTGACACCCGACTTTTTTTTATTTCATACTGATAAAACTTATGAAGACCTTCATAGTGCGAAAAATCAAATTTTGTGGCATCATGAATAACCCCGTCGGGTGTCAAAATATACCAGTTTGATTCCACCTGTTTTTCCTCGGGTTCATGTTTTACTGCAACATCGCGAGATAACTCGGCCAAGGGATGTCCCTTACAACTAAGAGTAAAAGCCTTATACCAACCAAAAGGTGCCCGTTTAACCTGAAAATTGGTACCTAATCCTTGTTCTAAACCCTGCAAAATTTCTTTGGCCAACAAAGGATTCGCAAGATCTGTTGATAAATGGGCATATGGATAAATCATGATATTTTCTGCTTTTATTTTCTGTGCCACCTCAGTTATGGCGTGTGCCCCAGCAGAGATACTCCCCTTACAATCTAGACCATCAGCTTTTTCAACCGTGGTAAATGCAACAAGGACCTCCTCTAATCTGTCCTTCTTTTTTAGGATTCCCTCTGCATCTTTAAGAGCTTTCTCCCGGGCTTCATATTCTATATAGTTACAATGCAGCAAGAGGAGTTTCATTAGGAAACATAAACAGAAACATATTATTAAAATTGATGATTTAACGTACTTTGGTTATTTAAACTAGGTAATTTAAATAACTTCTAAGGGTGTTTACTGGTACGCCTGGTCTATGTTTTTTGGTTCATTTCTTGGTTTATCCAATGTTGTTAGAATGCTGTGCAGGGCGGTGGTATCAATTTCCCCATCCAAGTATTTC
>DAQA01000030.1:0-11005 GCA_002502685.1 Euryarchaeota archaeon UBA202
GGGGGAGTTTATGGTAATCGGTAAAGGAAGGGATATCATAAGTTTTACCCATGCGGGAAACACGTTCCTTGTTGCTATCACATAGGTACACTTCATCAATTTTTTTTTCATCCATTAATTCTTTGAGGGATCGAACATGATTTTTTCCCCATTGCCCCGTGCCAATAACGGCAATTTTCATTTCAGCCACTCCATAATATACTGACAGACAACCTCAACCTGTTCACTTGTCAAAGAAGGGGATAATGGAAGGGAGAGTACCTCTTTCGCTATTTTTTCGGTAACGGGCATGGGCCCCCTATTGTATGGCTTGATGGAGGGTTGCAGATGGACGGGGACAGGATAATGAATACCTGTCCCAATATCTTTATCTTTGAGATATTTCTGTAGGTCATCCCTTTTTTTATGTCTGATGACAAAGAGATGATATACATGCTTGGCCCATTCCGCCTCAATGGGTAGTATCACATCTTCATCCGTAAGCAAGCGGGTATACAATGAGGCATGTTGCCTTCTTTTTTCAATCCAATCAGGGAGATGTTTGAGTTGGACAGATCCTATGGCAGCCAACAATTCACTCATCCGGTAATTGAATCCCGCAAGGTCATGTTCATATTTTTTTCCCTCCAATCGACCTTGGTCCACCAATGCCCGGGCTGTGACAGCATAGTCTTCATCATTAGTGGTTATCATCCCACCATCACCAGCGACCGTCATGTTTTTTGAGGGAAAAAAACTAAAACAAGCCATATCCCCTATGCCCCCCACTTTCTCTTTACCCTTGTAGATCGCCCCATGTGCTTGACATGCATCTTCAAGGATTCTCACATCATGATCCTCTGCAAGATCCTTTAAGGGATCCATGTCACAGGGATGACCATACAAATGCACAGGGATTATTGCCCGTGTTTTTTTGGTAATGTTTCTTTTAACATCGTCCACATCAAGTGTATATGTCTTTTCATCAACCTCAGCAAAAACAGGTATGGCACCGATATGTAATAACGGCGAGGCAGTAGCCACAAATGTATGGGAAGGAATAATCACCTCATCACCTTTTTTTATCCCTAGGGTGAGTAATGCCACATGCAATGCCGATGTACCCGAATTGGTGGCTACAGCATAGCGTGCTTCACAGAAACCCGCAAATTTTTCCTCAAAAGTTTTTCCCTCTGGGCCCTTCACAAATCTTTTACTATCAAGGACACGAAGTGCTGCATCCCGTATTTCATCATCTACAAACATTTCCGTGATGTTTATTTTCATTGTGTTTCCTCCCATTCATAGGGTGTTTGATAGTAGCCCAATGGGCACTCTAGATCACGTATCTTTTTTGTAACCCGAGCGGGATTTCCCTGGGCAACACTATCTGGTGGGATATCCTTTGTTACCACCGATCCAGCACCAATCAATGAATTTTTCCCTATAGTCACCCGGGGTAAAATGGTGACATTTCCCCCAATTTTGGCGTTTTCATTAATAATGACATGTTTTGCACATTCCTCAAATTTGGGGCAGGGTGGATGCAAAATATTAAGGATAGTGAGGCGAGGTCCGAGCCATGCTCTTTTTTTGATGATAACAAATTCGGGGATGAAGCAATGGGAATGAATCCTCACATCGTCCTCTATGAGACTCTCTCTTTCTACAACTGTGTGTGAGCCAATGCTGACATTGTTACCAATGGTATTGTTTTCACGTATCAGGACAGCATGACCCGTTTGAAAATTATTACCTATTGTGTTTCCTGCATAGATGACAGTGTGTGAACGGATAATTGCCTGGTCCCCAATAGTAAGTTTCCCTGCTTGGTGTTTGGGTTGTAGCCCAAGTTCAACATAGTCCCCAAGGGTAACATTTTTCCCCAATGTCACATTCTGCATGTTTTGATGAATACCCTCTTGTATTAAAATATTGTTTAAATAAACAATATAGGTGGGAAAAAAATAGCCTCTTTTTTGAAAGATTTTTCACAATTTTATTATATTATAGTGGCATAAACATTGTAAGTGACACCAAAGGTAACATTTATAATCCCTGTTAAAAACGAGGAACGATTCCTCGAGCCCTGTATCAAATCCCTTTTATCATTGGATTATCCTAAGGATAAGGTGGAGATTGTTTTTGCTGAGGGGAAATCAACAGATAACACTCGGGTAATTATTGAAAGATACACAAAAAAAAATAAAAATATAAAAATTCTTGATAACCCCACGGGTAATACATCTATTGGGAGAAATATCTGTGTTGAGAATGCGACAGGTGATTTTATCATGAATTTTTCTGGTCATGCGGTGGCACCCAAGGATTTCCTCACCATTATCATGAAAAAATTTAATGGCCAGCCAGTCGAGGTCGCGGGGGTGGGGGTCTCAAATATCTCCCCGGACAAACAGACGTTTAATGCACACGTTGCAGGAGCCGCATTCCTAGGGTTTATGGCCGGCTCAGGATTTTTCATGCAAAATACCGTTTTCAAGGATGAACGATTTGTGGAACATATGTCATTTACGTGCTACCGCAAAGAAATATTTGACGAGGTGGGTAACTTTGACCCCGAGTTCTGGTGCGGACAGGATGCCGAGTTTGATATTCGGGTAAGAAAAAAGGGGTATAAGATACTCTATATCCCTGATACTTCTATTTTCCACTATAAAAGGGACAATCCCCGGGCACTATTTCATCAGCTATATCGATATGGAATCGCACGGATGAAGATAATAAAGAAGCATCCACGGACATGGAGGATATTCCATTTTTTCCCATCCTTTTTTGTCCTGGGTGTTGCATTCTTCATTTTCTTAGCAATTCTACATATTATCCCATGGGTTATAATCGGATTACTTATTCTTGTCTATGTAGGTTTATGCTTTCTAAGCACCGCACAAGTGACTAAGAACCCATTGATAATCATGACAAGCTTGTTTTATTACCTATTAATTAAACTTGCCTATGGGATAGGATTTATCAGGGGAATTCTCCCCGCACGATTATAATATAACAGGTGGAAAAAACCTGGTTTATCTGTCACCAACAGAGTCCTTCATAGATGATATCCTTTTGTGTTTTAATGATGTGGCGTCCATCAATGACAACGGGTTTTTTCATGGGGCTGAAATCAATATCAGCAAATTCTTTCCACCCTGTGAGAATGAGGCACCCCATGGCATCCTTTAATGCTTCTGGGACACTAGAGGGATAGTCGATGTGGGGAAATACTTTTTCCATATTGCTCGAGGCAATGGGGTCAAAAGCAGCAACCCGGGCCTCCTTGTGTAACAATTCCCGTATGAGGGGAATGGACCGGGATTCCCTAATATCATCTGTGCCAGGTTTAAAGGCAAGACCAAGAACAGCTATCTTTTGACCCTTTATAGTGGAAACATGTTTCCTAAGAATCTCAAGCATTATGAGTGGTTGATTGTCATTTACTTTCATGACTGCATTTAAAAGAAACATGTCTAATCCTTTGGTACATCCATGGGAGACAAGTGCTGCTACATCCTTGGGGAAACATGAGCCTCCAAAACCGGCTCCAGCTTGTAAAAAATGAGGAGAAATCCTATGATCCATTCCCACAGCATTCATGACATCATAGACATCAATATCAAGTTTTTTGCACACGTTGCCAATTTCGTTTGTAAAAGAGATCTTGGTTGCCAACAATGCATTGGATGCATATTTTATCATTTCAGCCACGGTAGGACTGACATTGACAAGGGGTGCATCAATACCTGTGTAGATTTTTTGGAGGAGATCACTAGATTTTTTATCAAGTGTACCAATGACAATGCGGTCAGGGTATTGAAAATCATGTATTGCTTTTCCTTCACGTAAGAATTCAGGATTCATGGCAACACTAAAATCCTTCCCCTCCTTTTTCCCAGAAACCTTTTCAAGGAGAGGGATAATTATATTCCGTGTTGTCCCCGGAACAACGGTACTCTTAACAACAATAAGATGCCATTTATCAATAAACTGCCCAATAATCCTTGTTGCCTCTTTTACATAGGAAAGATCGATGCTTCCATCGGTCCTAGATGGTGTCCCAACACAAATAAAGGTGATATTAGACTGGGACAACGCAACCTTATAATCTGTGGTGGCAGTAAGTCTTTCCTTGTTACGTTTAAGCATCTCAGAAAGATCTTCCTCATGTATCGGGGCTATACCCTTGTTTATCTTGTCCACCTTTTCCGAATCCACATCGACACAGATAACCTCATGACCCTTGTCAGCAAAACAGACACCCGTGACAAGACCCACATATCCTGCCCCAATGATGGAAATTTTCATGAGGGGTATATCTAGCCATTTGATATAAATTTATACCAAAAATTGAGTGCGGCCACCAGAATTTGAACCAGGACCTAAGCTTTAAAATCCTTCCAAAAACAGAAGAGATGGAAGATAAAAAAGAAAACAATTCAATGGAGATCTCTCTTTGCTTGAATTACAAAGGGTAAACAAAGACGGGTTATATCAAATAAAAAAACTTTTTAATTGGCTATCTTGAATTTTGTAGGATTGAAAAAAAAACAAAGCAAAAAAAACATTCCATTATCTCAAAAATAGAAACAACAGACAGAAAGTTTTTTCCCACAGTAAAAAGGTCTATCAAATTTATCTATTACTGCATTATTTTGGCTGCGGATGGGACAAGGAAATTAAGTTACCAGCAGAGCCATTTTATATACCAAAATGACTTATAAAGACCAATCTGTTTATATTGGTCAAAAATGTCTTTTTACCCGGTTTTATAACGATTTTTATTTGACAAAGTATAATTTTTTTTATATTAATATAAAAAAAATTATTTAGCCATCTTTGTACACCTTTTTTTATGCTCAAGGAGTGGTTTTTTGGTTATAGTACCAAAAGTGACGTAAATCTTTTTTCCATAGTAGGCCCCTTTCACCAACTTTCCTTCTCTGAAAAATCACATATTACGCCCAATAATTTTTAATAAGGGGTTTCCTAACTATAATAGCAATATCGATTGTATGGCTCTAAAAAAGGCCTTTAAATGCATACCATGAAAATGAAGATAGCGGTGCCAGGCTTCTCCTTCACCCGTACCTAAAAAATAAAAAAAATTTGTATTTTTTTGTAATTTTTTTGCAGCTAGTGAACCGGTATGTTAGCAAAGAGAATATATGGTGCAGTTAAAGCCCACGATACTACACGTTTTCCAAAAAAATGAATGTTCACTTGTACGGTAGGAACCCTTTTTAACCCAAAATACAAGTCATACACAACCATCATTAATCAGCACCATCCCATAGAAAAACTCTGTCAGCACATACCTATAATGGATATAATAGGAATTTCTGCTAGAGAATAAGATTCATAAATATATCCTTCCATTCCAGTTATATAAAGTGTAAATCCTAAGAAATGAGAGCAAAAAAGAAATATGCAGTATTACTAAAAATGGAACCCTGGGACGGATGCATAAGTTCTTTTGATGTCTGCATAGAACTAAATTATAAACGCCGATTTTCTGCAGCCAAAATTCTACTTGAATTATACAGAGGTGGTTATCTGAAGCGACGGGAAGTCCCCAAAAACGTGTCACTCTTTGGAAAAAAAACCTACGGGGGGCCACAAATATCACTACTCACTAACAGAGAAGGGAAAGAAGAAATTAAAATGGATTAAGGCACAGGGATACTATTAAAAAAGAGAATAGAAAAAAAAGGCAAACGAAAGGATGATTCTGACAGAGGGTGTATCATAACGTCATGAGATTACCCTTAATTTTTTATTCACTTTTCTACTAGCAGAAAAGTGACAATAATTATTTCTTTGCCTTTTGGCCATATTTATAAAGAGCTGCCCATCTGTTTTAAAAAAGATCTTGCTAGGATAAAAATAATTAAGTAATTGGAAAAATTTAGAAAGATTTATAAAAAGGGTTTATACCCTCCCTCGTTTTCTATATAAATATTCACTAGCTTTATTACACATGGAATAACCAAATGTCATCTGTCTATATAGCGTCCTAATGGGGACACCGATGACATTTGACCTCTCCATATTTGAGGGCAAAGCAAATAAATCGTATTATTAAAGAGGTAACTATGACGGGACACTGGGATGAACATGGATGGTGGGTTGTTGAGTTCAAAGATGAGGAACTCACAGAAGTTAAGCCTGAAAAAAGTTTAGAGAAAACTAGAGGTATGTGGTTGTTAAAGGGCTATCTTCTCGGTAAAAATGGAAGATATGAAGATGCATTACAGTTTAGTGAAGAAGTTTTGAAGATAAATCCGAGGAGTGAAGATGCATGGTGGCTTAAAGGGTCTAGCCTTGGATCTATGGGTAAGCATGAGGAGGCGATTATGTGTTTTGATAAGGCTTTAAAGATAGATCCCAATTATGAGGATGCATGGTGTAATAAGGGCATAATACTTCGTGAGATGGGTAGGTATGAAGATGCGATAGAGTGTCTCGTTGAAGCTTTGAAGATCTATCCACGTTATGTCTATGCGTGGTGTAATAGGGCATTGGCTCTCTGGGAGCTTGGCAGATATGAAGAGGCAGTAAAATGTGTTAATACGGCTTTGAATGTAAACCCAGAGGATGAAGATGTTATTAGCTTGAGAAAAGATTTTTTAGATAATTTATCAAAATAAATTTGCCTTATTGTCAGCACTGGACAGGATAAAAATAGAGTTTAAATTAAACCATAACAGGGATTAGTATCTCATTAAAAACCGTGAGCCACACTTGGGACATTTTGAAAGAAATGACACGCATTCTTTCCATTTGGTTCTCTTCCATTCATAGCCACACTTTAAACATTTCATTGTTAGCTCTCTTTTTCCTTTATCTAGATATACAGATCCTATTAATCATTTTTATTATGTGATAGAACGCTTAATATTGATATAACACGTATTAATACGTATGTCTAAGCAAAAACTTACACGTTCAGTTGAAACAGATTTGATTGATTGTGCTCGTACCCTTGGGCTCAACTTGTCTGGTATTCTTGAAGAGAGATTGAAAGAATTACAGACCAAAAGTAGGAAATAATATTGAGTGCGGCCACCGGGATTCGAACCCGGGTTACAAGCTTGGGAAGCTCTCAGGAACAGAGGAGATTATAGATAAAAATCAGTTCAATGAATATCTTTCTTTACTTGAGATACAAGGGTTAAGCGAAGACTGGTTGTATCAAATAAAGAATTATTTAATGGAGTATCTTCAATTTATAGGATGGGAGATAGACAAGGAGAAAACACTTGACTATTTCAAGAATATTAATAATAGGCACAAAGTTTCTTCCTATAGGAAAAAAGCCTATCAAGTTCGTCGATTTCTTCATCATCTGGGTTGCGGATGGGACAAAGAAATTAAGTTACCACCAGAGCCATTTTATATACCAAAATGACTTATAAAGACCAATCTGTTTATATTGGTCAAAAATGTCTTTTTACCCGGTTTTATAACGATTTTTATTTGTTTTTGGTATAGATTCTTCGGGCTGTTCCAATTTGCCGAGATATTGCCATTTAACATGCTTCTCGCTTTTATCCCAATACTCACGGTAGCGGTATTTATGACCGTTTATTTCTTTCACATACTCAGCCATGCAAACGAAATGAAAATGATGTATAAATAACTATGGTAAAACTATGGTAAAGACAATACCCAACTATACCCAACTATCACTACCCAACAGATATACAAATCAGTTGTTCGAATTATTCCTACTCTATGTCAAGTAAACTAATATCAACATGATATTCATATATGAATATTCATTAATGAATATCATAATGAAAAGAAAGTCAAATTTCTAAATTACGTAAAACCATAAAACAGAAATCAGTAAAACATTGGATAGTTTTAGAGCAGTAGAAATCACATTGGCTTAACGCATTAGCGTATCAGCCATGCAATCCCTGGTAGCCCTCCGCCCAACCCCAAACATAAAGGATATGGGAAAGGGCAATCCTTGCGGATTGGCACACTTTAGAGTGTGCTTCCCCGTCCTTGGTTGGATGGCGATACGATGAGCATAGCGTTCTTGGTAGAACTCCTGCAGAGGAAGCGGGAATAAACCTCAATCTTGGGAGGAATAGATGGATGGGATTGTCAGAACAATCCTTCTAAAAACTCTCTTCTATAATTTTCTTTTCTTTTTCAGTTATTTTGTAAATCTTGTAAACAAATTCATCAATTTCAGGATTAATAATCTTACAAGTATTTCATAATATTTTGCCTTCTTATCCTGTCTTTTCTTATTCTCTCCTATAAGAATCAAATGTTGCATTTCCTTTTATATGCCTAAAAGGAAAAATAACAGATATGAGACAAGTCAGATTTATATTTCAATTCTCAAAAAAAAATTAAAAAAAATTAAAATGACCTTTATAGCCGTTTTAAATGCTTTCTTAATGCTTGTTTCACGTTTACTTCATGCTTTTAGTTATGATAGAAGATAGAGATATATAAATCCCATCATTATACAAATCACCATTTTTAAATACGAAAGATAAATTCAATGACAGATGAAAATATGCTTTGTCGGTAATTTGTCAACAACATTCATCAAAAGAGATTATGAAATTTTAAACAAGCATTTTGATGTTGATGTCATTGAACCACCAAAGAAAAAATCAGGATGGTTTAAGTATCTATTCACCGTCAAAAACAAAATAAAAAAATGTGATGTTGCATTTGGCTGGTTTGCTGGATGGCATACTGCTTTTTCAGTTCACTATTCCAAAAAATACAAGAGGAGATCTATTGTTGTCGTGGGAGGATATGACGCAGCTTATATTCCAGAGATCAACTATGGTGCATTTACAAATCTAAAGGAGAGAATACCAGCAAGATATGTATTGAAACATGCTGATTTAATCTTGCCCGTATCTGAATTTACCAAAAAAGAAGTTTTGAAAAGAGTAAAACCAAAACAGGTTAAACTTCTTTATAATGGCGTTAACATTAATAAATTCAAATCAAACAAAACTAAAGAGAATTTTGTTATCACTATTGGCAATAAAATACGATTGAAAGGTCTGGATACTTTTGCCGATGCTTCTAAAAATTTCCCAAACCATAAATTTGTAATCATAGGAGACAATAAAACCAATACAGAAATTTTATCAAATCCAAATATCATTTTTACTGGCAAAATTCCACATGATGAAGTTTTGAAGTGGTTACAAAAAGCCAAAGTATATTGCCAATTATCTTATACCGAGAGTTTTGGAATGGGGTTAGCAGAAGCGATGGCTTGTGAATGTGTGCCTGTTGTAACTGATAGGGGAGCAATCCACGAAGTAGTTGGTGATGCTGGCTTTTATGTCCCTTATGGAAACGAAAAAGCAACAACAGAAGCAATAAAAAAGGCATTAAATGCTTCAGACAAATTGGGAAAGATGGCAAGAGAACAAATAGAATCCTTCTCTCTAAGGAAACGGGAAACTCGGTTGGTTGAAATAGTGAAAATGGTTGATAGTATAACCTCTGCTGTTGATATAAGGCTGAAAAAATCCATTAAGATTGCAAACATAAAAGATAAAGAGAAAGTGTTAGATTTAGGATGTGGAAACAAAATATTGAAATATTACTTGTCAGATGGAATAGAATATACTGGTATAGATAAAATTGATGGCATAGACTTAGAGAAAGAATTGCCATCTAGTATTTTATCTCAAAAGTTTGATGTTATCTTTATGAATGAATTTATTGAACATATTGAAAATTTTAAATCGCTTCTGATGAAATGCAGAGAAATCCTATCAGATAATGGCAGAATCATAATTTCCACCCCTTCGGCAAATAGAATCATTTACGGCGATATTTTCAACGGAATTGGAGAAGATAAAACCCATATTTGTTGTTTTAAAAAATCAAATATGAGAAATCTTGTTAGGATATGTGGTTTTAAAATCACAAAAATTATAGGAACATATATCCGGTTTCCACCTTTATTACCAAATAAATTTATTGCCATTCCAACAAATCAAACTATCTATTCAGAAGTAATAATTTATAGATTGGAACACTAATTAAAATCTCGTTAGAACCTCTTTTAAAACATTGTCCGCATACCGTAACCTAAAACTAACTCTGCCTGTTGCCGGGTATAGCAAGCAAGAGCAAGAGCATCAGCGAAGTCTGGGCTTTTATCCTGGCCATCATTTATTCTTATCTTTCCATTGCTGGTAAACTCCATCTGCAAATTATTCAATTGTTGCTTCAGCGTGCCGTGATTAGAGATTTTGATTTTGCTATTGTTACTTTAAGGGTTGAAAATTATGCAGAAAGAAGCATTAGCACAAACCCGTGGAACTGGGAATTGGAAGTAGATAATGTTACTTATTATCATAGTAGCGAAACATACAGTGACGAGATAAATTGCACAGTAGCGGATATTGGAACTGGTGGTAGTATTACTACCCAGATGGTTTTTGAAGTTCCAGAAGATAGGCATGCATCACCGAAATTGAAATATACCGGCTTGTTTCCCCCAAAAATGGTGAGAGATGATACTCTGCTACCTTAAAAACAAAATATATACTAAATATATATGGTAAAGATTAGAACAACAATCACTATCAATAAGGATTTACTAAAAAAAGCAAAACATCATAGTATTAGCATTAGTTCATTCTTGGATATTGAACTTCGTAGATATATTGCTCTTATAGAAGGAAAACAAACCAATCCTCATAAATTTAGTGAGGAAAGTAATCAAAGCGAAATCCATAATACTTTTGAGTGCGGCCACCGGGATTCGAACCCGGGTTACAAGCTTGGGAAGCTTGGATCCTAACCACTAGATTATGACCGCGGACCAAGGTCTAACCTCTAGATCTTAACCATAGGCAAGATCCCGGGTGTGTTTTTTGGGTGTATTTTTCGTGGGTGCAAGGATATCCAGGCTTTTCTTAAAGGTACCGTTATCGATTTCTCCTGCGAGCAACTTATCAAGGAGAACCCGTGCCATGTCTTCATAGTTTGACTCTGTCGTGACAGATAC
>DAQA01000030.1:11042-11755 GCA_002502685.1 Euryarchaeota archaeon UBA202
TGATCATAGCGCAGGGTGCTTTCGATTCTCTTGTGACGTGCCTTCCTTTGAACGATCTTGGGGTTCACATGCTCATTGAGATCATTGGTGATCACCGAGGGCTTGATAAGGTAGGGATAGATGTTGCGGGTGAATCCGGCTCGGGCTGCAAGTCGTTTGGTCATGCCATAGACAAAAGAGTGGGCGTCCTTGGGTGCATATCCTGCGTATCGTCCCGTTTTCATGATGATCAACATATCAAGGTCCTTGATGTCCCGTGGCTGCCTCCGTGTACCAAGATAGGTCTGTATGGAGTCTGTGAGGCGTGGGCTTATGATGATGTAGTTGTTACCTGTCTTGGTGTCATCAAGATAGAGCCTGTGGTTCTCTAGGTCTAGGTTGCCTATTTTTATTCGAGCAATCTCTGAGGGACGCAGGAGGCCATCTATTTGGAGCAGTACGACCATTTTTTCAAGTGGTGTTTCTGCTGCCCTGATATATGTGACTAGTTCATCTTTGCTCATGACGTGTTTGTTGGCTTGGATTGATGCGGGTACGGATATTTTGTGGTCTTTTTTCCCTTGGAAGTGAACGAAGAAGTTGTTGAGTGCATTGAATCTGCTTACGTTCCCGTTCTGTTTGTAGTGTTCATTGCAATAGGCTCTCCAATCCTCAAGATCTTCACGTGTTACCGTATCACTGTCAGTGATATTCTTGTGTTCGTTGAGCCAGTG
>DAQA01000030.1:11859-12196 GCA_002502685.1 Euryarchaeota archaeon UBA202
TGTCTTTTTTTGCGGATTTGGTGGCATCTATGTTTGTATACATTGTGTTGCCACCTAGACTTACAATGCTATTGTATTGTAAGCCCATATCATTATCTATGTTTGGTTTTAAAATATTTTCACAGGCTCTTCTAACAGTCCGTCCATTTAGTCTTTTGAGAGGTTTCAATCCCTGATGTTCTCTATTACTATTCAAGTCCTCAAATTCTTTTATAGCAGAAATCCTTACTTGATGCAGTATATATTCTATTAAATCTCGTGTAACAAGTGTAGCATCTTCACTAATGTGGAAGGGACAGTTTTGCCCAAGGATTTTTCGTAATGGTTTGAGAGGTAT
>DAQA01000028.1:0-3362 GCA_002502685.1 Euryarchaeota archaeon UBA202
AACTTCCTTTAATATTGTTACTGGGATTGATATCATTGGGTACACTGGCCATGATAGATATATTAAGATACTCCGCATAGGTGGGGTTCCAGAGGAATGTAACCATTTGTGTATTACCAGATTCAGTAAGAATAGTAATGGTATCAATAACGATTCCCTCAACTTTTAGGGATATATCAACAAATTCATCTTGGGTGCCATAATTGGCTACCATACCTTGGATAGTAGTAATAGAATTCACGATGGCATATATCGGTATTGTTGCCGAGAGGACCGCGACATCTGCTACATTGTTATTTGTTACTTGGGTTATAGTGGATGATGAGGTACTTGATGCTGTGCATGTATTGTTATTAATTCTATTCAAAGAAATATTTCCCATGAGCATCACCATTATTACAAATAATATAATTAGTAGCCTTTTTATTTTCATTTTTTGCTTCCCCTGATAGTATCAATTGCAAGCTTATAAATGATTTCTCCCCAGAATTATAGCGACATTGTTACATTAGTAAAATCAACTTAAAATCACCCTAAAAATGGTGCAAGGGATTGAAATGTAATGATAAGCCCAAAGGCAAGTTTATCTTTTTCTTTCCACTTCTGTTGAACCCTAATTTTTACCAGTAAATACGGGTTCGAATCCCTCCCTCAGCGTACCAGTACCAGTATCTAGTCTTTGTTTTAGTTCTCGGAGTCTTTCTTCCAGGAAACCAGACAAGTTAAGCCCCAGATGATGGGCAAAATCCAGTAATTTCTTATCAATAGTGATAGTGGTTCTTTTCTTCATCTTATATGCATACATGCATAACATGCTTATTATATTTTAGATTTTTAATTAATGCTGATTTTAAGGATAATATAAGTTAGGTGCTATTTTTAGGATAATTTAGATAAGATGGTATAAGTTTGGAGAATTTGTCCCTGAGGAGTTCAATGAATCGTTGAAATAGAGGATATTTTTTTATCCTTTTAGGCATAGATACCTCCAGTGTTGCCCAGTCACTCTCCACATCAAAGGTATCCCTTGCCTTCACCTTGACCACGTATGTTCCCCTGTCAATCCAAGTATGATTCACCACAATTTCTTCACCAGTAGGATAAACGGTTTCCAATCAATCTGATGTTTCATCAGCTCCAAACGGTCCCCTAATCCTTTCACTTTCAAATAATGCTGCTTGAGAATAAACTTGTTAAAGCTCATACCATCACCTCTAGTGATAAGGAATAGAAAACCGCCAGATATATGTTTCTATGAAGTTATTCAAAACCCTCAATATTTCATTTTTATCGCTTTTCTCCTTTGCTTGTTTGTTGACGAAGCAGCATATGACAGTATTCTAACTCATTAAGCACCCTAAGATGTTCTCCAATGAGTTTGCCATAATTCTCGCCAAATTTATCATAGGTTTCCTTAAATTTTTTATCACCATTCATTTTATCATCCTTTTCTTGTCACAAATGTCTTATAGAAGTTACAAAGGATATTGTCGCAGTAATATATGTATTTAAATTTTCTATGCTGTGTCATTGCATGTCCGCATTCTTTGCAAACCAATTTTTTCATTTAGTCTACATCCATGTGCATTTACCAGAGCCCAAGTTCCAAAAATAGCATTTATCCTCTGTACAACCCTGAAGTTCTCTAGTGATAGGGATTAAAACCCATTTCATTTTTTCCTCCCATGTACAGGACACTCTTCCGCATTTGAAGGATTGCACTCAACATATTGCCCAGTTTCATAAAAATATTTGAAATGACCCACCCATCTCGTCCCTTCTTTTTTTCGATGAACAAATTCAACGAATTTTGTTAATCTATCCGCCGTTTCAGGAACCATAACATGCTCTATCCTACACGCATCCTTATCAGCTACCTTTTCGTTAACTCCAAGGATTAAAAGAAATTCCTTTAACATATCATGCTTCTTTTTTGTAGTGATAGCAATTTTTTTGCCTTTTCCAGTTAAGGTGACACCGCTATACTTCTCATAATTAACATAGCCTTCATCACTTAATTTCTGAAAAACATCTGTGAATAAGGCAGGATTTTTCAAAATGTCTTCCGCAACTTCCTCGGCTCTGCCAATCGAACGTAAATCTCCGCCTTTTAATTTTTCAAGAACTTCACCCGTATTTTATCCCAAACACTGCTATATCCTGAACTATTCAACCTTAATTTGCAACGCTTGTTTTATTCTTTACAAACATGAACAATAACAGTGAAACCATCGTTAATGAAAGACCATAAATAAATGTCGTTTCTGGATTTATTTTATCCCATAACATCCCGGCAATAAATCCACCTGGAAGAGCTACCATTCCTATTGCTGTATGAAATGTTCCTAATGCTGTTCCTTTTAGATGTTTTGGTGCCAGGTCTACCACAAATGCTCTTTGAACGCCGTCAATCATAGCATAGAATAGCCCATAAATAACAAAAAATAATAGAATATCGTAAATATTTGAGGTAAATATTAACCCGATGGAAGCGATTGCAAACACCAAATAGCCAATTATTAATACAGGTTTTCTTCCAATTTTGTCTGATAATATTCCTGAAGGTATCACACAAATAGTATAAACAATATAAAACACCACATAGAGAAGAATTGCCACGTTATCGGCTAATCCGATATCCTTCGCCCTTAACAAGAGAAAGGCATACCCAAAATGCCCCAAAGCAAATATTGAAGAAACGACAATAAACAACCTTAAATTTATAGGCAAATCTTTTAAGCTAACCCTAATGGATATTTCTTTTGTTTCCTTTGCCATCGGAGTTTTCCTTTCTTTGATAAACAAAATAATAAACACTGCAATTATACCCGGTATAAAGGCAAACAGAAAGATGTTCCTGTATCCTAACATTGGGAGAAGTAAAAAAGCAAGAATTGCCCCTGAGATTGAACCAATGCCATCCATAGCCCTGTGAAACCCGTAAGCTTTCCCTCTGACACATGCATCACAGGATTCAGCAACAAGTGCATCTCTTGGAGCAGTTCTCAATCCTTTACCAATTCGTTCTATTATCCTAACAAAAAGAACAAAAGACCAGACATTAGCAAAAGCAAAAAATGGTTTTGTTACCGATGACAAAGAATAGCCAAACAAAACAAAAGGCTTTCTTTTCTTAATTTTATCAGACCAATAACCAGATACAACTTTTAATAAAGAAGCAGTTGTTTCTGCGGCACCTTCAACAATACCCACGGTATAAGCACCGGCACCTAAAACACTGGTTAAGAATAAAGGAATCAATGGAAAAACCATCTGACTGCTTAAATCCGTGAAAAGGCTTACAAAGCCAAGGATAATGAGATTTAATGTAAAACCTTTGAAAAGGCTCTTTCTAAATTGTT
>DAQA01000028.1:3466-32405 GCA_002502685.1 Euryarchaeota archaeon UBA202
CATGGTAAAGGAGGTGCACCAAGTTGCCTAATATTACCAAGGGCAAGAACTTGGAATTGATGTGGAAACATTGGTGCAAACACTAAAAAACCTATCATTGTAGAGATAATAAGGAATAGATATCTAATCTTTCTGTTAAACTTATCTCTATGAAACAGGTAGACCAAAATAAACAAAGCAACTATAGCATAAATCATTCCAACCATCTTAGGTATATTTTCAGCAATCATCCAATGACACCTCTTTGTTCTTTGATTTTATTTCTCTTCACACGCCATCCAACTATTTTTTCAATAGAAAACCCCATAATTATTACAAAAATAATGGTTAGAATCAATCGTAAAAACATAAATTCTGCCCCAAGGAATTGTACCTCTACCATTTCCTGCGGTATTTTTATACATGCCCATGCAGAAAGAAAAACAATAATATTGGAAATACTTGCCCCTTTTTTTAGAAGAGTTGATGCCATCGGAAAAGCCACATAAAGTGGTCCAGTAGGTAACGTGCCAATAAGGATCGATAATGATATACCCCTGAATCCCGATGTTTTTCCCAGATATTTTACAACGGTTTCATTTGAAATAAAAACAGCGAAAAGACCCATGATTATCATTACCGAAGGAAGAATAATTATCATCTCCAGGAAATATTCCTGAGATGTTGAGGTTACTGCCTCTGCCTTATCTGGAAAAACCAAGAGAAGAACTACAACAATGACGATAGTAATGCCAAGGAGAAACCAATCCTGTATCATTTTCTTCTTCTGTTTTGTTTGCTTCTCTCCAGGTTTCATAGAATCATTCCCATTATAAAAGCAATTGCGATTGCAATAATGAAACTTAATCCATTCCTAAGTAGAGCTATGTTCCTCCCAAGTTCTTTTATCTCTAAGGGTAACGTAATCATTCCAATCATAGTCAGCGTGGTAATAAATGCTGCAACAGCGGTAACCGATGCGCCACTTTCAAGAATTGAAGATGCTAAAGGAAATGATAGTAGGGCTGGAATATGCATGAGAGCACCAACTACTCCAACAAGCAGTACACCACTTACTCCAGATTGTTCTCCCACAAACCTTGATATTTGATTCGGTGGGACAAAACCAAGAAGTAAGCCGATTATAATAATTATGATAAACACCATTGGAATTATTTTTATGAAGGATTTCAAAGCCATTTTCAGTGATTGTATTGCTTTCTTTCGATCCTTGATAAATGCTATGAAAAGGCACCCCAGAGCGATGCCATTTATGATAATTGTAGTAACATTCATTTTTATCCCTCCTAGATAACATCTTCTTTTGTGCTAAGTAAATCAATGACAATTCTTTTATTTTTTAATTTCCAGATTTTTTCTGGTGCACCACCACCTTCATCTACATATTCTGCAACCATTATGATATCTGCATTTTTCAGTTCGGAAAGGTGATAATAAAATCCGGGTTTTGTTAATTTTTCACCTTTTTTGATAAGATGGCTATAAATTTCTTTTGTACTCTTTTGCCCTTCACCAATATATTCAATGATTGTCCACCTGGTCCGAAAACGAAGGGCTTTACCGAATTTTCGAATTATTAGCCATTGCGGATGTGCATCCTCCGGTGGCCTATAAGGAATATTAGTAGACATATAAATTACCATAATATTATTGTAATATACTAAAATATTATGTTATTATTTAATAGTTTTGCTTGACAGATTAAAATTTAGAATTTTTCAATCACCCTTAAATTTCTCAGTAAAATAATAATTCTTATAGGAGTAAATGTAGGTTCGAATCCCTCCCTCAGCGATTTTTTCTTCTTGTAATTTTTACCGGTAAAAAGGTTTCAAATCCCTCTTACTCTAAATAAAGTTTATAAATATTTTTATCATCCATTAATCAGACAGGAATTTTTCATCACCCGAATTTACTGACAGAGCCAGATTTCTTGTGGAAAATATTATATGTGAAATAAGCCATATCTGATTTACATGATGGAGGCAATAACTGGGACCAATGGCAATGAGTTATGGAAAAGGGCAGAAGCATTATTTGGTAAGCCCCAAAAACAGTGGATAAACGTTGATGAAATGATCTATGGTATAAATGACTATTTTGATAATACTCGTAGAGATGAGAATGGGGAAAGGCAGAAAGGCATTAAGGAGGCATTTGATTTCCATTACCAGAACAACCTGTTCTACAATCAATATTGTCAAGAGCAAAAAATAACTCCACTGGATATAAAAACTGAAGAAGACTTCAAAAAAATCCCCATGATCCCTGATACATTCTTTAAAGATTATCCAAACGAGGATCCTCATAGTGTTTTTGAGTGGCTTTATCGGGTGTCATCTGTAAATATTGGAAGCTATGATTTTGATGGAAAATCTCTCCAAAATTTTCTGGGATGGGCAGAAAATAGACTCAAAGGAGTCATCTTACATTCCAGTGGAACAAGCGGGAAGTTCAGTATCATGTTTCGGGATAAGGAGACCTATCGAAGATTTTTTCATATGGCTATAAAAACGTTGCTGTTCCATATTGTCCCAGTTGAAAATGACATCCATTTCATCTATCCTGGACCTACCCAAACGTATCTTGCAATGGGACATGTGGTGGCCACAGGGTCCCAAATCTTTAATGATGAGCATAAGCATTTTTTAACTAATAGACCTCTCACAATGGAGCTTGTAAAACTTATGTCAACAGGAAAAGCTGAAGGCATAAAACAAAAAATAGAATTGCTTCTCCTAAAAAAAGCAATGACAAAGGGACAGTATGGCATTATCAAACTATTACAAAAACTTGAGAAAGAGGAAAAACAAGTTTTTCTTCTTACTTTTCCTTTTCAAATATGGAACTTAATGGATATCATGGACAAAGAGGGGATAACCTTTGATCTCGGAGAAACCAATAGTTTCATG
This sequence comes from Euryarchaeota archaeon UBA202, assembly GCA_002502685.1. GTDB lineage: Archaea > Thermoplasmatota > E2 > UBA202 > UBA202 > UBA202. Next base: position 6,379 of record DAQA01000028.1, read on the forward strand.
GTAACCGCAGGGGGATGGAAACTCTATTCCTCCGAAAAAGTGACAGAAAAGGAGTTTGCTACTAGGGTAGAAAAAACACTTGGTATTCCAAAGGAAAACTATAGGGACATCTATGGAATGTCAGAGATGAATGGGCTTGCACTTTCTTGCGAGAAACGATATAAACATTTGACAGATTGGATTTATCCCCAGGTTTTAAATGAAAACCTTGAGCCCATTGGCTTTGGAAAATGGGGAAGATTTGCTTTCCTTGATCCCGCAGGATATAGTTATCCTGGATTTATTATAACGGGTGATCGTGTTAAATTGCTTGAGAAATGTCCAAAATGCCATAAAACAGGTGTTGTTCTAGAGTCAGAAATAACAAGAATGACGGGAACTGAAGCACGGGGATGTGGCAATCTCATGAGAAAGCTCTTGTCAGAAGAATTGCGGTAGTAAATGCGATGAAATGTTTGAAAATATTAAAAGAGAGTTAGACAAAGGTTTTTTTATTCAATGGCCGTTACCCAAAAATTTTCTAGGCACAGTTGGCCCATTACTAACCATCCTTGCAAGACACCCCGATTCGATAATCGAAAATGTTCCTGCTTACACCAAACGATTGAATAGCCATCGTGTACCATGGGCCCATATTGATGATGAAAAACGGTATGATTCCATCAGTGAGTTAAAAAAAAAATTTGTGGATAAAGCCAAGTCCGTCGACAATGAATTACCTGATGAAAAATATTTACGTCCAACTCGTTTCTGTGAATCTAACTCTTTGGAAATACGGGCTCTTGCCCATGAACTTCGAGCGGAAACAGAATCTGATATCAAATTCGTTCAGGCTGCTTTCAATTGGGTTAAAAATAAAAAATACCTGGTGTTTAAACCAATTTCTGGTGCCCTCCAGATATTTAAAACAAAAGGTGGGGTATGCCTTGATCAGTTGTCTTTATTAACGGCTATAACCAGAGCTGGAGGCATTCCTGCTCGTTATAGACTCTATGGATTAGCTCCCACACAAGAACTCTATAATGTCATGGTTGCCCCAAATCCAATCATAAAAGAAACATATGAAGCTTTAGGATTTCTGGATGCAATGCATGGAGAAGCTGAGCTTATGGTAAATGGAACATGGATTCATGGTGACCCAACTTTTTCAGATGAATTAAGTGTTGGATTGGGAATACCCATATCTGAGTTAGGCGGAGAGCCCGGATGGAGGGTTAGAGTTCCTAAGAGTGGTGACATTAGGTTCGAGGGCTTCCCAGTATTATTTCGTCATTTTTTTATACCCCTATTAATAATTTTACGGAAAACAGTTGATGATATAAATGATTCATTGGATGAAATCAGGGAAAACGGTAGGAGAATACTTGATGAAATTAGCATAGAGGAATATAATAAAAAGACAAAGAAGACTTTCAAGCCAACTGTACCATCCATTTCAGAAGTAAAATTGTTTAGAGAACAGATAAAAAAAGAATAAAAACAGTTATTGATGGTTTTGTTTCCCAGGTTATGTAAATTATTCTCTATAATTTTGTTATAAAGCTATTTATTCCCTCAGCGATGTCACGCCAACTTGTATTACTAAAAAAATGATGACAGCCATCATACAATCTGTATTCTGCATTGTATTTTTCAGCCATTTTTTTAACCATGTCCGGGGGACAGACTCTATCGCTTTTAGTCGTGATAAAGAGAAGGGGACAAGTTACGTTTTTTTTCATTAACGGCTATCTTGTTTCGTGCAAGTTCATGTGTAACAATTGCTGATTCCTCTACAAGGTTTTCATAGATTTTTTTTTGCCTTGTCTTCTTCTAAACCAACCAGCATATATTTTCTAATAAAGGGATATTCTTCCTTAAATGGTTTTTTCATGATAACCTTGGGGGCATACTTAACAGAAGAGAGTACAATGTCACCCCGAAAATTTATTCCTTTAGGTGATGCAGAACAGATAGCGACACCACCTTTTATTGCGGTTTCCTCCGCTATTTTCTGGACAATCAAACCACCCATTGAATGTCCAATCACTATATCATCCTCTACTAGTAGTGTCTTTACTTTATTCACGTAATCTTGGAAACGGGTTTTCCTTAAATTTAGTCCTTCTCGCAAATTTACTGCTTTGCATGAATACTTTTTCTTGTTAAAATAAGTGATGAGGAGTTGCCACACGTCGGCATTGGATAGCATCCGTGGATGAAAATAAGCATAATACAAAAACGAGAAATGAGCTTAAATAGCTTCTTACCTAGTAGACTTCTTAAACTTTAATCTGCATCACCACCTTATCATAAATCCTTTTCACATCCCCTAAAACAGATAGTACTGCTGTTTACGAAATAACCCAAATTTTCTAGGGGTGAAAATCTAATGTAGGGGGGCCATATTTACTCTCTTTATTATAGCAATATAATTGCTCAACATCAAAATTTATAAAAACATTGGTGCTATTTCATTAGATTGTTAAATGACCAGTCCTTGTATTAATGTCAAGTGTATTCAATGTTGTAAAGATACAAATATGCCTCTTTCAAAAACGGATATTAAACGGATAGAAAGCCTAGGCTATTTCTATGATTTTTTTGTTGATACTCATGATGGATGGCTTCAGCTGAAGAATAGAGATGGACTGTGTGTGTTTCATAATGGCAAGAAATGTTTGATTTATGAGCATAGACCTGAAGGATGCCAGCTCTATCCTATGATATTTGATAAGGACAATAATTGTGCAATTTTGGATGAGGAATGTCCTCATAGAACTAAATTTTTGATTACCATGAGTTCAAGGAAAAAGTTGTTTCATCTTGTTTCAAAAATTGAATCAGAAAGATTCCAAAGAATGAGTTTATAAATAACATTTTATCTACGATATCATAAGGTCATAAATCTAACCCATCAAATCCTCGATTTCTTTGTGTAATGAATAAAATCTTTCATCTACTTCTGTCTGCTTTTTCTTTTCTCTATTTTATATAGAATTGATTTATTTTCATGCCAATTGGCTTAGATTACAATCCTTATCCCCACTTTACCATAAATCCTCTTCAAATCCTCCCCCTGTCGCTCTTTATAGGAACCTATATAAGGGAGTAGCTACTACAGGGATACCGATAAAGGAATATTGGCAAGTCGTTTCATATTTACGTTTTTTACGAAATTTTGAGATTTTTTGTTTGTGTTCTTTTGCAAAACTCCGGGCACATATGTCTGAGGAGGTGAAATAGATGAAAGGAACAGTAAAATGGTTCAATTCCTTCAAAGGATATGGCTTCATTACGGGAGAAGATGAAAAAGATGTCTTCGTGCACAAGAATGGTATACCCAATGGAGCCCAGATCAATGAGGGAGACAAAGTTGAATACAACACACAAGAGACAGATAAAGGATTAAGTGCAATAGAAGTAAAAAGATTATAAAAATAGTAATTATTTTACGGGACTGCTTTCTTTATCATAAGTACCCTAAAATCTTTTAGGATAACCTTTTCCCAACTTTTTTTAGTTTTACTGTAAGATAAATTATGGGAAAAACTACCTAATTTATCAAAACCTACTCCCAATTATCTCATGGATCTTTTTGCATATGATTTTTTATTTTGTCATCAAGCCCAATTATAGTATCTAGAAAATACGCAAATGATTGTTTTTTTCTTTGTTTATTTCACCGATTTAATTAAGGATTTCACTGAGAGTTTATTTAAAAGGATTGGTAAACAAATATTTTGTATATGATCCTTGTTGGCCAGCACTGGACAGGATAAAAATACAGGATTTTACACTTCACCTTCTTTCTTTTTTTACCTCGGGTATTTCTCTATTTTTACCGGTAAATGTGGGTTCGAATCCATCCCTCAGCGATTTTTTAACCAGAAATTTTTATTGTCCTTGCTTCTTGTTACCAGTCGATGGCACAGGATAAGACAACAACATAGTGCAACGGAGTGTCAGAATGTATACTCCCACCATGGAGCTTGTTAAGCGATGAAAAAAGGCAGCCGAAGAGGAGAGTAAACGGAGAGAAGAATTGGACATCAGATAGCCAGCCTGGCACACATAAGGTTTAAATAATCACGCCTAATAAATTGACGAGGCATTGATTATGAAAGAGATAATATCCCTAGCAATTATTGGCATGTTCCTCATTGGTGGTTTTAATACCATAGGAACACAAGAGATGACATCGGGTCCCGAGTCCGTGATACGCCAGCTGACCGTGCCATCATTACAGATGGAGAGCTCCAACGAGGCAGCATTGATCCTCACGCTGGAGGGTAACAATGACTACCTTATGGAAACGGGCAAACCGGTGCTTCCCAAGCTGATTGAAACAATCGAACTGCCCTTCGGTGTTCAAAACATCGAGGTGCAGGTCACGGTTCAGGGCGTTGACCACCAGAATTTGACGGGTTCGGTTCGCCCGGCGGCGGCTCTGCAGCCACTGCCCTTGCTTACATCCATGGTTACATGGGTCGGGGCTGAGCCAAAAAAAGATACCGCAGTATACCAACAAAAGGATTATTACCCGGGCGAATGGTATAGTTACAAGGTGGGCTGCGGCCTCAACGAGGAGAGACAACATATAACCTACTTAACTGTTAATGTATACCCCGTGCAGTATGCTCCGGCAGAGGACAGGCTGGTAGTAGCGGACAGTGTAACCATCCGCGTCACCTACGACCAGCCAGAAGGCACACCGTTTAGCGCTACCGATCGATATGATATGGTCATCATCGCTCCCGATAGGTTTTCCAGCCAGCTGGATCTCTTGATACAGCACAAAAACGATCATGGGATGGAAACGTTCCTGAAAACCACCGAGGATATTTATAGCGAATACAATGGTGTTGACGAGGCGGAGCAAATCAAGTACTTTATCAAGGATGCCATCGAGAGCTACGACATCAAGTACGTGCTGCTGGTCGGCGGCCTGAAAAACCAGTTTTGGGCGAAACCCCGGGACAATGCAAACATTGGTGCCAGCGGGTGGTATCTTCCAGCGCGATATACGAATCTATATGACAACCCGGCGTTCCCGCTAGATGAGGACACCATTCATGACCCGGGCATCATCAGTGATCTGTACTACGCGGATATATATCGAGAGGGAGGTGAGTTTGCTGACTGGGATCCCAACGGCGATGGTATCATGGCGGCCTGGAATAAACCCGGCGTGGAAAACGACACCGGGCTCGACCTGTATCCCGACGTGGCGGTGGGTCGACTTGCCTGCCGCAACACCCATGAGGTGGAGACCGTGGTCGATAAAATCATCTCCTACGAGCAGGATGGCACCGACGATTGGTTCAACCGCATGACCGTCATCTCCGGCGATGGATTCCTTGACCAAGTAGACCTCAATATCAAATGGGATACCTCCGATCTGCCCGACGGAGGATATACCATTTATGCCCAGAGCAATAACCCCCAGGGAGAGTATGGCCCCATTGATGTCATCAACGTCACGGTGGACAAGTCAGCTACCGCCCACATCACTTTTAACCATGACGACAATCTCAAGGCGGCACTACAGCAGGGTTATCCTGGACCGCCCATCGCGGAGATATGTACGGTGTCGGAGGATGATGTTTTGGGCAACACCGATTATTCCTATGAGCCTACTGAAAACGAGGCATATCTTAACTGGTTTAACGGATGGGCAAACGTAGACTACACCGACGAGGTATTGACAATCCGCGGCAAGAGCTACGACCCCCAGCCCTATGGCAACATCACTGACATCCACGTGTGGATAAAGAACAGCGAGGGCGACATCGTTTTCGAGGCATGGCGTAATGATACCGAGATGTATTACGAGGGTGAATATGCGGTTGGCAATCAGACCGTCAACGGAAGAGGTGGTGCCCTTTATTACATGCCAGAAAGCATTGAGGCCAACGTGGTATTCGCATCCAATGGCCGATTCACCGGCATGGACTCTGTTATCACTGAAATCAATAAGGGGAGTGGCTTCCTGTTCATGTCTGGCCATGGCAGCCCCAACTCATGGGGTGATCATTATCCGGGGGTGCCCGGCAACCGTGACGATGCTAGTCTGACCGGGCTGGTGGTTACCCAGCTGCAGCCGTGGTTCCCCTGGCTACGTTTACCGATCTATCCTATTGACAGTCTAAAAAACGGCGATAAGCTACCCATCGCAGTCATCGGGGGCTGCCACAACAGCCAGTTTAATGTCTCGATGGTGCCCTGTGTGTACCACGCGCTAACCTACTTCATCCCATTCCTGAAAGATAATTATATGTGGAGTTATGGCGTGCCGGTCCCCGAATGTTTCAGCTGGCGGCTGGTCCGGGCGGAGGGTGGCGGTGCCATCGCGAGCTTCGGGAACACCGGGCTTGGCTATGGTGTCCCCGGCAAGGACTGCACCACGGGTGGTGGCGATGCCTGGATAACAATTGAGATATTCCGGCAGTATGGAGAAGAAGGCAAGGACATCCTGGGTGATGCGGTCTACCAGACGCAGACCTGCTATATTAACAGCTTCGACATGACAGATCTGGGTGCAGGTCACACCAAGACGGTGCAGCAGTGGCAATTTATGGGTGATCCCTCGCTCAAAATTGGCGGCTACGACTAATCCATCTCTTTTTATCCTCTTTCTTTTTTTATTTCTTATCTTTTAAATCTTATTTTTTATCAGTAAGCATGAGTACAAATCCCTCCTCAGCGATTTCTTCTTCTTATAATGTTTACTGGTAAATTTATTTTTAGAATTTCTCCCCAGTCTTTGTATAATGAGAGGTCGTATCTGACTTCCCCTAATAATATTTCATTGCGAGCCATTTACAGTACGGTGAAATATTTATAAGCGAGACAGAATTTAATAATTGAGGTGAAAAATGAAACAAAGAACGGCCATGGGCATAGTGTTATTACTGGTGGTAACAACCTTAATGCCCCCTTTGGTAATTAACGGGGAGAGCATCTCCCTAGATGGCGTGAACATCAACTGGCAGGGACGGCAGCTGATAGTCACTAACAACAATAACTATCCCATATACAATGTGTCGCTTGATGATTGTACGCTCACCGGATTCATGTTATTCGGATGGGTAGTAGCCTACGACCACATGGTTTCGGAACTCCTTGCCGATGCCAGTTGTTCCTTTTCCATTGGAACGGACATGCTTTTCGGTATTGGGTTCGCCACGCTGACCGCCACTGTTTCCTATATAGACCAAGGGGAGCAGGTTACCCAAGATTCCACCATAAACCTTTTCCTGTTGGGATCCATAACATTTTTTATCGGGTAAAGAAAGGGAGGGATTTTTTAGGTTATTATACCTGCAGGAATCGTTGTAGTAATGGGAATAAGTTTGGGTAATTATTCAGTAAATGTTCAATAAATTCAAAGAATGGTATCCAAATTAATTTAGTTTTAGGCATTGTTATTTCCAAGGATGTCCAATCAGATTCTATATTGTCTGTGTTTTTTGATTAGAATACATTCTTTCACAAGAGATATATTAGTAGATATAGCGAATTAAAACCTGAGAATATTTAAATAATCAACGCATTCCAAGCCGAAGGTTAAAACCATGAATCACAAAAGAACCCAGAAATTCTATATAATAGCTTCAGTGCTAATTTTATTATGTTCCGTGGCATTGGGACAGGGGGCATATCCAAATAATATTTCACCCAGCGATGCCTATAATGACTTGCTACCAAATAATCCAGACACAATTATATTGGATGTTCGAACCACCTCAGAATTTATTACAGGATATATTAATGGAGCTATATCAATCCCCGTCTCCCAATTAGGCCAAAGATTCGGAGAACTTGATAGCAGCAGTACAATCCTTGTTTATTGTCTAAGTGGTGGGAGAAGTGCCACAGCTGCAAATATCCTTATCAACAATGGTTTTGAGATTGAGAAGGTGTATAATCTCCTGGGAGGGATTACAGCATGGAAAAATGCAGATCTTCCAATTGTTATGCCCAATCAGGTTCCAAATGTCATAATAACTTCTCCTCTGGAGAGTATGCCTGTAACAGGATCTGTCTTGATTACAGGGACTGCTCAGGATCTTGATGGTGTTGTTCAAGAAGTAAGCATACGAATTGATGACGGAGTTTGGACAAATGTCAATGGGACGTCCACATGGTCCTATAGGTGGGATACTCCCTTGGTGAAAAATGGAAGCCATATGATATCAGCACGTAGTTTTGATGGATGGGATTATTCAGAAATTGATATGGTTATTGTGACCGTGCTAAATCAAAAGAATCAAGATTCAAGCATTGAAATAGACCCTAGCTCTTTTATTGTATCCCCCGGTCAAACATTTATCATTGATATTATGATTAATCCATTAGAGGAAATTGCTGGTGTGCAATTTGATCTCTCTTATAATAAATCTTATCTCATGGTAGATAGTGTCACAGAGGGCACCTTGTTTAAGGGGTACAGTACTTATTTTAATCCAGGAACAATAAACAATACCCTTGGAAAAGTTATAGGTGTATTTGATGTAATTATAACCCAGGATGCTAGTGTATCTAATCCTGGAAGCTTAGCCCACATCCATTTTACCACAAAAATAAATCACGGAATTTCAAGCCTCAATCTTTCAAGCGTGGTGGCAGGTGATCGTGATGGCTTTCCAATCCCTCTTTCTGTAATCAATGGAAGCGTAACCATCAAATCAAATGATACAGAACCCCCATTGTCACATGTGAATACAATTATCCCTTATGGATATTATAAAAAAAATCTCCCCCTGGCAATTACCGCTACCGCAACCGATGATATCTCAGGCATTAAAGAAATCCACCTTTACTACCGATATAGCCATGATAACGCCACTTGGACAAATTGGGTGATGTATGGAGAAAGTAAAACACTAGCACCTTATACCTGGTTTTTTTCTGCCCCCAATGGAACGGGTTATTATGAATTTTACTCTCAAGCTATAGATAATGCAGATAATACCGAGACAGATCCAATAATGGCAGATGCCATGTGCCAAATCCATATAGATTGGGATGTAAACAAAGATCACAAAATAAACATCTTGGATATTATCATAATTGGCCAACACTGGGAAACAACAGGTGAACAGGGTTGGATATCTGCCGATGTTAACAATGACGGCCATATAAATATATTAGACATAATAATGATAGGTCAACACTGGACAGGATAAAAAAAAATACAATAACAATTATCCTTGAATACGGAATCAGGATCTTGAAGGGAAAATAACAAATAATCATGAATATACCTTTTTTCCATCATTTTTTATTTTATCCTCTTGTTACAAGTAACAGGGCATTCGTATAGAAAACATAGTATAAGGGATTTATACCTGGTCTAATATGTCTCGGGGTGCATCAGCTAGCTTGACTAATGCTGCAGCTTCTTGAGGATGAAGTTTTCCAGGGACAATAAGGGTATGGAGCGGTGGCCCAAAATCTTTTTTTAAGAGGTGATGAGGATAGTTTGCCTTTATCACCATTGTAGGCGATGATGCCCGGGCGACACCAACCATAAGAGTATTTTTTTGTATGACCCCCAATTTATTTTTCTCTTCCATCTTTAAAAGAAGACGAATACCTGTTTGAACATCCATATATCTCTCTTCTTCACCTACAATATCTAAAAGGACTAGGGAGTGAAGACCTTGTTTGATATTATGACCTATCACGTGATAGGGAGATTCAGGAAAAAAATTTTTTTGAGGAAACGCTAAGGTAGTTATTCGCCCAAATTTATAGATTTGAAGACCTGTTTCACTAGCTGACGCAGTCACTATACTGATACCATGTAGGATTTTTGTGGGGATACCTTCATTTATTGCCCTTAACCGCAGGGATAAATGGGTTGTGGCAGTCATGGGATCACCCGCGGTAAGAAATGCAACCGAGGCTTTCTTGGCGACATTAATTATATCATCCTCGTTTTCCACAGACTCTCGGGAGAGAAAAGTAATGGGTTTCCCAATTAAATGTTGAATCTTATCTTTTGTGGTTCCAAAAAGACAACTTGTATACATTTCAGCAAAAATGTGTTTGCATGACCGAGCGTCAGTAAGCCCCTTTAGGGTTATATCATTTTCATCCCAGAGGCCAAGACCAATAAATATTAGTTTGCCTGTCATCTCACCACTAGTTCTTTATACAGTATAAGTTATCTGTCATTTATGCAATCCCCCTGTATAAGGGTTCCCCGGGAGCAGGGTGAAAACATTAGACAGGAATTACTCAAAGAAGGGATATTGCGAATGGATTTAAAGATTAAGCAAAATAAGGATTTTATTTATTTACCCATTAAAAAAAATATTAAATGGCGAGACTATCCCATAAAAAAATTAGAGTTTAAAGAATACGTAAAAAAATCATTTCGGGATATCGCCCAGGAATCGATACCTCCTGATCAAATCCCTACATCCTTTGATATCATAGGAGATATTGGAATCATTAAAGTATCTGATGAACAAAGGGAGTATATTGAGGAAATAGGAAAAGCTCTCTTAAAAGCCCATAATAATCTCAGCATTATATTGATGGATGAAGGAGTGCAGAATGATTATCGATTAAGACAGGTAACATGGGTGGCAGGGGAAAAAAGAACAGAGACAGTTCTGAAAGAATATGGAATGAAATTATGGGTGGACATCGCCCAGGTATATTACTCCCCCCGGCTGTCTTCCGAAAGATATCGGATTGCATGCCAAATAGAGGCAGGTAGCATAATTATCGATATGTTTGCAGGAGTTGCCCCATTTTCTATACTTATCGCCAAAATAGCGAATCCAAAAAAAATCTATGCTTTTGATATCAATCCTCGTGCAGTTCACTATGCACAAAAAAATATTATTGAAAATAAGGTTCAAGATAAGATTGCGATATTCACCGGAGATGCAAAAGATATACTCCCTAAATTGAACATTCAAGCTGACCATATTATTATGAATCTTCCCCATCAAGCACATACATTTTTTGCAGATGCTTTACCATTTGCAAAAATGATTCATTATTACACCATTCTTAAAAAAGAGGAAATTGGTGCCCATCTAAAAAAGTTACAAAATGATGCCAAAAAGCAAGGATACCGCATCAGAACTTGTGACATACGAATTGTGGGATCATATTCCCCAACTAAGAATAGGGTAGGTATTGATCTAGAAGTAAAAAAAGATATATCTTAATGTATACCCAATATCTTTAAGAGAGATAACCGAATATCCTAGGTGATGATTTGCCTGGGCATAGAGGGGACAGCCCACACTGTAGGAGTGGGAATAGTCGATGAACAGGGTAAAATCCTGTCAAATATCATAAAAATGTATCGACCCGCCACGGGGGGGATACATCCCCGTGAGGCTGCAAATCATCATGCAGCCAATATTGCACCGGTAATAAAGAAAGCATTAATACAAAGCGGAAAAAAAATTAAAGACATCGATCTAGTAGGTTTTTCTATTGGACCCGGTCTAGGACCGTGTTTAAGAACCGTTGCCACTGCTGCACGGGCCCTAGCATTGTCATTAAATGTTCCTTTACTCGGGGTAAATCATTGTATCGCCCACCTCGAAATTGGAAAAGTGATAACCAAAGCTTCTGATGTGGTACTAGTATATGTTTCGGGTGGAAACACCCAAATTATTGCATTTAGTAATGGCAAATACCGGGTCTTTGGAGAAACCCTGGACATTGGGATAGGTAATTGCCTTGACAAATTTGGACGGATACTTGGCTTGTCTTTTCCCTCAGGTCCTTTGATTGAAAAAATGGCTCAAAAAGGAGAAGAATATATCCATTTGCCCTATTCTGTAAAAGGGATGGATGTAGCATTTTCAGGAATTTTAACGGCAACAAAAAATTTAATAGGGAAACAAAAACCAGAAGATTTGTGTTATTCTCTACAGGAAACATGTTTTGCCATGCTCACTGAGGTAACCGAAAGAGCAATGGCCCACACTGAAAAAAAGGAAGTGCTTCTAGGAGGAGGAGTTGCCTGCAATAAACGTTTACAAGAGATGATTACTTTAATGGCACGGGCACGTGGCGCACATTTTTTTTGTCCTCCTCCAAGTCTTTTGGTGGATAATGGTGCCATGATTGCCTGGACAGCAGTATTAATGCAAAGGGGCGGTTGCCATATGGATATTCAAGATACAGGGGTACGGCAAAATTTTCGTGTTGATGATGTGGAGGTGATCTGGAAGGATGTTATTACGACAAGGAGCTGAGGCTGAAATTCATCTTACGTCATGGATGGGTAAACAGGTTATTCAAAAAAGGAGACTGGTTAAAACCTATCGGTTAAAGGAGATTGACGAGAAACTTAGAAAGACCCGGACAAAAAAAGAAGCGCAGTTAATGACGGATGCTCGACGATCTGGGATTTCTGTTCCTATCATCTATGATGTTGATATAAATCATTGTCAGATTATCATGGAATACTTAGATGCTCCAAGAGTCAAGGATGTATTGGATGACCTGACTGGGGAGGAACAAAAAAGTCTTTGTGTTACAATTGGGAAAGAAATTGCAAAACTTCATCGGTATGGCCTTATTCATGGTGATATTACTACTTCTAATCTTGTGCTGTTAAAGGGACGGGTGTATTTCATTGATTTTGGGTTGGGGGAGAAATGTTGTGAGGATGAGGTACGGGGGGTTGATTTGCATCTTCTTATGGAAGCTTTTAGTGCAACCCACCGTAATCCTCGGTGTTTTGGGTGGGTTATACAGGGATATAGAGATATATTTGGTGATGCTTCTATGATAGAAAAAAAGATAGCGGATATAAGTAAGAGAGGACGGTACATGCGAAGTGGTACTATAACATGAAGATCTATTTTATTACTTCAAATAAAGGAAAATTTGAGGAAGTGAAGGATATCTTAGATTCTTGTGATGTGGTTCAAAAAAAGATAGGTTATCCGGAGATACAGACCAGTTCTCTTGAGGAGGTTATTCTATTTGGCTTGGATTCGCTTACAGATACGAGTATGGGGCATATCATCATTGAGGATTCAGGATTGTTTATTGATGCATTTCAGGGTTTTCCCGGTGTGTATTCTGCATATGTCTTCCAGAGTATTGGCTCATGTGGGATATTAAAGTTGATGGAGGGTATAATAGATCGTCAGGCTGTTTTTAGGTCGATGATTGGTTATCGAGATAATGGTTGCGGTGATGTGGCTCTTTTTGAGGGTGTTTGTAAAGGATTTATTTCTGAAATTCCGAAAGGAAATACGGGTTTTGGTTTTGATCCTATTTTTATTCCCCAGGGTTCAAATCTTACATTTGCCCAGATGACTAAAAGAAAAAAGAATAGTTATTCGCATCGGGGTAAATCTGTACGAAAACTTAAAAAATTTTTAGAGAGAAGATAAAGCATTTAAAACTGTTACCGGATATGAATGGGAGGTGCTTCACCATATAATACTATGACACCAAGGGAAACGTTAAAAAGACTGGATGATGAGATAGCCCAGGTAATTGATGAAGTCGAAGAGTTACAAAACCGGTTACAAAAAGAATGGAAGAAAAAAAATAAACGAGATAAAATAAAAGAAGAAATAAATGAGATAAATATTAAAATTCAAAAAATTTTTGATAAGATCATTGATCTCACCGATGAATAACCCCCGGACAATCAAGACACAAGGAGTGTATTATTATACAATAAAAAAATTGTTGTGAAAAAGAGGAAGGGAAGAAAACTGGTTACACCTGTGCATTAATCACTTCAACAGGTAAAATGTAGAAAACACTAGATTAATGTGTAAAGTAGTGCTTTACAAATATAAAAGGATATTTCTTCCATTGAGATAATTTATTTTTCCTTTCATAGTTATTTTTCTTGAGGTGATCTTTTGCTAGCTAAATATCTCTTCTCCAGGAAGACGATTCAGTAATGCCTTTTCTTCTATGGATAGGAGGGTTTTATTTTTTTTTGAGGGGAATTCCTTTATTTTATTGGTTTAAATCTATTTCCTAGTGACTTCATAATAGCGGGAAGAGTCGTATATTCCATCTCTTCCATGGGGAGACGATGAGGTTCAAATGGTCCATGTCGACGCATATAATCAGTAATCAATTGTGCCTGGTGTCTTACTTCGTCAAAAGCAGGGTCATCAAACAAATCACTGGGCTCTGTTAATCGGGCATTATGAAGTTGGAATCCTAGGGCCAGAACACGTGGAGGACCATCAAAGCGTGTGCATCGAGCATTCTTCTGGCTTACGGGCATAAGTGGCCCGTTGTGGGAGCCACGCATCCATCCCGATACAAGGTAGGGGAATGCAAATGCCTCCAAGACTTCACCTAATGCAGGAAGACCTGACTGGGCCCGCACCAGAGCAACTGGATCATCTTTTCCGACATATTCACCCGCTATTTGATATAATTTTTCTGAGGAGACAACAGCCGCGGGTTCCCCTTTACTAAGTTTTGGATTGTCCTCCTTAGGATACACTCTTTTAATGACAAATCTGGATTTGGCTCCAATCAATGCAAGAATATCATATAATTCTTGGGGTGATTCCAGGATAACTCTTTTATGATCCCTGATATCCCAAATTTCAAACAGAAACCCAGTATGAAATGAAGGATCAATAACTAAACCAGCGGTATTGAAGGGATCGGCAAACATGCGGAATATGGGTAAATTAAAGGCCCCGGGTTCTGTTTTATCCATCATGAATGCCACAATGGGTTCAGCCTTTCGCTCCGTAAATTCCATTTCTGCTACGCCTGGACCCATACCGCGAATATTTCCTGAAAATGCATCTTTTAATAAATCCTGTCCTGCTCCATAGAGCCCCAATTTCTTAGCTTCTTTGGTGCCCTGGGTAAAAATATCCCAGGCTAATCCATGGATTTCTTTGTTATCTTCTCCTTTCTGGTGTGTCATCAATAATTCAAGGTCATCTCCACAATGTGCAACATGAAAATCTTTAATAAGGCCTTTTTGTGTAGCTTCTTTTAGTCCTTCTGCCGCTAATGTGATTAGAGACGGATGGACCGATGAGTGACCTGGCCAACCACCAATATCTGCTTTTATTAAACTAAATGTTGTTTTCATATTTTTTTGAATGGGAGAGGGCTTAAAAAGATTTGCAGGATAAATGTTTAGGGTTACTAGATTTCGTGTTATATACAAAAAGTGTCCCCATAATTATATATTAAATACCTTTTTTGTCCCCCCAGATAAGTTTATGTAACTGGATGCCGAATCTAATATCCTGGTTGCTCGTTAGAACCCATTCTGCAAGTTCCTGAAGGTTCCCGGTGGATGATTGCATGATAACATGACAGAGTGGTTTGTATTGGGCAATAATGGATGATGCATAGGTAAAATCTTTTTTGTCAGAAATGACAAACTTGAGTTGATCAATTGATCTAAGAGAATGTATGTTGCCAAAAAACATTTTATGATGCATGCCCGAGGAGGGACATTTGATATCAAGTGAAATTACCAAGTTTTCCAGGGATATAAAAGATGCTATATCCAATGATCCATTTGTTTCTAGTGATACTTCACAGTTATTTTTGGATAAGGAGGTTAAAAGAGAAAGGAGGTCTTCTTGGAGTAATGGTTCACCACCCGTGACACAGACTCTTTTACATCTCCATTTTTTTATAGAATGGATGATATCATCAATGGCCATCTCTGTTCCTTGATGGTACGCATAGGTGGTGTCACAGTATGTACATCGAAGGTTACATCCTGTTGTCCGGATGAAAATCGTGGGGAGTCCCACAAGTTTTCCTTCCCCTTGCAAAGAGTAAAATATTTCATTTATTTTCATAGTTTATTGGATCCGGTATCCCTGCTTCTTTAAACCCTTTCAGGCGAAGAAGACACGCATCACAGTGACCACATGCCTTGTCCCCCCCCTGATAGCATGACCAGGTTAAGTGAAGAGGAGCCCCAAGTTCTAACCCTTTCTTGATGATAGCTGCCTTAGACATATCAATAACAGGTGTCTGTATCATGATCTTGTTTCCCTCGATTCCTCTTTTAGTGGCTAAATTCGCCATGTGTTGAAATGCCTTAAAATATTCAGGTCGGCAATCAGGATAACCACTGTAATCTATACTGGTGGCCCCTATAAAGATTGATAATGAGCTAGTGACCTCGGCATAGGCTAATGCATAGGCCAAAAAAATAGTGTTACGGGCAGGTACATAGGTTACGGGAATTGTATGCCGTAATGCTGACCCCGGGGGAACCGGGATGGTATCAGTTAATGCTGATCCCCCTAGTTTCCCCAGCTCGGTTTGGATCACCAGATGTTTTTTTACCTGCAAAGACTGGGCAATCTTTTTTGCCTGCATCAATTCTTTTTTATGTCTTTGATCATAGTCAAAAGAGAGAGAATAGAGTTGATATCCCTGCTTTTTGGCTATCATGGCAGTGACACAGGAATCTAGTCCCCCTGAAAGTAAACAAATGGCTTTTCTCATTTTAATGCCCTATGAACCCACGCACCCTGCCCTATTCCTTCATCTACACCCATGGATACACCAGAAACATTGCTGGGGAAATCAAGGGTTTGACACAACCTGTCAAGTATATAGTGGGCGAGATGCTCAGCAGTGGATGACCTAATGGGAAGAATTATACAATCTTCCTTGGGGAATAGATATTTTTTTCCCCCTGCCAACACAACAACTTCCTTTGGATCCTGTTCACTTATATATTCCTGGGGAACAATGATATGATGATCCAATTCATCTGCAATATTCCTCAGATTTTTTTTAATCACGGTAAAATCCATGAGCATACCCTCATTATCTATTTCTCCCGTGATCTCGGCGTGAAGGGCATAGGTGTGTCCATGGAGACGACTGCATTTTCCACAGCCAGGAAGGATATGCGCCGAGGAAAAACAGATATGTGACTTCCAGCCATCGATGAAAATCTTCATAATAAACTATATCAACCTCCTTTAAAATGCTTATGCGTGCTATTAATCCTTGATGCCTCTGCTATATTATCAGGAATTCCCCTCCAGGGAGACATGGTTACCTCTCCTTTGATTGAAAAAGAGTTCACTCCAGGCGGGGCATCATGGCGTACATTTCAATATTTAAAAAAAGCGGGTCTGAAAATTTTACTTCCTTCAGATGGTTCACTGACAAAGATTCGGGATATTAGTAAAAAAACAGGTGACCTGGATCGTTTATCTCCTGCGGACAGGGAAATATTAGCTCTTGCCTATGATTTAAGAAATGAGGGAATGCTTTTATCTGATGATTACTCGATCCAAAATATTGCTCAGTTGCTTCATATCACCTATTCTCCTCTGAGCCAAAAAGGGATTACAGAGATACGTCATTGGATCTATCGGTGTATGGGCTGTAATAGGCTTAGCACCAAGGGGGGTATATGCCCCGTGTGTGGCTCCCCACTGAAAATGGTGGGAAAAAGATAGGGTTTGATCTAGTATTCCTTTCTATAAGGATTATGTTGATTTTTCCGTTCACACCAAGATTTCTTCTCTGGATGCCTTGTGTTATGCACAAATTTTGTGTACTTTTTTTGTTTGTTGATTTTTTAGGGAATGGGGAAAAAAATAGTTTTATAACACCGTTCTTAATTCATCTCTTGATGTGTCTTGCTATACCGGGTCAGGTAACTGAGGTGTCTGGTAACAAGGGGTGGGTGGATTATGGCGATGGAACCCGCCGTGAAATAGATTTAACCCTGGTTGAGGCTAGGGTGGGGGATTATGTCCTTGTTCATGCAGGTTTTGCTATTGAGAAACTTGACGAGAGGGATGCCCAGGAGACCCTTAAACTCTTTCAGGAGATGCTTGAGGGTTCAGATGCATGAGTTCTCTACAATGCAACATATTGTCGAGGTTATCCTATCCGAGGCACAAAAGCATAACCCTGAAAAAATAACTCGTGTCAACTTGGAAATTGGAGAATTGACTTTTTTAGGGATTGAACAATTACGATTTGCTTTTCAGGTTTTAACTAGAGGAACCCTTTTGGAAAATGCAGAATTAAAAATTGATATTATCAAACCACTGATTCAGTGCACCACTTGTGAATATAGTGGCGATACCGAATATGACGAAGGACCTGAGTTGCATTTCATGATTCCTCTTTTAAAATGCCCTCGTTGTGGGAAAGATATCGAGATAGTGAAAGGACGGGAGTGCACAGTCACGAGTATACAGATGGAGGTGGAATCATGAGTTTTTATTTACGGGATAAAAAACTTAGTGAAAAAATTGTCCATGACTTAAAAAAAATGAACCAGAAATTTCAGATAATGCATGTCTGCGGCACCCACCAAGACACCATTGTCCGTTTTGGGTTACATCATTTGTTTAACCAATGTAACATAAAAATACTCCAGGGTCCCGGCTGCCCCATTTGTGTCACAACACCCCAGGAGATAGAGGAATGCCTTCTTTTGGCAAGAGCGGGAAAAACCATTGCAACTTTTGGCGACATGATAAGAGTGCCCGGGGAACGGGAATCCCTAAAATCATTACGGGAACAAGGGTATGATATCAATATTGTCTATGGTATTCATGATGCGGTTAAATTAGCCCATAAAAAAAAGGAGGTTGTTTTTATGGCGATTGGTTTTGAAACAACTGCTCCATCCACCGCATCCATTCTTTTAAATAACCCTCCACCCAATTTTTCAATTCTGAATTGCCATCGGTATGTCCCCCAGGTTTTACAGCATATTATGAAACAGGGAGATATCCAGCTTGATGGCATCATAGAGCCCGGGCATGTCTCTGCTATCATTGGAGTGCATCCCTATGAATTTTTATCCCGTGCCTACGGCATCCCCCAGGTGGTCACGGGTTTTGAACCTGTGGATTTATTAATGGGTGTCTGGATGATTATACAACAAATAAGAAAGAATACCGCCCGTGTTGAAAATGAGTATAGCCGGGTGGTAAAATATGAGGGAAACATTAAGGCATTGGCCATCATGAAAAAAATCTTTACACCTGGAGATATTAAATGGCGTGGTTTCCCGGTGATCCCTAATTCATTTATGGCTCTCAGAGAAGAATTTTGGGAATATGATGCACGGATAAAATATGAGGATTTACTTCAAGAACTATCTAACCAAGAATTAAAAGAGCCCCCGGGATGCCGCTGTGGTGAGGTTCTCAGGGGAATTATATCATCTCATGAGTGTCCCTTATTTGGGAAACAATGTACACCGCTAACCCCGGTGGGTCCCTGTATGGTTTCTCGAGAGGGGTCATGCAATATTGAATACCGGTATAGATAGAAAAATGATTGAAATAAAATCAGGAACATTGGAGGAAAAAATCATTAAGATTCTGCAAAAAATGTATCCTGTAACCCTGCAGCAATTAAAGAAAAAAACAAAATTGTCAAAATCAATTCTGGAAATGGAACTGACAAAAATGCAAGCAAAACATATTCTAATTCTTGAGCCACTCCCCGATAAGGTATATATACGGTTGGTGAGGACAGATTTTCGTTTTGTGGGAAGGAGGACACAACAAAAATTTATTAAACGGAAAAAAGGTGAGGTGAAAAAAAAGAAATATCAAAGTGACACAAATGATGTTATGTATGGATGATTAATCCCTGATTACATACACAACATCGTGTTCCCTTACTCTTTCTTTAGCCTTAATGCCAACTGAGGATCCTACACCCGCCTCGTCAATCTTTTTTCGATCTATTTCCATTGAATCAATGGTTTGCTGAAAATCAGTGGTTGCCCCTTTGATATGGATGGTGTCACCAACCTTGATCTTGCCATTGGTAATCGCTATGGCAGCAACCCCTACATGGGTAAAATAATGTTCCACATAACCGATTTCTTCTTCCATGGTGTTTACAACGGATTGGCTGTATTTATAATAAACGTTTTTTGTAATTGAAATTTCAGCTAGATAGGTATAAAAAAAAGGGGAAAAAGATAGGATCTAGCTTGTGAGGGTATATTCTTGTGTTTAGGAAACACCAAGGACAAATGGCCCTACGACAAAACCACTCACTGATTTGCTTGCCCCATCCACTGTCACGGTGATTGTTCCTTTGCCAAAGCCCAAGACCAAACCACTGCTTACTGTTTCACTTGTTCCAACCGCTAGGGAGGATATGGTGCCCCTTGTTTCTCCGTCAGAGGGAAGAATCATTAGGGGTACATCAAACGTCATTGCCCATTCCACATCTGATGCATCCGCGGTACCCTCATTTGTTATTTCTGCTGAGACACCAAAACCACCAGAAATATCCTTTACCATAACAAGTGGGGCGGATGTGGTCTCATCAAGATAGATATCACCGTTTCCATTCCGATTATCAGTCCAAACGCCATAGTTACCCGACACATCAGCAGCTCCATACTGGGTCATGACTGATCCATCGACATCATTTATTGGCAGATTATTAATTTTCCAGCTGACACCTCCATCCTGGGTTGTGGCAGAATAGAGATTGTTGTTTTTTATGAAAACACATACCGCATTTTTTCCATTTGCAGTTACCGCAGGATACATTTCATCAGCAGAAGTATCTGCAACTACACTCATGTCATATATTGCCCCTCCATCAGAAGAATAATAGCATACAATATCCTGGTTGCCATCCTGATCGGACTGCAATAGTAGATAGACATTGTTATTGTCTGCTGCTATGGCGGGGTTAATGGTGTTTGCTGTTCCCGTTATTTGATATTTTCTATCTTCCCCCATTCCATCTCCCCATCCTCCTTCATCTTCTGTGACACCTACGTTTTCAAGATCTGTTGATAAAACTATGACATCTTGGTTTCCGTTATTGCCCCATTGGAAGGTGTAATAAATCATTTCTCCAGGTTTATCTATATCCATTTTGACATTTGCTGAATTATTGTAATAAAACCAATATATCCATCCTTGGCCTCCACCAATATCTACCATGTAATGAGGTGTTTGTACACAATCAGGATAGCCAGATAATCCTGAAAAACTTCCTATAAAGGCGGCCACAAAATGTTCTGCTTCCTCGGTTCCAATAGGTATAGGATCATGGAAAGCGACAAGATCACATGAATTAAATTCATAGAATCCACTATCATCCCATACATATGTCGCTCCTTCCCAGGTTTCTGGGTCAAAAACATCAATCATATTAACGAGAGTTGTTTGGGCACCTTGACCCGCGCTAGAGAGAAATGTGGCATATGCACGATTGGTCCCCTCAACCATACCCGCATACTCAGCACTGGGATGGGATTCTCTTCCATCAATCTGAAAACCAATGGAGTCTTGCCATGTGGCCCCAAGATCCTTTGAGTAGGTAAAGAGTGCATCTTGCTCTAAAAAATCTTGTTCGTATTCATAGGCTAACAATAAAGTGCCCTGATTATCTATCGTCAATACCGGATTTCCTTCATATTCGGGAAAACCAGTTACAAGTCTATCAGTGCCCATTAAAGATAGGGAATGTTGAGGGGTCCCCAAAAAGTCAGGGTCAATAGATTGGCACTTTACTTTTATTGGTCCTCCTGTCCTTACTGGTTCTTCAATTTTAGTAAGTTCAAGTGTTTTTTTGGGTGATTGCGGGGTATTTGAAAGATTTGTGATAGCCACAGCCTGCATACCCAGCACTATTGCCATAACCACTATTCCTACAATAATTATTTTTTTTGTTTTCATATAATCAAACCTCCAATCTAGATATATAAATAGTCCACTTAAATAGTTACCTAGGGAATAGTTAGAAAAAAATAATAAAAAAGGGAAAAAGGGGGAGAGGATATAACGAGAAATTCTAGGATTTGTTTTAGGAAACACCTAAAACAAGGGGCCCTAGAACAAAACCGCTAACTGATTTGCTTGCTCCACTCGCTGTTACCGTTATGATAGCTTTACCAAAGCCCAGGATGAATCCACTACTCACAGTCTCGCTGTCACCTACTCCAAGAGAGGATATGGTGCCATTTATTTCTCCGTCAGAGGGAAGAATCATCAAGGGTACATCAAAGCTCATTGTCCATTCAATGTTTGATGCATCTGCGGTCCCCTCATTTGCTATTTCTGCTGAGACACCAAACCCACCTGAAACACTTTTAACGGTGATGAGGGGTGCTGCTTGACCGCCACCGAAATAGATATCCTTGGCTCCATTCCGTGTATCAGTAAAGATAACTCCTAGATCTATTAGGGCTACTGAATCTGCTTCTCCGGATGCCGTCCCATCTACATCATTTACTTGTTCCGGTGTTCCCCATGCCGCCCCGGCATCATTGGATTCGGTTCGATACACATTTCCATCTTTGACATAGGCGCAATAGACAGTGTCCCCCGTCATATAGACCGCGGGGGCTGTTGCACCAGTGGCCACCGTGGATACCTGCCAGTTATGTTCTGGTTCATATCCTGCGCCATTGGTACTGTAACTGCATTTCACATCTCCGCCTTGGACGTATACCACACAGACCTTGTTTCCACTAGATGATACATCGGGATCTGTTCCACTTCCAATGTATTCTCCGGGCCATTGTTCAATATCTGCATATTTATCCATTTCATTTTGCATTTCTCCACTGGTAAGAAGATTTTCATCTGCGGTGGCGGTTTTTACGGTTATTTGTCCCTCGGTTTCAGTTGTCAGATATATGCGATTTCCGCCGACATCCATTTCTAGCCCTGTTGCGGGACCTGATTCATGTATTGATTGGCCGTCATAGTAGTATCCACCCATGTTTGCTGGATGCTCAAAGTCAGGATAGGTGAAATATCCTAGGCCCAGGGTCTGGGTCATCCCGTATCCATCTTCTGTTGTAGTCGATACGAAGAAATTATTGGTACTTGTACAAGAGCTGTATTGATAATTTTGTGAATCTTGTCCTGAGATACCGTACCAGGATGCTTCTTCTGCAGTTGCGATGTCTCCTTGTATAAAGGACATTTCGGCGTTGTACATTTCGGCTATTGGATCGAGCATGGTGAGGAACAAGAGGTCATTGGGTGCATTGTACACGATTGTTGGATACTGGAGGATTCCTGATCCCTCGGTAAATTCAATGGAGTCGAAGATGAACTGCATGGTCCATTGTTCTCCGTCTGGTGACCAAACAACGGGAATATTCTGTGAAAGAATATCGAGGGATTGTTCATAGACTACGATTAGTGTTCCTTGTGAATTTTTGGTTACTTGCGGATGTTGGTCGTCTCCATCGGGGTTGTCTGCTGATATGAGTACATTTCCTTGGTTTACTGCCCGTGGGATGGGTTGATTTATTGCTTTTAGGGTGCTGCTAATCACCTTGGGGTTAGTTGTTGAGGGTTCTGTGGGTACAGCGGTGACTTGCATGAATAGCATTGCTGCTATTATTATAGCTCCTATAAATATTGCTTTTTTGGCTTTTTTCATTTCCTTTGCCTCCATAACCTATATTGCTTACTTACTTAAATATTTACCGATGATTATACGATGATTATATATAGTAGTCATGATACCTGTAATATAGTAATTTTATCTTTTTAGTTCTTTTAATCAAATAATCTATTTTTCTACTTGACTCAAGGAAACAATGTAAAAGAAATAAAAGGGGGGGAAGAGAGATGGAAGGGAAAAGAGAAGGATTTTTATTTTTTTTCTTATTGCACATTAAGGACTAGCGGCCCGAGAATAAAACCACTTGCTGTTGTTTCGGCGTCATCTGCGGTGATGGTTATAGTGCCTTTGCCGATTCCTAACAGGAACCCGCTTTTGACTGTTTCACTATTGCCTGCGGGTAGGATAGGTATGGTTCCATTCGCCTCTCCTCCGATAAGGAGAAGTGGTGCATCAACGTTTATGCTCCATTCAACATCTGTTGCATCCGCGGTTCCCGTGTTTTCAATGGTTGCTGTAACACCAAATCCACCTGATACAGCGGGTATACCCACCAAGGGAGCTGTCCCGATATCAAAATAGATATCAGTGTTATCATTTCGATTGTCTGTCCAGGCCATATAGGGTCCTTTCATGTCTGCATTGCGATGATCGCCTACAACGGTGCCCTCTTCATCATTTACTTGTGTGGGCTCACTCCAGGTGCTTCCCTTATCCTCTGATTTGGACATGTAGAGGTTCCCGTTTTTAATAAATGTAACAGTGACAGTGTCGCCATCTGCTGTGATTGCAGGATACATTTCATCCTCAGGTGTGTCAACAACAGTGTAGCGTCTCCACATTGATCCTGTTTGTTTGTAACAGAGGATATCCTTGTTTCCATTGATGTCATTTTCAACCACACAATAGCGGTTGGTTCCACTTATGGCTAGTTGGGGATTGGTAAGATTGCTTGAGCCTCGAACTATTTGGCTGCCGCGCCATCCTGAATAGTCTGGTGTGTCATAGGGTGCGTACATGGTAAGGATATGGGTGCGGTCGATATCGTTGACTTCGCAGGCGGCATATATTCTGTCTCCCCCGGTGGCAACATCGGGTTTTGACATGGGTGCTTCAATACCCCAGAATACATTGCTCCAGGTGTCTCCATCAAGGTCATTGGCCCAGAGGACAAGGCATTTTTCCTCGAATGTTTCACCAGAGGCTGAACTGGTTACATCCCGTATACAGGCTAATACTCCTGTGTTGGTACCATATGCAGCAATGGCTGTTCCCAAAACAAAGGGGGTGTCACCAGACATGTCAAAATAATAGAGAGCCCAGCTTCCGGGGTCATTAATATCCAGTGCATCTAAAAAGTAAAGCACTGGTTCTTCGAGATTATTTTCAAAGGTGGCCAGGCCCCGTGCTCCATCCGCTGTTATGTCAACTGTGGGTTTTATGGGACTGATTTCTTCACTGGAGATAAATATGATTTCGTCCTCTGGCCATGTGTTTCCTCGGTCAAATGATCTTTGGAAATATAGCTCGGTGTTCAAATCTTCGGTTTCATGATCATAGGCTATGAAGGGATTACCATCACCATCTATTGCTAGGGCTGGATGAGCGTCATTTTCCAGGAACGGACTGACTTGGATATCAGTTCCTAATTGCACCCTGTTCTTAGGATTTGAAGAATCCGTTTTGTAGGAATGAATCCAGTCCCCTGTTACTTTTTCTTTGGTTAGGTATTGTGTGTAATCAGGCTGAAAATTTGGGACAGATTGTATTTTTTTAGAGGTATGTGATAGCACAGGGGGTATGCTTATGGCTGATACTAAGAGCACTAGGGTTATTAATCCAATTAAAACTTTTTTTTCTTTTTTCATTTAGTTGGCCTCCACATTTATTATCCCTTCTGCCTTTAAAAATGTTACTACACCCCCTATTTTATTTATCAAATCATGACTCTGACTAGGAATAAATTTAAATAAATGAATGATTATATAATGATGGAGGCACAAAAAAAAATGAAAGTGTCAAGAATGACAAAAAGTGTAATGATAATAGCCATATCGACCCTTCTTTTGACAACAATGCTTTCACCATCCTTTTCCATCCAGGAAAAAACACCCAGCACCAACAGAGGAGAAATAA
Source organism: Euryarchaeota archaeon UBA202 (assembly GCA_002502685.1). Taxonomy (GTDB): domain Archaea; phylum Thermoplasmatota; class E2; order UBA202; family UBA202; genus UBA202. The sequence continues at coordinate 31,843 of DAQA01000028.1, forward strand.
GTCAAAAAAGTAATGCTCAAACAACATCTACTGGCCAAAATATATTATTGGAAAAATTTTCCCCAACTGATCAGGATGAGTTAAATGAATATATCGAATTGGATCGCTATTATTATATCAATGAAGAAGACATGGCCACAAGCAACCTTGCAGCCAATCAAAATGACGCCGGGTACAACACGGACGCAGGGGACAAAATCACTCGGTCATTCCCCCTCTATCCCGGTGAAGCTGCAGATGGGGCACCCGGTAGAGGCACATCGGGAACGCTCGATCCCGATAACCGGGATACAGAGGACTGGTATCTTTTCTCTGTCTGTGAAGGCCAAACCATCCAGGTCTCCCTAGGCAGTGCACAAGACTATGATTATGAAATACTTGACAGCAAAGGTCAGCCACAAGGAAAAGACTATACCGCCCTGGAAACAGGACGACATTTCTTACAAATCTTTGCCAATGAGGGAACGGGAACCGGAGACTATGCCCTCACCGTGACCCTCAATGGCCAAAATGACGCCGGGAGCAACAATGACGCCGGGGACACCAGCCCAGCCGCCCTCCCC
>DAQA01000001.1:0-10485 GCA_002502685.1 Euryarchaeota archaeon UBA202
CGTGATCAGCGACTTCAACAAACCCGTCTTGATGTTTTTCTAAATACAACAAAATGTGCCTAATAGGAGGTTCCGGCATTCATGCCGGAGAGGATGTCACTTTCCCCTATCCCTCACAGGCAATAAAACAGAGGATGTGTAATGGCACAATGTATCCTCTAGGGAATTTTTTTAAAGGATGAACTCATTAATCTCCTCAAATCCTTTATAGGGGACATATAACCAATAAAAAAAAAAATAGAAATCGGAGGGTAATAATGGATATTTTCAACTGTGTAAGCCCATTGGACTATAGATACTATCTTGCTGATGAAAACCTGTTTAAGGAGCTAAACCCCTATGTGTCATATGAAGCCCAGATTACCTATCAGTTAAAGGTTGAGATGGCTTTGGTGAAAGCTATGGCCAAATTGGGTATATGTCCTCCTGCCGTTGCAACCGAGGTAGAGAAAGCTATAAAAAATATCACCTCCCAAGAGATTTTAAGCGAGGATAAAAAAATTGAACATGATATTCGAGCACTTGTACGGTGTATAAAAGATAAAATTAGTCAGCAAGCAGAACCCTATATCCATCTCTTTGTCACCTCAGCAGATATTGTGGATACCGGTAATGCCTGCCGTTATAAAGATTTGACCAATAATGTAATGATTCCTAAACTCCTTGAGTTGGAGAAAATATTAATCCAGTTGGCGCTTCGAGAAAAAAGCACTCTTCAAATTGGAAGGACACATGGCAAACATGCGGAGCCGATCACATTTGGTTTTGCCATGGCAAATTATGTTGATAGGATTGGAAAAAGAATAGGCATGCTGCAAGAGACAGGTAACCATCTTCCTGGCCAAATATCAGGAGCCGTTGGATCATATAATTCATTTTCCATAGTGGGGGAGCAATATAATCTATCTCCAAGGACATTTGAACAAGAAGTTCTTAGGGAATTAGGGATTAAACCTGTCCTTATCTCATCACAAATTGTTCAGCCTGAACCCCTGTTGGATCTTGTCTATGGTGTTTTATCCTGTTTTTCGGTTTTGGCTAATCTCTCCGATGATATGCGGCATCTAATGAGAAGTGAGATAGATGAAATTGATATGGTTCCTAAGGAAAAAAGTATTCATGTTGGATCGTCAACAATGCCTCATAAGGTTAATCCATGGCACTTTGAACATGTGAAAAGTATGTGGAAAGCCTTTCTACCCCGAATTGTAACACATATGATGGACCAGATATCAGAACACCAACGTGATTTAACAAATTCTGCATCAACCCGTTTTATTTCAGAATTATTCACCGCCTTTATACATTCAGTTGTACGATTAAGTGAATCACTGACAAAAATCGAAATAAAAAAAGGAAACATGGAAAAAAATCTTCAGATGAGTAAAGAATATATTATAGCTGAACCTCTCTATACCCTTTTAGCAATCAACGGCTTTCCCAGTGCTTACGAATATGTAAAAGAGATCATTACCCAATCCCGGGAAACAGGAACAAAGTTTGGTGACCTTATTTGGAAAGACAAAAAATTAAAACCATATCTTGATAAGCTCACCACCACCCAGAAAAACATTTTAAAGAACCCTGAGAAATATGTGGGGATAGCAGAACAAAAGACTAGGGAGGTCTGCAAACACTGGATTGAAACATTTAAGTTACCCTAAGACCCATCCCCCCCGTCATTTTCCTTTTAATAGGACCCAGGTCATCCACTTTTCAAAAACAAAAAAATATTTCATATAGATAATGATATAAGCCAATGAATTTTTTTGATTATAACCCCCCAAGGTACCCAGTGAAATCAAAATTATTAGATTACACATTTTATAATCGTGATCCTGTTGAAGTCGCAAAGGATCTATTAGGCCATATCATACAAAGGAAAAAAATAGCTGGGCGAATCGTTGAAACTGAAGCCTATTACGGTACAAGTGATCCTGCATCTCGTGCATCTACTGGAAAAACACGAATGAATAAGTGGATGTGGAATGACGCAGGTATAATCTTTATTTATATGGTCCACGGCCACTGGTTATTTAATATCGTCACCCAGCAAAAGAATCTTCCGTCAGCCGTACTTATTCGAGCAGCTGAACCACTTACAGGTATGAATATCATGTATAAAAATCGGCCAGTAAATACAGCTAGAAACCTAACCTCTGGACCAGGTAAACTTACCCAGGCATTTGGCATTACCAAAAACCTAAATGGACAGAAGATCTATAAAAGAGAATCTGAAGTGACGATTCGGGAAGGATATAAGCTACATTGTAACATAAAATCTTCCCCTAGAATCGGCGTTAGAGAGGACACATCTGAACCATTACGATTCTATATACCGGGAAATATATTTGTGTCTAAGCCCTAAAAACAGTAAAATATCTAGTAAGACTCTTATGTACCCAATACGGATAAATTTGTAACACTTCCAGATAAGGTTCTGCAATTTTTACCGCATCGCGATTGGGTAAACCAACAACCGCCTGTCTATCTTTTTTTAAAACTGCTTGAATATTCTCAAATGCCCGAGCATATAAGTCCTCCAACTTACTATTAATACGTGTAGAGCGCCCATAGGGAAAATCAGAGACCACCCCCTCAACTTTACCAATTTTTCCAATTTCGCCGACATCCGCTTGGAATACAGTATAAGGATATATTCCATAATAATCCAAGGTCTTTTTGCACCCCTCCACCATTTTTTTTTCAAAATCACTCCCAAAAACATGCGCTCCAATCATTCCTGCTTCTAAGAGTATACCCCCCGTTCCACAGAATGGATCCAAGAGTTTTTCCCCCCTCTTGATACCTGATAAGTTAACAAGTGCCCGCGCAATACGTGGATGTAAGGAAATAGGGGAGAAAAAGGGTCGATAGATCACCCGTCTTTGTTCAAAACATCGGCGATCAATGTCAAAAAGCTTCCGGCATACATAAAATTTATTAGTTAAAAGAATACGGATGTCAGTATCTGGTGTCTTTAAATCAACTTTTTTATCATCAGCAATACGTGCCCCCAGTTCCTTTTCAATCAACATCAAATTGTCTTTCCGATCGGAATCACCAATTTTTTTCCCTCGTACACGGAAAGTACCGGGAGGAACATAAATTTTTTTTGCATTGCTCATCAGAGTTTTCCTGTTTTGTGCGCTATAAAGTAATTCATTGATACGAAATGATAGAGCTAATCGAGAAGCCAGATTTTTTAGCACTTCAAGATCCATGGGGGCATTAATAATAAAAACTCTACCTTTTTTACATATTCTAAATAAAATATTTTGAGAAGCCAGAAGAGCTTTAATTTCAGCGATTGGTAGTAATGGATGTTCACCAGAAACTTCAAATAAAATTCGCATTTCTATTATTGTTTTTTTAGTAATTCAACCATTTCTTTTTGAAGCTCAACTTGTTCTTTTTGATAAGGAGAGATTGTGTTTTCTTGAATTATGTTTTCTAATAGAGATTTTATATTCCTATAAGGATAGGCCCCTTGGAGCTTATAGTAACTTCGAGTACGAGGTGTTTGAATCTCTTTGTTCCCCCCCATAAAAAAGTCTAACCTACTCTTTTTATGGGGTGTAATACCGGCACCAATACCTGCAAAAGTAGCGTCTGCTCCTAAACCAAAACCAGATTGGGTTACAGGTATAATATCTCCAAATCTAAATAGGAAACCAAAGATTCCTTGAGATCCTTCAATATCAGTGATTTTGTCGTACCGCAGAGTTCTTTCCCGGAGCTTGAAAAGTCCGCCTTGAAGCACTAGGCGAAAATTGGTGATGTAATATTTATGTGACCGGCGATATATGTCGATAAAGAGTAGTCCACAAAGTGATATTACAGCTGCGTATGCAGGGATAAAAAAAGTATATTCAAAGTTCCATCTTTGATAATGCATTATCAAGGTGCCTACAAGAAGGATACCCAGATATATAAAAAATATTCTCCATTTCACCAAGAGCAAAGACGCGATTATGCCTCCTGCTAAAAGACCAACCCACCAGAGTGCAATAATAGACAGGGAATCAAAGGGTAATGCGGAGCTTACTGAGTCCCAATAGGGGGAGTTTATCAACCAAAATACAAATAGACTCCAAATAATGATATATGTGGATAAAATATATGAACCTATAAAGGATAATTTATGGGGCCGAAATTTTTGATGGATAATTTCATTTTCCAAGGGGTATAAATCAGCCATTATATGTCACATAAGTTTTCCTTTATTTTAACACTATCGATTTCTGCAGGGAGTAATGGATATTAAGCGTCTAGGAATCCTTTTTTAGTCATCTGGTGCTATGCTGATATATAATTTTCTCTGTAACGAAATGAAGGACAAAAGTTTATGAAAGATGAATAGATGCTAAAATGGTTTAAACCAGTGATATGGGCCGGTAGATCAGTGGAAGATCGTCTCCTTGGCATGGAGAAGGCCGTGGGTTCAAATCCCATCCGGTCCATTTTTTTTCAACAGGTAAAAATTTTGCCTTGAAATATAAAAATTTATGAATGCAAATCCTACGGGTGTATAGGGATAGGTGTAAAGGATAGAATAAATATCCCCAAAGTAACTAAGGCAATCCATTTCCTTTTTGTATCCAATGTAATCATATCATTTAACGGGGCTGGATGCCTGCTTCCCAAGATAAAGACAATGAGAAAAGCAAAAAAAATCCATGCAGGATAAAAAATACCTAATCCCATCATTAAAACAAGCGTTCCCCAGCTTGCATATTTCTGTTTTTCACCAAGGATTGCTCGAGCAATATGGCCCCCATCTAATTGTCCGGCAGGTAAAAGGTTTATGGCAGTTACCAATAAGCCAACCCATCCTGCAAAAGCTGTAGGATGAAGCATGACTGTTGAGCCGTGGGGTATCTGGATTAAAATTCTAATCAATAATAAAAATAAGGGGGGTTCACCCAAAACGGGTGTCCCTGAGGGTATGTCAGTAAGCGGTGTAAGTGTGGACATTGTTAAACCAATAATTGTTATAGGGATTGCTACCAAGAATCCACAAATTGGTCCTGCGGCACCAATGTCAAGGAGTGCTTTTCGATCAGGTATGGGTTCTTTCATAGATATGAATGCTCCCATTGTTCCCAAAGGAAATATCGGATTTGGGGGTATGGGAATAAAAAAGGGGAGTGACGGAGTTAACTGGTGCTTTATGGAAACAAAATAATGACCCATCTCATGTATACCCAGTATTAATAAAAGAGGAAATGAGAAAAAGAGAAATCCTGACAGGAGGTTTTCTCCTTTAAATAATTCACTCAGATCCAGTGTTTCAGTAAAAAGAAATGAACCTGATAGTATCGTAGTGACAAGTGTCGCGCAAAGGAGGATTAATGGTATCACAAATGATTTTTTTTTAATAGGTGATTTAGGGATGATATAAATAATGTATTCTCCATGTTTTTTACGTAATACTGGAATAAAACTTTTAGATGATAAGTCATCACGAAGTTTATCAAAATTCTCATTGAAAAGGTTAATGTCAGTAGGGGTGTCAATATAATAAGCGAGATATTTTTCATTTGTAATATTTTCATAAATGTTAAAATATCGTTTTACGATATCGGTAATGTGAGTCTTTTGAATTGGGGGTATAGATGGGGGCTCGTTATGCATCGAAATTTTATCTTGGCATACCCTAAAAAGTTTTGCTATAGGAAAAGTTAAGAAGGGGAAACGGAATGGTATTCATATGGCTATGCAAATTGGCATCGTGGGCAAGCCTAATGTAGGCAAGTCAACGTTTTTCAATGCGGCTACCCAAGCCCATGCAGAAATGGCATCTTATCCTTTCACCACAATAGATGCTAATCGTGGGGTAATGTATGCGCGTTTTCCATGCCCTTGCAAAGAATATGGTTTAACCTGTGACCCTCAGAATTCAGAATGTAGAGATGGAATACGATATATACCCATTGAGGCAATTGACGTAGCTGGCCTTGTCCCCAAGGCTCATGAGGGACGTGGTTTAGGTAACAAGTTTTTAGATGATCTCCGACAGGCTTCGTGCTTGATTCATATCGTTGATGCTTCTGGATCGACAGATGAGGAAGGTAAGCCCTGTAAAATTGGCTCCCATGATCCTCGTCTAGATATCACTTTTCTTGAGGAAGAAATTGATTATTGGATTAAGGGTATACTTTCTAAGGACTGGATGAGAATGATTCGTAAAGTTGAATTGGAAGGGGAAAAAATTGGGGGATTGCTAGAAATTAAACTTACTGGCTTAGGTATTAAACTCAATGATATCCATCAGGCAGTAAAAAATCTAGGCTGTGACACAGCTTTTAGCCAATGGACAGAGAAAGAGATTTTGTTATTGGCAAAAGAGATTCGAAAAATCAGCAAACCTATGATACTGGCTCTTAATAAATGCGATAAGGTTGCTTCCGATATAATAGAAGAAATAGATGGGGGCGTGGCTATACCTACCAGTGCAGAAGCAGAACTTGCTTTGTCACATGCCGCAGAAAAAGGATTAATCAAGTATAAACCAGGGGATTCACAATTTGTTATTGTTCATGATGAGAACATGAACGAAAAACAAATTAAGGCGTTAGAATTTTTACAGACACATGTTCTTGATAGCTATGGATCTACAGGTGTTCAAGACTGTATCGAAAAAGCTGTGTTTGATCTTTTAAAGCTCATTGTGGTATATCCTGTTGAAGACAGCACTCATTTTACCAATAAAGATGGTCAGGTTTTGCCTGATGCATACCTTATACCCCAGGGGTCAACTGCTCTTGATTTGGCTTATAAAATCCATACTGATATTGGTGATAAATTCATTCGAGCAATTGATGCCCGGACAAAACAGGTTATTGGTAGTGATCATGTACTTAAACATAATGATATTATTACCGTGATATCCAAATAATTATATAATACTTTTTCTTTCCCCAAACCATGAATCTCTATCGTCGCATCGCAGAGCAATGGAAGAAACCTGTTCATACATATAATTCTCCACAATGGGAACGATTAATTCAATGGAGATCAGGTAAAAGTTTTGTGAGGATAGAGAAACCTACACGGTTGGATAGGGCCAGATCATTGGGTTACAAAGCAAAACAAGGGTATGTTCTTGTCCGAGCGAGGGTACGCCGGGGTGGCCTTCGAAAGTCTCGTCCCGATAAAGGAAGAAAACCCTCACGGATGGGTTTCAAAAAACTAACTCCTGCCAAGTCCATCCAGCGAATTGCTGAGGAACGGGTTGCCAAAAGATATCCAAATATGGAAGTTTTAAATTCTTATTGGGTTGGAAAAGATGGGAAAGCGTATTATTATGAAGTTATCTTGGTTGATCCATCTCACCCCGTCATATCTCATGATTCCCGGATTAGGTGGATTTCAGCTGACAAGAACCGGGTTTTCCGGGGAAAAACATCTGTAGGGAAAAAAGGTAGAGGATTGAAAAATAAGGGAAAAGGAAGCGAAAAAACTCGTCCTTCTCTTAGGGTAAACAAAAAGCGGGGTAAATAACATTAGTCAATGGCCTTATTTAGCCATATCTATTTTCGGATTTTTTGTTATCCCACCGAAGAGATTCACCGAGTGAAGGATGCTCTGCTTTTTGTTGCTTTTGGAGAAACTATTCCTGATGAAATTAACTTGCATGAAATACAAACATCAAGTGTATCAAAGACTCCAATCTTTATTTATGAGTTAATGCTGAAAGAAAAGCATCATATCAATGATTTTTTGGAAAAGATACACAAGCATATTTCTGTAAGTAAGCTTGAAAAACGCATCGATAATAAATGTTTTTTATATCTTCGATTAGATAAGCAAAAAGCATATAAAAAAAGGATATGTTTTAGCGATGCTGGGGATACAATATATTGTAAAGCAAAAATACAAGTTTATCCCACAAAAAAAACAGTGGCAATAAAAAAAATACGGAATTATTTTTCCTGATTTTCCTTTATACACCTGCAATTCACCCCTTGTATCCCCTTTAACCCTCTACTCTTTTAATTATCATCCTATACCAAGTCACTAACACTCTAACCTTTTGTAGTTGCTGAATTTAAACAAGGGGTAAAGTATAATAAATAAATGAAAGGATTAGAAAAAAGATATAAGTTATGAGAAACTATAAAAAAAACGTAACATGGGACTATTAGATATCCTTGGGATGAGGAAAAAAAGAGAACCTCTTTCATTAGAAGAATGGCCTACTGCAGTGGTACAACTAGATGATAAGACCTTTATTTTATTTATCGAAAAATATCCTCTTTCCTTAGTGGATTTCTGGGCACCATGGTGCACTCCCTGTAAAACAATGTCATCCAGGATTCAACGTTTATCAAAACTATATAAAGGAAAGGTGGCCGTTGGAAAACTCAATATCGAGCAATATAGAAAGATAGCAGATCAACATCATGTTATGAGCATTCCCTATCTAGTTTTTTTTAGTTATGGAAAAAAAGTAGCTAGTCTTGCTGGAGCTAAATCTTTGGTGGATATCAAACGTAAAGTTGATAGTTTACAAAAAAAATTTACATATTAATATAAGGAGTTGGAGAAATTCTTTTGTAAAGGAATTATAGATTGATTTTATTTTTTTTTGGCCTATTTAGCATGATTAATAAAATTTATTTCAACGGCATTAGTGCTATTCCTATAGCCCAAAATAAAGAATGTCTGCTGTACACCTTAGCGCTGTATGTTAGACAGTACTGCAATAACGAAAAATCTAAACAGGGAATTGATGCTAACACTCTGCATCAAATATTAGACACCATTGATAACAAAAAAGACGAGACGAAAACCCTCGATTTGGCATACCAGTAACCATGTCAAAGCCTTAATAAACTCCCTCATTTTTGGGGGTTTTATAAGGTTAGTTTGTTAAACCACTACTTTTATAAGGTTTGGTCATATTTCATGCGAGATGTACCAGATGATAGAACTGAATAATACTATAAGGATACCCCCGGAGTATATTGGAAGGGATCTAGATAATGCAGCAGATAAAATAGTCAAAAAAACTTTTGAGGGAAAGATAGATAAAAAAAATGGCTTAATTGTAGCCACAAAAGATGTGAAAAGGTTACAGGAAGGAAAAGTTATTCATGGTGATGGGGCCGTCTACCAAGAAGTTACTTTCAAGGCATTAACGTTTAAACCCCTTTTACATGAAGTTATCCATGGAATTATCTGTGAAATATCTGATTTTGGTGCATTTTGCCACATTGGTCCTTTGGATGCATTGATACATAAAAGCCAGATTATGGACGATCATATACTAATAGATAAAGAAAATAAAAGATTAACAGGAAAAAAAACAAAACATTCCTTGACGTTTGGTGATAAAGTAAAGGCCAGAATAATTGCTATTTCATTTAATGAATTAAACCCTCGTGAAAGTAAAATTGGATTAACAATGAGACAACCGGCATTAGGCAAGGAAGAATGGCAAAAAGACCAAAAAGAAGAAAATAAGGAAAAAAAGAAAAAGCAAGGAAAAAAGGAATAAGATGAAAGCGTGTAAAAATTGCCATTTACTAACAAATAAAAATATTTGTCCTATTTGCGGAATACCAACTTCTAGCCATTGGAAGGGGTATCTTATCATAGTGGATCCCAAAGAATCAAGAATTGCTGATAAACTGAATCTTAAAGCCAAAGGAAAATATGCCTTGAAGGTAAGATAATAATGATGTACAAACTACCGACTGAATTTCGATCCGAGCTTAGGAATAATATTGGAGAGATTATTGATGAAAACCAATTAAGGGATAAGATAAAAGGAAGAGTTGTAGCTGTGGGTGATGAAGTGACCTTAACATTGAAAAAAGTTGGTATTGAACCTGACATGTGTATCGTTGATTTTAAGAGTGGAAGAAAAAAATTTGGTGAAGAGCAACAAAAAAAAATCAAAAAAATTGGGGAACAGGTACTCACAGTTGTCAATCCTCCTGAACGTATCACCAAAGAGTTATGGGAAAGTATTTCAATTGGATATTCATCTAAAAAACGAACACGAATAGAGGTTGAAGGAGAAGAGGATATGGCTGCTCTCCCTGCCATTTTACTGGCCCCAAAAAATACAACAGTAATCTATGGCTTACCTTCCAAAGGTATTGCAATGATAGATGTGAAAGAAAAACAAAAAGAGATAGTCCGTGGTTTTCTCAACAAAATGGAGGATAACAATGGAAATTGAAATTGAGAATATGAAAGAAAATAAGCTTTTTGACAGAGTAGAGATTAATTTCAAATTAGTCCATGAAGGTGGAACCCCTACGAGGAAAAGAATTAGGGAAAGCCTTGCAGAAAAATTAGGGGAAAAAAATAAGATAATTATTATTGAATGGATGAAATCTCGTTACGGTGTATCAGAAACACTTGGATACGCAAAGATTTATCCGTCTAGAACAAGTGCAGAAAAAATTGAGCCCAGATATATCTTCAAAAGAAATTTAGGTGAAACAAAAAAACCTGCAGAGAAACCTA
>DAQA01000001.1:10592-14433 GCA_002502685.1 Euryarchaeota archaeon UBA202
AGGGAGATAAAAAATGAAGCGAAAACTATACCAGGTAGATAACCAAAAACTTATACGCAAACGGAAAACCTGTCCAAAATGCGGAGAAGGGGTTTTTTTAGCGGAACACAAAGACAGACTCAGCTGTGGAAAATGTGGCTACACAGAATTTAAGCATGCCCCCTAAAAAAAACAGATTAAACAACATTGAAGCTTTTTTCACTGATATTCCTAAAAAAATATTGCTTAAAAAATTTGATATACCAAAAGGAATATCAGAAATGGAAACAAAAAATAAGCTCAAACATATCCTTAAAAAAAATATCCCCTTTGACGAAGCACCATCTTTTTTAGGTGGCTCAGTTAAGCCACATTATGTTCCTGCAGTTGTCAAAGCCATTGTAAACCGATCAGAATTCTTTACCTCATATACACCCTACCAACCTGAATTTTCTCAAGGAATATTACACGTATTATTCGAATACCAATCAATGATTGCAGAATTAACAGGAATGGATACCATTAACATCAGTACATATGACTCTGCAACCGCTCTTGGTGAAGCAGCGCTCATGTCCTCTAGAATTACCAAAAAAAACCGATTTATTATTCCTGCAAATATTTCCTGGGAAAAAAAAACAGTCTTACGGAACTATGTAAATAATTTAGGAATGGAAATACAAGAGCTTAGATATCAAGATGATGGCCTTGTGGATATATCGGAATTGAATACAAAAGATGTCGCTGGTGTCTATATAGAAAATCCAAACTTTTTTGGTATTTTTGATACTCGTCTTGATGAAATCAGGGAAACCACAGAGAATACCATTCTCATAGTGGGAATTAATCCCCTAGGCCTTGCACTAATGAGGCCTCCAAATGAATATGGTGCAGACATCATCATTGGGGAGGGACAAGGGTTGGGGAATCATCTAAATCTTGGTGGTTCACTGCTCGGTATTTTTGGATGTAAAAAAAATCATGTTCGAATGATGCCTGGGAAAATAGTGGGAGCCACTCATGACAAAAATGGAAAAAGGGCATATTGTATGACACTTCAAACACGAGAACAGCACATCAGAAGAGAAAAAGCAACAAGCAATATTTGTTCCAATGAAGCACTTTGTGCCGTCGGAGCAACTGTATATCTGGCACTTTTGGGGGGACTGGGTCTACAGGAACTAGCAATCACAAATATGGAAAGGGCCAATCATTTGGCTGCTTTATTAAAAAAATATGGTTTTTCTTTTCCCTTTAAAAAACAGTTTTTTAATGATTTCGTGGCAATTTCGCCAATAAATTCTAAAAAATTAAATGATGCATTGTTGAAAAGAAAATTCCAAGGTGGATTGATTTTGAAGAACTGGTTTCCTGAACTCGGTGAGTCTTTTTTATTTGGAGTCACAGAAATGCATTCTATAGAGCTTATCAATGGATTTGCTGAAGAAATACATGAGATCCTACAAACAATAGAAAAAACATGAAAGAAGAAAGATATCAGATGGCTTACTATCCAGAATTATTGCTTAATGAGTTAGGGACAAATGAAGAGATGGATAACTCTCGGAATCCACTTCCGGTCTCCCTTCAAAGAAAAACTTTAAAACTTCCTACGCTGCCTGAAAGTGAGATTGTCCGCCACTATACCCATCTTAGCCAGATGAATTATGGGATAGATACAGGTATTTATCCATTGGGTTCATGTACAATGAAATACAATCCTAAAATTTCAGAGGAGATTGCCAACTGGGATGTAGTTACACAGGTTCACCCTTACCAGGATGATACAACGATACAAGGGTCTTTACAGATCATGTTTGAACTGGAAAAATTATTATGTGTTATTACTGGGATGGATGCATTTACTCTACAGCCGGCAGCTGGGGCACATGGAGAATTGTTGGGAATGCTTATTGCCCAAGCTTATCATAAAGAAAATGGTGAAAGAAGAGATGAAGTTATTATCTCTGATTCCGCTCATGGAACTAATCCAGCCTCTGCAAAAATGGCAGGATATACTGTTATAGAAATACCCTCCCATGAGGGTGTGGTTGATTTGGATGCATTAAGGAGTGTTCTTTCCTCTAAAACAGCTGCTTTTATGTTGACAAACCCTAACACTCTTGGTATCTTTGAAAAGGATATCCTAGAAATATCAAGTGAAGTAAAGAAAGCAGGTGCTCTTCTCTATTATGATGGAGCAAACATGAATGCAATAATGGGTAAGGCAAGACCAGGTGATATGGGATTTGATATTGTCCATTTGAATCTTCATAAGACCTTTGCTGCCCCACATGGGGGCGGAGGACCAGGGGCAGGTCCGGTGGGTGTGAGAAAGGATTTTAAGAAATTTCTGCCTATCCCCCGGATAAGACGAGATAAAAAATATTTTTTCAGCTATGCCCATCCAAAATCATTAGGCAAAATTTCACAGTTTTATGGAAATTTCCCTGTTTTATTGAAGGCATATATTTATATTATAATGAATGGTGGAGATGGATTAACCAAGATAACTGAACGGGCAGTCCACAACGCTAATTATATGCTTGATAGACTTAAAAACTCAAGTTATCTTATCCCATTTGGGAAAAAAAGGATGCATGAATTTGTTGCCAGTGCTATAAACTTAAAAAGAGAAAAAGGGATAAGGGCTTTGGATATCGCCAAGCGATTGATGGATTATGGCTTTCATGCTCCAACTATCTATTTTCCATTAATTGTTAATGAGGCATTAATGATTGAGCCAACAGAAACAGAGACCAAAAAATCCCTTGATGATTATATTGATGCACTAATTAAAATATCTAAGGAGGAGCCCTCCATTGTAAAAACTGCTCCTCACCATACATCTTTTCAGCGTATAGATGAAGTAGAAGCAACAAAAAATGCTATACATAATTGGAAGGAGATTGCTAGATTGTCAGTGTCTAAATAATTCTCCATAGAATCTCATCAGCACTACTTAATATATATTTTGCTGGCTTAAATCTAAACTATCCAAAAAAGGTTCTAAGACAAATGATAAATTTTTTGTTTCAGGGTACTTATATATTTAGGTAGCCCTTCCATGTCTTTAACCAATGCATTTTTTGCAAAAATTTTTCTAAAATCAGTATTACACCTTGTTCTTCCTTTCAGATTATCAATAAGGTGTTTGCAAAGCCTCCCACCTTGCCTATCCCAATCGGTAAGGATGATAATTTCATTCCATTTTTTTGCAATGGTATCACACAAATTTGAGATGCTCAATCCTGAATTAAGGGATATTATTTTTCCATGTATCCCCAAAGCATTAAGAGCAATAATGTCTTTTTCTCCCTCAACAATAATAGGGACTGTATTATTCAATTTGTCAAGATTTTGAATCCCTTCTTCTAGTTTTTGCAAAGATTTTTTATAATCCATATTGAGACATGTTTATAATGGTTCAGTATTTATGAATTTTTTCCAAGATAATAGAAAGGATTAATATTTGGAAAATAGGATATGGAACAATAAAGATTTCTTCATGTTTAGGTATAATTTTCGGGTTTAAAGAAATATAAAAAACGTTTTCATAAATGCTTTAATATACTATTTCAATCAGATAAAAAATTTAGATTAATCATTCCAATAAAGGAACAACAAGACTACCCTGTGGCATAATCACAACTCGTGCCGTTTTGTTTTTCTCTTGAGTTATCCTTAGTGCATCATTTATTGTTTGTTGAATAGATTCCTTGGGACTAAACATAGCCTTTTTTACTATCTTATCATCCAAACCAGTTACAGCCCACATATCAACCTTCATGCTAATTTGAGCTATTTTTGCTGACTTATGGTAACCTAACCTATATTCTTCCTTAATAATCTTTAAAACATT
>DAQA01000026.1:0-688 GCA_002502685.1 Euryarchaeota archaeon UBA202
CATACTGAGTCATTATCCCGGACATCCACGCGAGGACATTGTTCATCGATATCTCTTGGATTTCTTGGCGTGGAAAGGGTTGTTTTACTACAAATTTTCAATATATTTCTTTTTAAAAACTTATGGAGGATGCATCAAAAATCATTGTACCATTACCTTATATCCGAATATTAAAAATATATTTTTTTTTATTATTCTTGTATCCTAGATGTCTATGGTGTGGCTATATATTGTGTATAGCTCTTTTTTCATCCCTATTTTTTCATAGATCTTAATTGCTTTCTTATTTTTTTTATGGACATACAGACGAAAAATAGTAACATTTTCCTTAGCAGCTAAGTCATGAACGAAATCCAATAATTTTGTTAGTATACCTTGTTGCCTCCACTTCTCTCTGACATAAATACTTTGTAACCACCAAATGTTCAAGGCTTGCCAATCACTCCATTCAAAGGTCACCAGTATCTGTCCAATAATCTCTTTTTTTTCTTCAGTGACTAAATAAAAACCTTTATGTTTATTTGCAATAACTTGTTTTACCCCCTTTAAAACCTGATGAAATTCTATATCTCTATCTTCAGATATCCTGACAAGTTGGACGTTATTTCTCGCTATCTGTTCTGCATCATCCTCCTGGGCAAACCGTATCAGCATGGAAGTAAAAATGGCTTACAATTAAAAATAGTTT
>DAQA01000026.1:756-14718 GCA_002502685.1 Euryarchaeota archaeon UBA202
CTATCCCATCTCTCATGAATAGTTTCCATTTCCCATATCCATGTCTCATTATACATTTCCCTGGTTGTAGTAACATCGATAACAGTTAGGGTAAGCATAATCTTATCACCCGTTTTGAATTCATCAGTAATATCACCTTTGATGGGAAAAGGAGAAGGTTGATTGAGTAATGAATTACACTCTATTAGGGTATAATTCTCACTAGCACGATAGGACATATTATGTATAATATCTTTTATAATAACTGTGTCACCCGCATCCAAGGAAACAAAAAAGGTTTTGTATACTCTTGTTTTGTTATTTTCAGAGTATGAATGATCATTCCAAAATTCCCATACATCCATGGTAACACTCTTATTGTCACCCTCTAAACACCCGCTGGTAAGCACTAAAATCTGTAGTACTAGCAAAAACACAATCCCAATAATTATTTTTTTCATCTCAGTATACTCCTTCTCATTCATACTTATTATCTATTATGTCACTATTGACTGAAAGTATCACTTTTTCTTTTTTTGGTAATATCCTCATCTCTTTTTCCGTGATTGATATAACGCTATCTTTACAATACTTATCATGTTTTTATCTTGCCTGGATACAAGCGTTTTGTCTGTTCTAGTTTCATGTACTCCTTTACAGCATCTAACAGTGATTTTTCCCAAGCTTCTTCAATTAAAATTTTATTTAAGATATTGTAATCAAGTTGGGTTACTTCCTCCCATTTACCCATATTTTTAAGCAATTTCTCAAGATGCTCCCGGTCAGCAGTCTGCCTTGGAGGCACTGTATAACGATTATTAATACTTACCCGTACCTTGCTATCAGAGCCAAAAATTACGTCAACCTCTTCCTTTTCTGCAAAATGAATAAGTGCATTTTGAATCTGTTCAAGATCGCTATCAAGGGTATTATTAAAATCTCTTTTTTTTTGGTGAAGTTCAATATATCTGTTTACCAATTCTACACCCGGGTCGTGAAGATACTGGTTCACTGGTTTTTCTTCAAGTTTTGCTAAATGAGCCCACTCTTTACATATCGGTCTGAATTCACACCAGTCACAGAGAGCAGAAACCCGTGGTGGAAAATCACGTGCCTCTTTGATCTGATCTATAAGAGTTATTGTCTGTTTTTTGAGTTCTTCTAACTCCTCCTGGCTTCTTGAGGATTCCATTGTTTTTTGAAAGGCCAGAAAATGCCAAATCAGTTTAATCTCTTCTGCATCAGGATATTTTTCGCGTATACCAAGGGAATAGAGTGCTAGCTGTCGATCCTTCTCAATAGACTCTGGAAGGGGAAGATGCATACTTGTCTTATAATCATGAATGCCGTATCTACCATTTCCAAGATCACTTAATCTATCAATGTACCCCTGCAATCTATAGCGATCAGTGTTATCGAGCGATATTAAAATCCGTTGTTCCAGAGCCAATGTGCGATTCTGATTAAAAGGATGATATTGTTGGTAATAATCCTGTATACATCGTTCAGCTAATTTTAAATAATTCTCTGGTGTGTATTCCTTCCGTACCACGATAATAGAGTCATTCCAGTTTTTTTCCCAGTCATCTCTTAGATAATTCATTAGCTCCTCCAGGGTATCATGTTTCTCATACATCAAATCCCGATAGAGTTTCTCCAGAGTCCTATGAACCCGTACCCCCGTAAAGGCCTCGATTGTTTGCTCGGTTTCTGTTTTAATTTTATCAATGTAGGAAAATTTATATTTCTGGGGACAGTTTTCAAAACAACTAAGCCGAGAATGAGAATAGAGTGTCATCTAGAATCTGGATAGTTACCATTGGCTTTAATGTTTTTTATCTCATCTAATAAAAAAATTTGATACCGGTTAATTTTCTCTGTATATTTTTTCCAGGAGAAATAATAACTTTTAAATATTATTTGGAAGATGAAGAGTTTGTAAAAAGGTTGATTCCGAACAGGATTTGCATACTACCAAATCTACAAGTAAAAATAGGGAGTGAAATTGAAGTGTGTATTCTACCCACACGTAATGCATATTTTTGGTTAGGTTACTCCTTGATATGCAAGTTTCTCACTGGTAAATACTCCTTTATTGAATAAATAAAAAAATTATCCCTATATAACGAATATCAACTCTCTTACCGATAAACTTTTTATCATAGGATAATATTACGGCGAGAAAAAAAAAATTACTTGCGGGGATGGCCCAGCCCGGCAACGGCGATGGATTGCTAATCCATTGGTCTTATGACCACGCGAGTTCGAATCTCGCTCCCCGCGTCCTTTTTCTCTAGAGGATCAAATAGATATAAAAGACTCACTGGGGGTATACTGTATGTTTGGCATATTCCAAACATTTTATAATCTTTTAAGTATCCCCTTTATATTACACCATATATACAATAAACACAGGGTGATGATATAATGAAAAAACAAAAAATAATGACATTTATTGCCATAGTTGTCCTCCTAGTTGTAATAGTCTCAGCCAGCATCCATTTCTTTAATCTCGATTTTAGGTTAGGAGTTAGTGGGCACCCACATGCCATTGATACATATGCAACCAATAAAAGCGTGTCGTCACTTGCAACAAGCATGAACACTTTCGCCTTTGATTTATATAAACATATTTCCCAGGGTAATGACGACAATGTGTTCTTTTCTCCCTATAGCATTTTTGTTGCTCTAGCCATGACCTATGAAGGAGCACGTAATGATACCGCGTTGGAAATGCAGACGGTGCTTAATTTTCCCCAGAATAATGACACCGCGTTGTGTTCCTTTGGAAAAATCTACAATTTGTTGAACCAGGATAAGGAATATATTCTCAACACAGCGAATGCACTCTGGATTCAGGAAAACTATCCTTTCCATGAAAGATATCTCCACTTCCTTAAACATTATTATATGGCACAGGCAACCAATGTGAGTTTCAGTAGAGCCATAGAGGCTGCATACATGATTAATGACTGGGTGGAAAAAAATACCCACGGAAAAATTAAGGATTTTCTCAGCAGTTCTGATATTGATCCATTTACGGTAATGATTCTTACCAATGCGATTTATTTTAAGGGTCTCTGGGAGACACCCTTTGATACTGAAAAAACACAGGAGAAGGACTTTGAAATATCCCTGGGGGAATCCGTCAGGGCTCCCATGATGCATTCATCATCTGACATAAGATATAATTATACAGAGGCAGAAACAGTACAGGTATTGGAGCTTCCCTACCAGGGTGATAGCCTCTCCATGATTATTGCTCTCCCAAAAAATAATGATTTATCCAGTCTTGAGCAGATGGTGACCTATCAGGATGTTTCTGACTGGAGGGCATCATTTAATACTAGGGCTGTCAGGGTTTCATTACCCCGGTTTACTCTTGAGACACGATATCAATTAGAGGATTATCTGATGGATATGGGGATGGTGATCCCGTTTACATCTGCCGCGGATTTTTCAGGAATGGCTAATACTCATGATTTGTATATTGAACGAGTTATCCACCAGGCAGTTGTTGATGTTACTGAGGAAGGATCAGAGGCAGCTGCTGTAACATCTGCACATATATCGTTAACAAGTGTGCCTGATTATGTATCCTTTGAGGCGGACCATCCATTTCTTTTCTTTATACAACATAAGGAAACAGGTGCAATCCTTTTCATGGGAAAAATCCAAAATCCCCTTAACTAAAACCAGATATACCTTATCCATTTAGGTTCACCAAAGCGTGTTTTTATTAGCCTTTATCATTGTAGCATAGGCTACAAGTGATACATATACGTCCCGGTGTCATTAATATATAAAAAGAGAGGCTTGACCATTTTTTTTGGGATACTCGGGCTTATTGCTTTATCCCAAATTTATGCAGCAATCATTGAACAGACATACCCAATATACACATAAAAAAATAGATATTGATAAATATCTTTCTGGATTGCTTGTTAAACTATCTTATTTTGTGAGACAAAGAATTAACCCATCTCTATTTTTCACAAAAAGAAATCCTAAAATATTCTCTTCTTGCACACTATCTTGTTACGCCACAGGGTAAATCAGTAAAAAAATAATCCTGGCATGATGATTTGCTTACTGATGACTAATATTAACATTTATTGAAATAAGGTTATTCTACTTTGATATAAACCTTGTTTTCACCAGGGTTTACAATCCACGGGATTTTTACACTCACACGGCCCTTCGCGGGAATAGCAACCCCTTCAACCCTGTTATGCTCTTCTCCATTTACAATAAGCTTTATTGAGGTATTTTCAGCAGGTGCACTTCCCTTGTTTATAATATCTGCCTTGAGAACAACTCGGTCACCTGTATTAAATTCATCTGGTTCATAGGTAACATTTTTTATTGTAATATCTGGGCTGGGTTCCTTAATAAGAACTATTACCGAGATTTTTTCGGTTTTCCCCGTTTTTTCTTTATCAGATGCCCAGATCTCAAGTGATGCCCAATCATCCACCTGTGCATCCCGTGCTGAATATACCCTTAAAGTTATATCCTTTTTTTCTTTTGCCCCCAATGGCACAACATCCCGATCAATTTTTGCCTGCCAATCTTGGGGGATATCACCTTTGACATCAAGGTGATACATATTTTTTTCCTCTTTTTGTTTTTTCAGGGGATTTATCACCGTGATTAAAAACTCTGCGACTCCACCCGGAACCACTTCTCTTAATCGATCTATACACACCAATTTTACACGATTCATGAAACCACGCTGAGCTAGATATTGAATCACCAACAAGATAATAGCAATTACGATAATAAGCACCAAATAGGGTGTCCAGTCCTCAACATCTCCATCACCTTCAAAGAGCACTTGTGTGGTAACACTGGCAGAGTCACTTGCATGTGGAGATTCAGCATCAAGTATGACACGATTCGTGGATAAATTTTTTGCATCAGACGGAATCTCTACCTCAATAATTACTATCCTACTTTCTCCCGCCTCCAAAAAAACATTATCCTCCTCTCTTAGATTCACCTCCCAATCAGTGTCATCAACAGAATAGGAAAAGGTATATGTCTCACTTACTTCCCCTGTATTGATCACCGTAAAATTATACGCCACTTTATCGCCCGGTGCACCTGTTTTTCCCAAAGGAGGCTTAATATCAACACCATAAATTGCTTCACGAATCCGGGTGATTACCTGAATTGATCCTGCATCTGTTTCACCCTGGCCGGTTATTGTAATCTCAATAAAATCATTAACGCTTACATTTACTGGGATAACAGAAAGGGTAACATACACTACATCCCCGGGGGGAACAGTAACCGATACGGTGTCCAGGGAAACATCCCACTGTGTACCCACATAATCATGAGATAGTTTTACTGTGTCCGGGAGAGAACCCATATTTTGGGCACGTATAGAAAATGTTGCATTCCCATTGGGGGGAATAGATTTTTGGGTACTGCTGCTAAATAACTCAATATCTCCTTGGGTGCCATAGGGGATGGACACACGAGATTTATGGGCGAAAGAACCATAGAGAAGTTCGGTGGAGAATAAGGAGTTAACTTCGAGTGAAAGGGTGTGGCCCTTACTAAGCTCATATTCATCGGTTTTGATGGTAAAAGAAATTTCAGAAATATTTTCCTGTAAAAAAGTAACAAGTTTTCGTGCATGCCCAATCTCTGATTTACTTCCATCAGGGGAAATATCGTGCAGGGACACTTTGGGGATACGAAAGAGTGTCCATGGATACGGCTTATCTTCCCCTTTCAGCCAGAGATACACATCGATATCCCCGGTAATGATGCCATCAAAAAGGAAGGGGTTTGTCATCCATACCCCCTTGTTCCGTATATCCCATACTGAATCAGTACTTTTTTCAGGTTCTGTATCATCCAGGATTTCTCCTCCATGAAGATACAGGACTAAATCATTTTGTGCCCTACAGGGGCACGAAAAAATGAGAAGTAGCATCACTACTACACATGGCATAATGAATGCAAATCTTTTTTGCATTATCTACTCCTCTATCTAATCTAGGGTATATGGCCTTTTATTTAAATAGATTGTGTTATCTTTCAGATGGTACAAGAAATATGTCATCCCATAATGGTCCATAGGGTGTTTTTCCAGGCATTCACAAGCTTACTTTTAGGGAGATCTATTACTTTATCCATGTTTTCATTATCATAAATAGTCAGTCGTTCACCACCAACATTACCAATTTTTTGGAGGGTAATCCCAGTCATTATTTTTTCAAAATCCTGGGTTTCCTCTTTATCTACCTCCACAATCCATCGGCTATTCGATTCAGAAAATAGTTTCATATCCGATCGTAGATCACCAAGTGAATACAGACATACCACTGCTCCTTTTCCCCCAATAACCATTTCTGACAAACATATACCCATCCCCCCATGTGACACATCATGGCATGCTTGAATAATACCCTTGTCCATGCACTGTTTGATACGCTGTCCACTCTCCCATAGAATATGGGGTTCAGAACGAGGGACGCTACCCGCGTTTATATTTAATGCGTGATAATATTCTGATCCCCCCATCTCTTTTTTGGTGCGGCCAATAACATATATCGGGTTTTCCGTCTCCTTGAATTCTACTGTTACAGCGTTTCGAACATCAGATATGAGGCCGATGCCTAAAAGAGTGGGTGTCGGAGGAACTGGTCCTTTTGATGTCTCATTATATAAACTGACATTCCCTGAGATAAAGGGTAATTTTAACTCCCGGGCCATATATCCAATCCCTCGGCATGCTTCATGCAGTTCTCCCAGCCGGTCGGGTTTTTCAGGATTACCAAAGTTTAGGCAATCAGCCAACGAATCGGGCCATGATCCCACGGAAATAAGATTTCTATAGACCTCGTCGACTGCAGAACACGCCCCCCAATATGGGTTACGGGAGGTAAAATAGGGGTTTACATCTGTGGCCAGGGCGATTCCTTTATATGAATCATGCAATGGCTTGATAATTGTGGCATCGCCATGTGTCTGTTGGGATATCTTGCCTTGTAAAGGCTTAATGATTGTATTGCCTCTGACCTCATGGTCATACTCTCGTACAACCCATTCCCGGGATGAAATATTAGGTGATGCAAGAAGCATCAACAACATATTGTCTAGATTAGGCATCTCAAAATCGTGTTCAGTTTCCCGTATCTGGGGAAGGGAATAGGGTCTCTCATATACTGGTCCTCCGGTCTGAAAGTCAAGATCCATTTCCACGATAACCCTTTTTTGGTGCCACACCCGAATTATCGGCTCTTTAATTACTTCTCCCACGGGAATAGCCGTCACATCCCACTGGCGAAAAACCTCCAGTACTTTCTCGACATTACGGGGATGTGCCACCAGCATCATTCTTTCTTGTGACTCGGATACCCAAATTTCCCATGGTGCCATTCCTTTTTCTTTTAGGGGAATCTTGTCTAAAAGAATTTCAGCCCCTAAACCTGCATCATAGGCAAGCTCTCCACAGACACAGGATAAGCCCCCGCCGCCAAAATCCTTTAGTCCCTCAAGCAATCCTTTTTGGTTACATTCCAAACAGGCATGAATCAGGGGTTCCTTGGTGATAGGGTCACCGAGTTGTACCGCGGAACGTGATGTTTCCTCTGATTTTTCATGGAGTTCCGCGGAAGCAAAAGTGACACCGTGGATACCATCCCTTCCCGTTTTACCCCCGGCATATATATACACATTTCCAATGTCTCGCACCCGGCTGTGAAGTATCTTGTTTTTTTTGACAATCCCTATGCATCCCACATTTACCAGACAGTTACCAAGATATCCCTCATGAAAAAATACCATTCCTGCAACTGTGGGTATCCCGATACGGTTCCCGTAATCCCGGATACCTTCCACCACGCCCTTGAATATATACCGGGGATGCTTTACCCCCCGGGCTAATCTGTCAATGGGATAATCTAGATTCCCAAAAAAGAGGGGATCAACAAAAGCGAGAGGTTGAGCCCCCATACACACCACATCACGGACTATTCCCCCTATCCCCGTGGCGGCTCCACCATAGGGTTCAATGGCGGAAGGATGATTATGTGACTCAAGGGCAGCAACATAGTAATGATCCTTATCAAAGTCGATTATTCCTGCATCTTCCCGGGCAACAATCTTTTGATCCTCAATATTGTAGATATACTTTTTTAATATTGGCTTGGATGACTTATAACAACAATGTTCCGACCATGCCTGCCCTAGGGCTTGCAATTCAATATCTGTGGGTTCCCGATTTTTCTGTTGAAAATATGACTGGATTTGTTTCATTTCATCCCGGCTAAGTGCCAATCCCATATCCTGGCTGATTTTTTCTAAATCCCGTGTTGAAGCAGTGGAAATAGCAACCCGGTACACGGAGTGTTCCTTTTTCAATAATTTTTTATTCATCTGGTTACCCTAAAATGGTAATGGAATAATCATGTATCACGGGATTGGTTAATAGACGTTGACACATCTCCTCTATCTTTTTTTCTGCCTTAGGTTTTTCAGAAAGATCTATCTCCAATTCGGTTACTCGTGCAACTCTTACTTTTTTAACCTCGTGGTATCCTAAAAGATGGAGTGCCTTTAAGATATTGTTTCCCTCGGGGTCACTCACTCCTTTTTTTAATTCAACTTTAACTTCTGCCTTTAACATTAAGACCTGAAATAGATATCCTTTGATTAATCTTCCCTTTTTTTGGCAATCCTGCCTAAATTGTTAGATAAAAAAAGGTGTATCCCCTGATGTTTTTTTTATTATTTTTTGTTATGGTAGGCTATCCCGTTGATGGCATTCCGGGCATTCATATTCAAGTGGTCTTTTATCCCAATCAAGAATCTCAAATATATTTCCACAATGGCTACACGAGATAATGTGTTTTTTAGCAGATACTTTTTTTCCTTTCAACACTCCCTTTGATTTACAATTGGGGCAACTAATCTCCAGGGGTCTTTCACCGGCATCCTGAAATGAAAAAATGGTCTTACAGTTACTGCACACAACCTGGTTTTTTTTCCCTTCCACAAGCTTAAAACCCTCTTTTTTTAGTGATTGCCTGGCGGGAATAAGGTAAAAAAAACAGAATATACTAATAATACAGAGATACAAAACTATACCAATTGCTGCCCATTCCACAAGGGAAAAAATAAAATCGGTATCCTTCAATAGATACCCTCCTTCATGAAAACTTACAGCAAGTATCCATAAAAAATAGAGAATGGCAATAGTAACCAGTACTAATCCTATTTTTTTTCCATTTCTCATACTGCATATTAATAAATGGGCCTATATAAAAATTTAGTGTTTTCTCTCCCTACACCCTTTTTTTATGCCATGAACATGCACTCTTCTTTCTTTCAGGCATATACACCACCAGGGATCTATAATTATGTGGGAAAATGATAACATTTTATTAATATATTCTAATACCTCCTATGCAACTATGAATGTGTATGAGATCCCGGGAATAGGCATTGATTCAAATATCTATATCCTACTAGAAGGGGAACAGGCGTTCATAGTGGATGCGGGCATGAGTGCTCATCAATACTATATCAAGGATAATATCCAGCGACATGTTGATCTTGATGCTGTCGCCTGTATTATTATAACCCATGAACATTTTGATCACACCGGAGGGATTGATATTCTCACCGAAATATGTCCCAATGCACAGGTATGCATGCACAGAAAATGCATGTATGCCCTACAAAGAAAAATGGCAGGGACATCTACAGCAATGGGAAGACAAATGCCCACGGTTCATCGGATACTAAAAGATGGTGATATTATTGAATTGGGGTCGTCACAGCTAGAAGTTATATCTACCCCGGGGCATTCATTTGGGAGTATGTGTTTATATGACAAAAAAACAGAAACATTAATCTCTGGAGATACTGTTTTTTCCAATGGGGGGTTTGGAAGAACTGATTTAGAGGGAGGAGATCTCACGGACTTGGTGAAGTCCTTAAAAAAGTTGATGAAACTAAAAATCAAGAATATCTATCCGGGGCATGGCCCATCTATCATTGGAGAAGGTAATCATCACCTCACTTTGGCTTACCGCAATGCTCTCTCCATTCTCTAGTTTATGTTTATATCCTGAGTTTACCCAAGGATTTTTTTAAAAAACTATCCTTATCTTTTTGTTCTTTTTTCTCAGGTTTTTTCTCCTGAACTATTGGCTTGTATGACTGAATATTATCTAGGGCATGCTCCACATCATAAATTTTACTTACTGAATAATAATCAGTTTCAACCTGTCCATTATCCTTATAGGTAACCTTTACCACATATCCTCCTGCGGTTTCATAGATAATTTCTCTATCAATAATATTTCCCTTTATTAACTCAGGGGCCAATTCCTCAGTTTTTTGGATGCTTTCCCTAGGTATCTCCTTTTTTTCAACCTTTTTTTCCTGTGTATTCTGGATCTGCAATTTATCTTTATCAATAAGTTTACGGATTTCATCCAAGTTTTCCGTTGCGGTTTTTTCCCATGTTTTTTCTTGTAGTTCCCCCCGATAGCTCCCCGTTATCTTTTTTTCCATATCTAGCTTTTCATCCTTGGAGAGACCATATTCTGAAACCATCATTTGTCCTTGAGTATCCTGGTAATCCTTTGTTGTCACTGTTTCAGAATATTCCCCTTGATCCCCTGTTTTTTCGGTTAATGGGCTTTCCACTGTTTTATCTTTTTTCCTCCATTTTGATTTTAGGAGACGGAATCGAACCATATTTACACTCCTCTTCAATTATATTTCTACTATAATAATTCTTCTATTATTCTTCTGTGGAAACTTCGTTTTTATTTGTTCATCACTCTACCGTTCTATTACTGGATGTGACTAATTTTATCTATGCATTTCTTTGTGAGTTCCTCAATGCTTAAACTGGCGTCCAGTATAATGAATCTCTTGTCATTTTTAGCCAGTGCTACATAATTTTTTTGTACCCGTTCTAGAAAATCTTTTTTTTCAAATGTACTCCGTTTTCTCTTAATCCTTTGTAAAGCTTTTTGTGGTTCTATGATAAAGAGGAAAGTTATGTCTGGTTCTAGATAAAACAAGTGATGAATTGTTTGTAGCCATTCCAATGGATTTTTCATATATGGGGATAATTGTGCAGTTTGATAGGCAAAAGTGGAATCCATATATCGGTCACAGAGAACAACACTTTTTTTTTCTAGCCATTTCCGGATTTGAATAACATGTTCGCTTCTATCCGCCATAAACGTTAGGGCAATAGTTAAGGGATTACAGTTCTCCTCAATTGCTTTTGCGATCATT
Source organism: Euryarchaeota archaeon UBA202 (assembly GCA_002502685.1). Classification (GTDB taxonomy): domain Archaea; phylum Thermoplasmatota; class E2; order UBA202; family UBA202; genus UBA202. Next base: position 12,016 of record DAQA01000026.1, read on the forward strand.
GAACCCCTCCAGGTATCAGTTGGTTCGCGTGTTAAAATAATATCTCTGTTTTTCTTCTGTAACCTTATATAAACCTCTTGTGAAATTGTTGTTTTACCCGAACCATCAATTCCTTCAAAAGTAATAAATTGTCCTGTCATTTTCTAGTGCTTACCCGGTATACAACATATGTGTGTCCCCATTCTTTTTTTTTAAGTAAGTGCAATGGTAAAAATCAAGCCAAGGCCAAACCACAATATTGCACCCACATACAAAACAGTGTTTTGTATATTAGCTAGGATGCTCACAATTATTATCACCCATGGGATAATGAGTGCAATCAAGGGAAATATGAATTGTCGTAAACGCATGGAGGAGTGTATTGCATTTATAGATAAAAAATTTTGGTTATATTTTTTCACCACATCGCCAGGAAAAATAATACGAGAGCATTAAGTACTCGATTTTTTTTTTGGGTTGTCACCTTCCCTGTTTTTATAGATCTTTTCTTTGGAAAAGGATATAGGCTACTATAAGTGGTATTAGTATCCATAAAATTAGGACAGTTGCAATTATGGGTGTCGTATAAAATGTGGGGAGAACACCTGGCATCTCTGTGGAAATGGAAGCAATATTTAAGGAGACAAGTAGTTGAAATGACGATATCGGGTTTATCATACTGATAATATAATACCATGTGGGTGCCGTCCAGTCTTCATTTGAGAGAGTGTCAATTCCATAGTTTGCAATTACTATCCCCACCAGGATAACCCCCCATATCATGGCAAATAAGAACCATAAAAATATGGATCCACCGAGTGCTGTGGATCGTTTATTGCATACTGTGGAAAAGAGCATGGCTAGGGAAATATAGACGAGTCCCAAGAGAATGGCAGATGCGATGAAAATGAGATATTCACCCCATTGGATGCCACTCACATTGAGGGCGATAATGAGGCCAGCTCCCCCAAACCCAATGAGTATTGATAATGCTAACACGGATCCTAAACCAATAAATTTTCCCGCTATCACCTCTCCCCGTTCAACTGGATATGAAAGCAAAAGGGAAAGTGACCCTTTTTCTTTTTCTCCTACAATGCTTGCATACCCCAGCATGAGTGCAATAATGGGGATCAGCCACTGGACCAGAAACATCATGCCGCTAATGGTGGCGGTAAGATCCGTCCATCCTTCACTTCCCAAAACCCCAAAATAGGAAATCACAAGGGTTAAGATTAAAAAAATGATGGTGATGGCAATAATCCATTTATTTCGATAGTTATCAAGAAATTCTTTTTTTGCTATGGCATAGATTGATTTTCCAGTCATCTTACTCCTCAGTATATTTAAGAAACACTTCCTCCAGAGATGGCTCCACCGTGGTAAAATTAGTTATACCCACTTCTTTGTCCTCGAGAGCAGTTATGATTTGGGCTTTTACAGTGTGGTCACATTGTACCTCCAAGATATTATCCTTTATTTTTGCGTCACGTACCCCCTTGATTTTCTTTATATAAGAAATTATGTTTTTAGGTGCTTTTTGTAATTCAATCTGTATCTTTGGTTGTAGATCAAGTTTTTTACTTAATTTGTCCACTGTATCCAAAGCCATCAAGGCTCCATGGTGAAGGATACCCACTCGATGACTGACTTCCTGTACCTCGCTTAATATATGGGATGATAAAAAAATCGTGGTACCTTCCTTGTTTAATTCACGTATTTTCTTTCTAATTTCCCATGCCCCCCGGGGATCAAGACCTGATGTAGGCTCATCAAGGATAAGGACCGGTGGCTTTCCAATTATTGCCTGGGCGATACCCAAGCGTTGCACCATCCCCTTGGAATACCCCCCTACCTTGCGGGTGGCATGGTCACCTAATCCTAGTTCATTTAGTAATTCTTGACTTTCCTGTTTATTTGCTCCCTGTAATTCAGCATAAAAACTCAGGGTTTGAAGAGCTGTTAAATTATCATAAAAAGAGACAACCTCGGGGAGATAACCCACATATTTCCGGGCAACTTTTCCCTTCTCCTGGACATTATGATTCATAATGAAGGTCTTGCCCCTGGTGGGAACAATGATCCCCAGGAGAGCCTTGATGATTGTTGTTTTACCTGCCCCATTCGGCCCTAGTAAAGAAAAAATCTCTCCTTTTTTCACCTGTAAAGATAGATCTTTTACAGCAAGGACATCGCCATACTGTTTTGTCAGCTCCCGGGTTTCAATGACATTCATTGCTCCCTCAAACAAAAAAATAGATATAAATATGTTGCTAGCCTAAATGGAAGATATAGCGTGTGGGACGTTGCCGCCGTTTCCCTGTCCTATAGCCACATATGGGACAGAGTAGACCCGTGATAACCTTTTTTCCCCAGAGAGATATTCCATGTTCTCTCTGGAGTCCTGAGTCGCAGACAGGACAGTTCTTGAGGTGTCCTTCCTCATCTCGTGAGTGAATAGTTACCTTGATATATCCTGTTTTGGCAGCGATACGGCGAGCTCGCTGGGGGCTGACCTGATAGGAAGAATGAATCTTTTTTAGTTCCTGGGTTACCTGTTCCCCAAGTTCCTCCTGGGAATATATGGTTCCCTGTTTTTGTAAAACTTGATAGATGGCAATGGCCACCTCTTCATTAGAGGGTATATGATAACCCATAAGGATGGAAAACCTTTAAGAGTACTTTAACATAACGCACTGTCCGGCTTCATCCCGTAATGGATAA
>DAQA01000031.1:0-37072 GCA_002502685.1 Euryarchaeota archaeon UBA202
GTCCTTAACCGATGACACATGAAAAAAATTCTATTAAAACAGAGAGGATTCTCTATAAAAATTTAATTATCAAAAAAACATGTGGTTACAATAATGAAGGTATACATAGAGACATACGGATGCACCACCAACCAAGGTGATGCACTTGCCATGCAAGGTATTATCGAGGAAAAGGGACATGAAATTGTAAAAGACACAAAAGAAGCTGATTCACTTATCTTAATGACCTGTACCGTCATTGGTACAACAGAACAACGTATGCTACATCGCCTCCGTACTCTAAACAAAGAGAATAAACAACTTATTGTCTCTGGGTGCATGGCATCCGTACAACAAGATTTAATTAAGAAAACTGCTCCGTCTGCTAAGATTCTCCCTCCCCGCTATTTTCATCATATCAATGATGTAATCGAGGAAAAAAAAACTATTTTTACATATAAGCCAAAAACATCTATCCCCAGATATCATCAAGGTATTGGTATAATTCCTATTTCAGAGGGATGCTCGTTTTCTTGTACCTACTGTATAACCAAAAAAGCAAGAGGGATACTTAGATCCTATCCATTCAATGAAATAACAGATGACGTGCATAAAATGGTGAAACAGGGATGCAAGGAAATTAGGGTTACTGCCCAAGATACTGCATCATATGGACAGGACATCAAATCTTCTCTTCACTTATTAATCAGGGAAATTTCCAGGATCAACGGAGATTTCATGGTAAGAATCGGTATGATGAATCCTTTGTCAACATGGAAAATTTTAACAGAGTTACTCAATGTTTACTCCAGCGATAAGATTTTTAAATTTTTACATCTACCTGTACAATCTGGGTCTGATATTATTTTAAAAAATATGGGTCGCAGATATACCATCCAAAGATATCAATATATCATTGAATCATTCCGTGAATTATTTCCCGATATGACAATAGCAACAGATATCATAGTGGCTTTCCCAGGGGAAACTGAAAAGCAATTTATACAAAGTTGTCAACTTTTAAGCACAATTCAACCAGACATTGTACATATTACCCGATTTTCTGCTCGGCCGGGCACTATAGCAAAAAAAATGGCTGGGAGAATATCTACTGATGTGGCAAAAAAAAGATCACAAAAAATCACATCCCTGGTCAATGAGATATCAAGAAAAAAAAATACCGAAAAAATTGGGAATAGATACCGCGTTTTAGCAATGGAAAAAAGACAAGATTATATGATGGGAAGAACGATCAATTATAAATCGGTTTTATTCAAGGGCGGAAGAATTGGAGAATGGGTAAATATTGAAGTTAAAGAAGCTACACAAACCCATCTAATTGGAAAGATATATTAGAATTTCCCTCTGGCAGTTATATGAAAAAAAAAGATAACGGCAAGAAACTCTTTATGAAGAGTTTTATGGCTAGTTGTAAGTATCTAGGCAGGGAAATAATAGATTATTCAACATAATTATTATTCTTCAGAAATACGCGACCTGAATCGAAAGCTTTTTCACTGATGGCCATATAGCGGGACGGAAGATTTTTTTGAATGGTTTTTAGCAATAATTGAGGGAGAAAAGGTAACAAACCTGTATCTGCCAAAGCACCAAGCAAAACCATATTTTTTGCTATCCTGGCTCCTGACTGGATCGCTAGACCGAGGGCATCAATTTTTATCAGACGACATTTTTCTTGGATTTCTTTAAAGACATCTTCCAAGTCAGGATAGGTATCGATTCCCAAGGATACACTCGGGGGAATAACTGGATTTATATCAGTAATCACAAGTCTATCTTTTTTTATTTTTGAGAGTTGTCGAAGGGCTTCTACTGGTTCCAGGGATACGAGAACATCTGCAGAGTCATTACAGATAAGTGCACTATATACGTCACCAATATTAATTATACACTCCACAGCGCCACCTCGCTGTGCCATACCATGGACCTCAGCAATTAAAGCTTTTTTATTTGCTTCAAGTGCAGCTTTTCCCAGGATATTGGCAGCTGTTAAGATACCTTGTCCACCCACACCCGCAAAAACGATACTTGTTTTATTCATGGTTTCCCTCTTTTTCAATTGCATTAGATGGACATATTTGTTGGCAAACCCCACAGGAAGTACAGAGAGTCTTATCTATTTTGACCTGGTTCCCTTCTAGAAAGAAAGCAGGACATCCAAATTTGTTTATACATATCTTACACTGGGTACATTTATGTTGATTGATTGTGTAGGGAATAATGTTTTTTCCATGTTTTCTTTTGTTGCTCACGATAAGGAGGATACAGGGTGCCCGGGAAACCACAACAGATGGCCCCTTATAGCGTAATGATCTAATGAAAGCTTTTTTGGTTTCCTCGATATTGGTGGGGTTGACAACTTCGATATGTTGGATACCCAGACCCTTAGCTACATCCTCTATTTTGAGCATACGGATATTTTCACCCATACCACTTTTGCTGGTACCTGGATGAGGTTGATGACCGGTCATAGCAGTGGTTCGATTATCCAGGACAGTAATGACACAATCGTTATTGTGATGAACAGCATTTACAATCCCAGGTAGAGAAGAATGAAAGAAAGTCGAGTCACCCATAAAGCTGACAACCTTTTGTTCAGTTGCATAGGAAAAACCACAAGCTGTGCCCACATTTGATCCCATACAAAGGAGATAATCTGCAATTTTTAATGGAGGGGCATTACCAAGGGTATAACAGCCGATATCTGTGGGAAAAATGGTATCTTTTGGGACAACTTGTTTTACTGCATAATACGTGGCACGATGGGGACAGCCTGGACAAAGCACTGGAGGACGCGCTGGAAGCTTGACCTTGGGAGAATCGGAGGATGTTTTATGTTTAAGGTGAAAAATTTCGCTAATAGAGTGAGCAACAATATCTGGGGTGTATTCATAAAGACGGGAAAAATGACCGGCTCCCTTTCCATATATTTTTACATCCTCATCATAGGCAATGGCCCGTATTTGTTCTTCTATGAAGGGTTCTAGCTCCTCAACTATAATAACTTCATCGCAAGATTTTAGAAAATCTTTACATAATTTTTTTGGTAAGGGATGGGTCATACCCAATTTCAAAATTTTACATTCTAGGTGTAATTCATTGATGACATCTCTTACATAGCCATAGGATGGTCCAGATGTAATAATTCCTTTTGTTCCCCCATGATTTATTATATAATTAAATGGTATTTTTTCAGAAATGGCTGCAGCTTCATCCATTTTTTCCAGTAATACCGAGTGAAGCTGTCTTGCCACTGCGGGAACAGTAACCAATAGAGGGTTTTTTCTAAATATGCCTTTTGTGGTTTTTTTCTTTTTCAAGGGATTGAGTGTAACTGGACCGCGTACATGGGACACCCGTGTTGTGGTCCGGAGTAAAAGTGGGATCTTCAGCTTTTCTGATAATGTGAATCCCTCTAGAGCCATATCTTTTGCTTCTTGGGGATCCGATGGTTCAAACATGGGTGCATGTGCAAGTTTGGAATAAATACGGTTGTCTTGTTCATTTTGACTTGAATGGCAAGAAGGGTCGTCTGCGGTTACAATGATATGACCAGCTTTGCAGCCGACATACATATAGGTTAAAAAGGCATCACTGGCCACATTTAGGCCAACGTGTTTCATACATGTAAGTGATCTCAATCCGCATATTGAGGCGGCAGCGGCAAACTCTACTGCCACCTTTTCGTTAACCGAGTATTGGAAGTAAAAACCTGGGTCTTTTTTTTGAGATTTTAGATATTTAGCAACAGCCGAGAAACTGTCAGCGATTTCCGATGCGGGGGTTCCCGGGTAGGTAGTAACTACATCAATTCCTGCTTCTAATGCACCACGTGTTATTGCTTGGTTTCCCAACAGTAAAGCAGGACTCTTTTTTGCTAAAACATCCATCTTAATCACTCTCTTATGAGTTTTGCATCTACTACCGTTAGCCCCTTTTTGTATACAAATATAGGATTTAAATCCATCTGACTGATAGATTCATTTTGTGCCAGATGGGACAATTTCATAAGAAGGTTAATTAATACTTTTTTATCAGCTCTCATGTTTCTAAATCCTTCAAATATTTGTTTTCCTTTTAATTCTTCAAGCATGTCCTCTGCATCTTTTTGGGTGATAGGAATCACTCGAAAAGAAACATCGTGATATAACTCAGTGAAAATTCCTCCTATCCCTACCATAATGGATAAACCAAATGTGGAGTCTTTAATGACTCCAGCAATTATTTCAATTCCTTTTTTTTCCATTTCTTCCAGGAGGAATTTTTTATTAGGGAACTTTTTTTTAAATTTTTTAAATGCTTCTACTAGCGTTTCTTTATCCGGGATATCTAATTGTATGCCCCCCAGGTCAGTTTTATGCAATATATCAGGTGAGCAAACCTTTAATGCGAGAGGAAAAGAAAGATCGATGGTTTCAAGATCTTCTTTTTTCTCTATAACAATATAATTAGTTGTGGGAATATCATATTTTTTTAGGATATCTTTTACCTCGTTTTCAGCTAATGCTTTCATTGGTTGATGTAATATCAATATTGTTTTATTATTTTTTGTACAAAAATTTAATTAATCCAAATCCAATTTTTCATGTATCTCTTGAAATATACCAAAAATAGTGGTTGTTACAGAGTTGAGGATTATACCCTTTAATTATATCTTGATATGTGAATACCACCAAGAAAACGAGATGGCTATTGCAAAAATAGGTACTGGTTTCCTTAACACTTAGCAGGTTTAAAAAATCCTTAAATCCTTAATTTATTATGGTGACCTTTGGGGGAGTGAAATATTGAAATAAGGAGCCATCTACCATCCTTTTTTAGGGGTATAAGAACCGGGGAAAATGGATATTTTCTTATACTAATAATCATTTCCCAATACGTAGAAAAAAAATATCTTTAAGTGGCTATAAAATCCACTTTTAGAGGGATGCATATGCCTACAGACGATTATGAAATAGAAGATATAAAAGTTCTCGAAGGTCTTCAGGCAGTAAGGAAAAGACCGGCAATGTATATAGGCTCGACAGACAAAAAGGGCCTACATCACCTAGTGTATGAGGTTGTTGATAATTCTATTGATGAGGCATTATCAGGATATTGTACTCTCATAGAGGTAGTTCTTAAACAAGATGGGAGTGTATCAGTAACTGATAATGGCAGGGGTATTCCTGTGGAAATCCATAAGAAATATGATAAACCGGGTGTAGAAATCGCCATGACCATGTTACATGCCGGGGGAAAATTTGATAAGACAGCATATAAGGTATCAGGAGGACTCCATGGAGTAGGCGTCTCGGTTGTAAATGCATTATCAAAGTGGCTGGAAGTGGAGGTTAAACGAAACAAAAAAAAATATTATCAAAGATTTGAGGGAGGAACACCGGTTGGCAATTTAAAAGAAATCGGGACAGCTGATGGAACGGGAACAAAGGTTACATTTTATCCAGATACAGAAATTTTTGAAGAGATCGCCTTTGATTATGAAACCCTGAGTAAACGATTGCAGGAGCTGGCTTTTCTCAACAAAGGTTTAACAATTAGAATAGAAAACGAAAATGATGGAAGGCAAGAACAATTTTCTTATGACGGCGGTATAATCCAATACGTGAAATATATCAATAAGAATAAAAATTGTTTATTTAATGAACCCATCTATATTCGCGGAGAAAAGAATGGGGTTGACATTGAAATTGCAATACAATATACTGATGGATACACAGAAAATATTTTTACCTTTGTCAATAATATAAACACCCATGAGGGAGGTACCCATCTTTCTGGGTTTAAGGCAGGGATTACACGCGTTATAAATGATTATGGGAAAAGAAACGTGTTTAAAAAAGATGAAATTTTAAGTGGAGAAGATATACGGGAAGGACTAACTGCAATTTTATCCTGTAAAATCCCTGAACCTCAATTTGAAGGACAAACAAAAACTCGATTGGGAAACAGTGAATTGAAGGGAATCGTGGAAAGCTTGATTTATGATAAGTTGTCCATTTTTTTGGAGGAAAATCCAACTATCTCGGGGGTTGTACTTGACAAAGCATTACGGGCATCTAGAGCACGGGAGGCAGCCCGGAGGGCACGTGAACTCACGAGAAGGAAAGGACTGATTGAATCAAGTGCCCTACCTGGTAAACTTGCTGATTGCTCCTCCAAAGACGCGACTCAATCTGAACTTTATTTGGTAGAGGGAGATTCTGCAGGTGGCTCTGCAAAACAGGGAAGAGATAGAGAATTTCATGCTATTCTTCCCTTGCGGGGAAAGATATTAAATGTGGAGAAATCACGTTTGGATAAAATCTTGGAAAATAAGGAGATACTAGCAATTATTTCTGCAATGGGTACTGGTATTGGTGACGAATTTAACATCGACAAGGCACGTTATTACAAGGTCATAATTATGACCGATGCCGATGTTGATGGGGCCCATATCAGGACACTTCTCCTAACATTCTTTTTCCGATATATGAGGGAATTAATTGAGGCGGGATTTGTTTATATCGCCCAGCCGCCCCTATATAAGATAGTTAAAGGAAAGCAGGAATTGTATGCATATTCAGAAAAAGAAAAAAATAAGATAATACAAGATATTGGAAAGGCATCCATTCATAGATACAAAGGTTTAGGTGAAATGAATCCCCCGCAGCTGTGGGAAACAACCATGGATCCTGCCCATAGGATATTAAAGAGAGTTACTGTGGAGGATGCCGTCGCAGCAAACCTATTATTCAGTATCCTTATGGGTGAAGATGTGGAAGCACGACGGGAATTCATTGAACAACACGCCAAGGAGGTAATGAATCTGGATATTTAAAAAAGGAAAATGTAAGAAATAATATGTTCCTTAATTATAAAAAAAAAATAATATAAAAATTAGATTTAAAAAGAGACAATACGGATGTATAATGAATCAAAATAACAACCATAGAGAGAATATTGTTGCCCGACCAATAGTTGATGAGATGAAGACTTCCTTTATCGACTATTCAATGAGTGTGATAATGGGGCGGGCGTTACCCGATGTTCGTGATGGCCTTAAACCCGTGCATAGACGTATACTTTTTGCAATGAACGAAATGGGGTTAAGCTATAATAAACAACATAAAAAATCAGCTCGTGTTGTTGGTGAAGTACTTGGTAAATATCATCCCCATGGTGATGCAGCAGTCTATGACTCCATGGTCAGAATGGCACAAGATTTCTCTCTCCGGTATCCTCTTATTGACGGCCAGGGTAATTTTGGCAGTATAGATGGGGATGCAGCTGCGGCAATGCGATATACAGAAGCACGCCTGGGAAAAATAAGCAACGAAATACTCCAAGATATCAACAAGGGAACAATTGAATGGAGAGACAATTTTGATGGATCGTTGAGTGAACCCATAGTATTACCTTCTAAATTACCAAATTTATTAGTGAATGGATCATCGGGCATAGCTGTGGGTATGGCCACAAATATGCCTCCCCACAATCTTGGGGAAGTAATTGATGCCGTAATTGCATATATTGATGATTCAGAAATTGATATTTATTCCCTCATAGAACTGATGCCAGGCCCCGATTTTCCCACAGGGGGAAAAATCCAGGGAAGACAAGGGATACTGGAGGGCTATTCTACAGGTAAAGGTTTAGTAAAAGTCAGGGCTTCTGTTGATATTGAAGATAATAAAATCATTGTCAATGAACTTCCCTACCAGGTCAATAAGTCATCTGTGATAAAAAACATCGCGGACCTGGTTAAAAAAGGAATAATTGAAGGGATATCCGATTTAATAGATCAATCCGATCGTGAAGGAATGAGAGTTGTAATCAAACTAAAGGCGGGAACAGTACCTGAAGTTATCCTCAACCATTTGTATAAACATACTGCATTAGAGTCAACTTTTGGTATCTCCAATGTGGCACTGGTAGATGGAGAACCTCGTTTGCTCAGCCTAAAGGATTTAATCAAGCACTTTGTTTGTCACCGTATAGACATTATCACCCGACGTACACAGTTTGACCTAGACAAAAGTGAAGAGAGAGAACATATTTTATCTGGATTAATTACAGCTGTTCAACATATAACAACCGTTATCAAGATTATTCAAGCGGCATCAGAGATATCAGATGCCAAAAGAGATTTAGTAAACAAATTTCAATTTAGTGACATACAAGTCAGAGAGATACTCTCCATGCGGCTTCAACAATTAACCAACCTAGAATCCCAATCAATGATCAAGGAACAAAAAGAGATAAAAGAAAAAATACAGCACTTAAAGATTGTCCTTTCTGATCCAGAGGAAATTAAAAAAATTATAAAAAATGAGCTTTTAGAGATTAAAAACAAATATAGCGATGAAAGACGGACCGAAATAGTGGATGTAGCAGAAGAAGTACTGGATGAGGACCTAATTCCCGAAGAAGATATGGTGATAACAATAACCAAGGATGGCTATATTAAGAGATTACCTCTTGATACCTATCGGACACAAAAGCGGGGGGGAAAAGGGATGATAGGTATTAAAACAAAAGAAGAAGATTACCCTATCAATGTTTTTATTTCTTCAACACACAATTATTTACTTTTTTTCTCCAATAAAGGGAGGGTCTATTGGCTAAAAACATATAAAATTCCTGAAGCAGGAAGACAAGGAAAAGGACGAGCTATTGTAAATCTACTACCCCGACTCAACACCGAAGAATATATAAATAATGTTATACCAGTTGATGACTTTGAGGACAACAAATACTTAATTTTTGCAACAAAGAAGGGACTGATAAAAAAGACTGAACTTTCAAAATATTCCCATCCACGTGTAACAGGAATTTTTGCCATACAATTAAGACCAGATGACGAAGTAATCGGAACTAAGATAGCAGATGGAACAATGAATATCATGCTTGCAACCAAAAATGGGAAAGCAATACAATTTCATGAAAAAGGAATTCGGCCAATTGGACGAAAAGCGATTGGAGTAAAAGGGATAAACTTATCGAAAAATGATGAAGTAATCTCTATGATTACCGCTCAAGAAGATGCAAAAATTCTAACGGTCACTGAGAATGGTTTTGGCAAGAGAACAGCTCTAACTGATTACAGGAAAACAAAGCGGGGAGGAAAGGGGATAATCACCATAAAGGTCAATCGAAGAAATGGACAGGTCATTTCCTTAAAAAATGTAAAGGAAGACGAAGATATTATTTTGTCAAGCCGTAATGGAAAAATCATTCGGGTCCCGGCTTCTGAAATACGTTTGCAGGGTCGAAATACCATGGGAGTCCGGATAATGAATCTTGATGAAGATGACAAGGTTGCTGATATTGCAAGAGTGTAAATGTTTCCAAAACCCCGAATATTTTAGGATGGTCTAGAGCATTAAAATAACTAACCGATTAATAAAAAAAAAATTGGATAAGGAAAAGATTATAGACGATGGCATAGCTATACTGACTTAAATTTAGAGAGAAGCTTGAAATTGCCAATTAACTAGATTTTGGTATATTAATCGGCAAGCAATATTGTATTAGGAAGATTTTTTTGCTGATTTAATAATTATCAACAGAGCTACAGCCAGGAAAACTATTGTTATGCCAAAACCTGGTGTTCCACCACCCCCAGAAACAGTAACTGTCTTTTGGATGGTATCTACGCCACCATATTTGTCAATAACAGATAATTCCACATCATAGCTCCCCGAGGACTCATACTGATGGGAAGTTTGCCTTCCAGTTGCGTTTTTTCCATCCCCAAAATCCCAATACCATGCCATTATATCACTATAACCATCAAGATCAGTGGAAAAATCCTCAAAATTTAAATTATCAGTTTGTTTAGGATCTAACGGTAAATAGGTAAAATTTGCGAGCGGAGGATTATTTTTTTCTCTATTAGCATCATAAAGATATGTGTTGGTAAGATCAATAGCCAATACCTCCTTGTTGCCTTGAAGACCCTGTATCTTCTCAATCATTCCTTTACTGGCTGACCATTGCCATTCATTTCCTAGCTCTATCTCCATTAAATCGGCAATATCACTAAGGAAAGGAATATAGGATAATGTCATATGATATGCATCAGCGGTAGTTTTAAAATTTTCTGCTTCAAAATATATTTCAGAAGTCTGTGGCGGGAGTTCTTTTCTTTGACCCTCTCCAATGATCTCAGATGATGTAGTAATGTTTGAAGAGAACGCCCAATTTTCATTGGTTTCAACAGGAAAATCCATGAAACTAAGAGGGGGACTAAAAGCGGCTCTTTCGATAAGCTGTTCAGGGATAAATAAACCCAAAGGTGTTAGAAGACTGGTTTCCAAAAATTCCAAAAGAGCCGGGGGAATATTTATATCAAGATATGCAGTGATATCATATTTAACCAAAGAAAGATTCATGGTAGTAAAATATAAAATTCCCGTCAAAGAAATAGTAAAATCAACATCGATTTCAAGAGTTTTATTGGTAAGCGGATTTAACATTTTTCCAATAATGGTTCCAATAATTACACCATCCATCGGGACTTTAAAAGTGCCCAGTAGTTCTTCATTAACACGACTAATTTCTGTGCTTGCAACTTCCAATCTCAAATCCGTTAGTTGCGCCTGAATGCTGATATTTTCCATTTTGATATTAAAAGATCCTGAATATTCCCAGTAATCACCAATTCGCCAATTGGGAACTTCAAGTTGGGTATTACTAAGGGGTACTATCAGCAATATCAGAGCAAGGGGAATGACAAATTTAGTTTTCATTAGGGTCAGAATATAATAGTACCATATTAGTTTTTTGTTTAGGTTTATATTTATTTTTCAAGAATATTTTCGTAGAGTCTATAGTGATACATAATATATAGTGATACATAATCACTGATTCATTATAACTTTGTGTTGATAATAACTTAAATATTGAAAACATATTTGGAGGATGGATAGCCCCGTGGTGTAGTGGTTAACATAAGAGACTCTGGATCTCTTGACACCAGTTCGAATCTGGTCGGGGCTGTCTTCAAATCTCGATTGGATACAGAGATTTTGGTGAATTTCCATGACAACATCGAATACAAAAGCTAAAGATTTTATTAGGGAAATCATAGATGAGGATTTAAAAAAAGATAAGTATAATGGAAGGGTGCAAACACGATTTCCCCCAGAGCCTAATGGTTATCTTCACATAGGGCATGCTAAATCGATATGTCTTAATTTTGGTATTGCTAATGAGTGCCAAGGATTGTGTAACTTGCGATTTGATGACACAAATCCCATTAAGGAAGAAGAAGAATATGTCCAGTCAATTAAGGATGATATCCAATGGCTAGGATTTGACTGGGATAATCGACTTTTTTTTGCGTCTGATTATTTTGATCAGATCTATGATTATGCGATCCAGTTAGTGAAAGAAGGAATGGCATATGTTGATGACCTGCAAGCAGATGAAATAAGTAATTACCGTGGAACGCTAATACAACCCGGAAAAAACAGCCCTTATCGTGAGCGATCAATCAAGGAGAACCTTGAGTTGTTAAAAAGGATGAAAGCTGGCGAGTTTGCCGATGGGGAAAAAGTGCTCCGTGCAAAAATCGATATGACCCATCCGAATCTGAATATGCGTGATCCAATCATGTATAGGATATTGCATACTTCTCACCACAGAACCAAAAATGAGTGGTATATTTATCCCATGTATGACTGGGCTCATGGACTCGAAGATTCCATTGAAGGCATCACTCATTCAATTTGTACATTAGAATTTGAAAACCATCGGCCATTATATGATTGGTTTCTTGAAAAACTCGGTGTTTATCAACCTCAACAAATTGAGTTTGCTCGTCTCAATATCACATATACAGTTATGAGCAAACGGATGCTGCTGGAAATAATTAATAAGGGAATTGTGAGTGGATGGGATGACCCACGTTTGCCCACACTTAGAGGAATGAGAAGACGAGGCTATCCACCTCAGGCAATAAGAAACTTTTGTAGAAGAATTGGGGTCTCCAAAGTAAACAGCATGGTGGATATCGAGATTCTTGAACACTGCATTAGGGATGAATTAAATAAGACCGCTCCCCGGTTTATGGGTGTATTAAATCCCCTTAAAGTGGTTATTACTAATTATCCAATTGGGAAAGTTGAAGAATTAGAGGGCATAAATAATCCTGAAAATCCTTCAGCTGGAACACGGAAAATACCTTTTTCCAGGATATTATACATTGAAAAAGAGGATTTTATGGAAGAACCGCCTAAAAAGTTTTACCGATTAGCACCCGGTCGCGAAGTACGCCTGCGATATGCATTCTTTATTACATGTCAAAAAGCCATCATGAAAAACAATGAGGTAATAGAGCTACGATGCACAATTGACCCAGAAACCCATGGGGGGTATGCACCCGATGGAAGAAAAGTTAAATCGACAATACATTGGGTTTCTGCACCACAAGCCCTAAACGCAGAAATACGCTTGTATAACCATCTATTTACTGTACCAAATCCCACAGGACAAAATAATGTTGATCTTAAAGAATTTATTAATCCCCAGTCACTGGAAATTCTAAAGAAATGTAAAGTCGAACCAATGGTTCAAAACTTAAAACCTTTCTCTAGATTCCAATTTGAACGTAAAGGATATTTCTGTATCGATCCGGATACAACGGAGAACAATCTGATTATAAACCAGACCATTGGACTCAAGGATACATGGGCAAAAATAAAAAAAAAGTAAAAAATAAAAAAAATGACACTTAAATAGGAAACATTCTAAAAAAATTTTTATTTAAAAGTTTAATCAATCAAAAAATATTTCTTTTTAATCCACAACATTATAGAATGTAATACAGCATAAAATTAAAAAAATAAAGAAAAAAGTATGAGTCTACTGAAACGGTGCATCCAAAATTCTATATATGGAAACTACAATCCACATTGAAAACTTTATACTGATAAGCCCTGTGGTGTAGTGGTTCAACATTCTGGCCTTTGGAGCCAGCGACAGCGGTTCGAATCCGCTCAGGGCTGCTCAAAAAGCGCTCCCGTGGTGTAGTCCGGCCAATCATTCCGGCCTTTCGTAATCAATCCCGTCATATAGTATTATGATAGTGGGAGGTTAAAGAAAGCCGGCCACCCGGGTTCAAATCCCGGCGGGAGCACTATTTTTTATGTAAATTTTATGTATTTTAAATAGAAATAGTGAATGGATTTAATAGTAAGATATAAGGAAAGAATGGCCTGTTGGATATAGGCCTATTTTCTCACCTCGAGCAAAAAAACCCTGGAAAACATGGAGAAAGAAAAAGGGATGATGCTCTCAAAATAAGTTATTACCGCAATTGAAGAAACATTTCAAGTATCCTTGATTTAGGTAACTAAAAGAAATTTCTACAATTTTTTCTTTTGATGAACAATGAATTTTGTTTATAGATTATATTTATTGGATAATACATGAAAAAAAATAAACTTAGATGGTAAATATCGGCTGGAATGCCCATAGCATGCAGCTTAGATGATATTGGAATGCTTCGTAATTAGTGATAGCCTTCTATGCTATTTTTGTGATATTTAAGGTAAAATATTTCGGTTATTATATAAATTACTTCCAGTATCTTTTAAAGAGGGGTATACGGACCAAGATATTGCTGTTGAAACCTGAGGATTAACAAAAATATATATGAGTGGTATGACAGAATTGCATGCCTTGGACAATGTTTCCTTGAAAGTAAAAAAAGGAAATGTAGTTTCTATTATGGGTCCTTCAGGATCAGGAAAAAGTACCTTAATGAACCTTATTGGATGCCTGGATCGTCCCAGTCAAGAAACCATTATTCTTGATGGGGAAGACATTACCTCATATAACGATAACCAACTTGCTGAAATTAGAGGGAAGAAAATTGGATTTGCTTTTCAAACTTTTAACCTCATTTCCAGTATGACAGCTCAAAAGAATGCAGAGCTCCCTATGATATTTCGGCATATAGATAAAAATTCAAGAACTAAAAGAGCACGTTTTCTTTTACAAAATTTAGGTTTAGAAAGATGGTATTCTCATTATCCTTCTGAATTATCTGGAGGACAACAACAACGCGTGGCTATTGCTCGTTCGTTAGCTAATAATCCCCCAATTATACTTGCTGATGAACCCACTGGAAACTTAGATGCAAATACTGGTGAAAAAGTTATGGAACTTTTGACTTCTTTTTCTGAAGAAAAAAAAACTATCTTATTAGTGACACATGATCCTTCCTTGAAAAAGTATGCTGACAGAGTGATTATATTAATGGATGGGAAAATAAGTGTTGAACAATGATAAATGAAATATTTTCATTGAGTCTTAATGCTATGTGGACATTTAAGGTCCGAACTTTTTTAACATTATTAGGAATGATTATAGGTATTGGGTCTGTAATAATTGTAACAACAGCTGGTTCATCAGTAAATATATTTATCGAGAAACAATGAAATATTTTTGACCCAACAGGTATGGTTATCGGTGTGGGGAGAACAGGTGATTCTCCTCAATTATCATTAACAGAAACTGTTTTTACTGATAAGGATGTAGAAAATATCGGCAATTTACACCACATAAAAGATGTGGCACCTGTGGGAATTATTTCTTTGAAAAAAATCATCAAAAGGGAAAAATTCCTTACGTGGGACTCACAATTTGGGGGGACAATGTACGCCAGTAACTCTGTTATATTGGAGATCCTGGATTTAGAGATGGTAAGCGGAAGAATTTTTGAAGAGGGAGAAAGAGAAATTGTAATCGATAAGAGTATTGCTGATGTTTTTGGTGAAAATAAACCCTTATCAATAGGTGACAGTATCTATTTTCAAAGAATAGATGGAATAGTTTCAAAAACAAAAATTGTGGGTATATTTAAAAGAAAAGAAGATGCAAACATTGTCGGTAGACTAACATCTCCAAGTATTGTTGGACCGATTTCTCCTTATTATTCGACTTATTTTGGCTCCAATGTAGGCAGGGTGATTTTAGGCCGAACCAGCGCATATGGAATTTTGTATGCTAGAGCAATCGATAAAACAGGAGTTGTATCGGCCCAAAATGAAAGCCTGGAATATCTAAATAGTGATGAATCAGATGCACATCACTATAAGGATAAGAATTCGGATTTTGTGCTGATTACACAGGAATATATCGTTTCCCGAGTGGATCAGATTATGAGTGTCATAAGTATGTTTATTACAGCTATTGTACTAATCTCTCTTATTGCGGGTGGAATCGGTATTGCCAATATTATGTTTGCTACAGTGACCCAAAGAACAAGAGAGATAGGGGCAATAAAAGCATTAGGAGCTCGTCATAGTGATATTTTACAGTTATTTTTATATCAGTCTATTTTGATGGGTTTTTTTGGGGCAATTATTGGATGTATTGTCGGGGCTTTAGGGAGTATTGTTGTAATTGAGTTTGCCAATAATCGGATAAGTGATATTGGGGGAACATATCTATCTGGGACAATCTCTTTAAATTACTCTAATGAATGGTTTATCATTGCAACGTTAGTTGGAGTATTCGTGGGAATTATTGCAGGTGCGCTACCTGCTAGACGAGCAGCAAAGCTAGACCCAGTTAAAGCATTAAAATACGAATAATATAAATATTTTTTTTTTGTTTGTTAAGAAAGAGATTTGTTGATCAATTTCTTTTTTATCTGATTTTTTGAAGAATTAATCGTATCATCTTCGTTTGCTAAACATAGAGTAATCTTAAATGGTTTACCATTATTTTACTAATAGTAAATAAATAAGTTAACGAATAATTTTTGCCTAAGAGAAAATAAATATGATAGGTTGAAAACCTCTCCAAATTTCTATTTTTGATTTAAACCATTTAATCTTAATAATATTGTCTATAGCTGGTTTGGAACTAGAAGAGAATGATCTGCCGATGAATAGAAGATTTAGGAAATGGGAAACACAGATATATATGGTTTCTTAAACTTTTTTCAATAAATATCAAATAATTAGATTTTTAAAATTAATTTATAAATTGGAATCTTTATGATTGTTTGGCAAGATAAAAAGGGAATTGTAAAAGATAATCAGAAAAAACTAAATAAAATCAAACTTATAATAACGAGATAATCATGATTGGAAAATTACCAAAGAATTTATTAGAAGCCTTTCTTGAAACAATACCAATTGAGTTTTCGGTTTTGGATGACAATGATAACGTTATAGCATGGAATAAACATAACACCCGGATTTTTAAGAGACCAAAAAATGTTATTGGAAAAAATGTTCGTAATTGTCATCCAAAAAAAAGCCTCCATAAGGTAAAACAGATTTTAAATGAAATGAAGAATAGCAAAAGAGAGAAAGCACGATTTTGGATTAATCTGAAGATTGGTGACCCCCCGGAGAAACAAAAAATATTGATTGAGTATTATGCCTTGAGAGACATAAATGGAGTCTATATTGGCTGTGCGGAAGCATCTCAAAATATTACAGTGATACAAAAGTTAACCGGTGAAAAAAGATTGTTGGAATAAAAAGGAACGGAAAAACAATTACTTGAATATACTCGTTGCGCTCAGTGAACGGACCCATGAATTTCAACTAATATCTTTTCTTAAGATAGTACCTCTTCATAGATACTACAACATCAATTAAGGCAAAATTGGTATGCGAGTTAAATATTTTTATAGCTGTTTCAGATTTAAAGATAGGTGTTTATTTCATTTATGTTTGTTTTTATCAATTAATTTCTTAAAATCTTTTTCGTTAATAATATTCAACCCTAAATCCTTTGCCCCATCCAATTTACTACCTGGATCTTTTCCCACCACTACATAATCAACTCTTTCACTGACACTTTCTGATGTTTCTCCACATTTTTTTCAACATATTCTTTTGCCTCGCTTCGAGTATATTCCTCTAATGCGCCAGTAAATACAAACCTTTTTCCATCCAGTTCTCCCCCAATTTTTTGAGAAAACATCTTTACTCCAAGTTTCTTCAATTCCCTAATTCCTTTTTTATTTTTTTTCTCCTTAAAAAAAGTTACAATATTTCTAGCTATCAGGTCCAATTTCGTCTATCTCTAAAAGACTTGATTTATTCGCCTCGATTAATTTATCAATACTGCTAAATTTATCCACCAATAATTTAGCCACATGTCTTACCACTTCGGGATTATCCAATCATTATATACCGAACAAGGTTTTGGTCTTTACTTTTTTCAATTGAATCAATTAGATTATTAGCAGACTTTCTTTCACTTTCATAGGTTGCTAAACATTCCTCATTATTTAATTGGGCTATTTTTAGGATGTCTATGCTTTTTTTATGTACCATCTTTTCTTTTGATTACCTATCATCCTTTATTTCCTTTTCAATTATTTCAGTCCATCCCCTGGGCCCAATACCCCTTACTTTAATATATTTATCTGATGCATAGGTTTCATCTTCCCTTCTGAGAAGATAGGGCCGGTCAACAGTGTCTAACATGGAAAAATCATTTTCAGAATCACCGATACCTATAGTCACCATTTCTCCATATTTTCTTTTTAGTAACTCAGATAGTATTGTTACTGCCTTCCCTTTATTAGTATTACCCATTAAGTGATAATAGCGACCACCAGGGATTACCTGTAATTCTTTCTTATTAATGTCACCAATAATTTTTTCCTTTTTTTTCATATCCAGAATTTTAAAGGGGATATCATATTCACGCTTTTTGGCCAGTACGGCCTGTTTAAAAGGAATATGTGCATCATTCTCGATTTCTTGAGCATCCATATCCAAAAAACTCTTTATAGCATACTTTTCTTTTAGACTTGAAAAAATAACCATCAGCCTGGAAGCTCTTATACCCAGCTCAATAACATCATATACTTGTGTTTGATAGCTAATAGAAATATCAAAATTAAAATAGTTTTTAGGGATAAATATACCTCCTCCATTTTCTGAGATAAAAGGGTGGTGATTATATAATTTTTTTCTCCAGTACTCAATTTCACACTGGGTTTTGCTTGTACAGATAATCCATGGGATCGCCTTGTTTTTCACTATCTGCAATCCTTTTTTTGCCTCCTGATATGAATAGGTATTCTTATCAAGAAGGGTTCCATCCAAATCAGTATAAATAACCTTCATATTTATCTTCTATATAACTAAGGAATAAAACTTTTTCAATCTCCATGCGTGGGCAAAGGCTAATCCCATAAGATGGAGAATGAATTGAAGACTCAAAGCCCCATGTTGGCAAGCATATTCATTAAATTCCGCTAGATTATCAATGAAGGCATATTTTGTATGGATGGAAACGATGTCACTACGCCGGCTATGTTTCACCATTAAATTATGGTTTAAAAGATATTGGATAACCCCAGTAATACCTTGGTTAAACCGTTTAGTTATGGAAACTCGTTTAACAATGCCCTCAGGGTTTTTCACTTTCGATTTAAACTTACCATACTTTCCCCGGCTATTCGGGTTTTTCGAATGTATAATTTTAATCATAGTTTATATTGCATTACTAACCGATTAAATTTGCGGTATTACTTAAAAAAGAAAATAATAAAAAAAATTTAGAAAAGGTTGCAATGCGTTTGATATTACAGAACTATATGATTATTCAAACCTAGAGTTCCCAAAAAAACAGGATTAGTAAATACGTAATTTATTTTTAAGTGCTGGTGAGCTTTTTTTTTCTCTCCTTTACAGTTCTACCGGTAAGATCATAAAGAAAATTATTCCACTTTTTAATGACATCAATACCAACATCTGGAGATGACTTTAATGTTTCAATGGTAACTTTTTGACCCGCTTTTTGTATGAAAATGGTGCCAATCCCCCGGGCGGTAAATTCAAATCCTTTTTCGATATCAGAATCAGCAGAGTCTATCCCAAAATATCTTTTCAATAACTCGGGGATATTTGCTTTATGGCCTCTCTTTATGGAATAGGTTCTCACATCATCATCTCTAGATTCTTGTTATAATATTATCCCATATAATGAGATACCGGCCAGGGTTCTGGCTTCAAGCCTTTTCTTTCCCTAATTTGCCGGGTAACTGTTTCCTGAAGTTGCATGGGCAACAATTCAAATCCCATATTCTCTGTATTCCATAACACTCGCCCACCAGTGACAGAGCGTATGGATGAAGCAAATCCAAACATTTCAGCAACAGGGGCCTTACCATGTATGATAGCCATATCTTTTTCACTGGTAATATCAGTAACTGTTGCTCTTCTTTGTTGTAACTCACGAGTAACGTTCCCCATAAGATCTTGAGGGACCGAAACATATACCTTTTGCATGGGCTCTAGAAGAACAGGACCGGCTAATGTCATTGAGCCATATATGGCATTTCTCATCGCGGGAATAATTTGGGCGGGACCACGATGAATAGCATCTTCATGCAATTTGGCATCCACTAACCGAATTTTAACTCCCTGCAAAGGCTCATTGGCTTGAGGACCGGACTTAAGAACCTCTCTAAAAGCCTCTCTTAAAAGCTCCCTCGTTTCATACAGATACTGGATTCCTTTGGTTACATCAGTCATTAAATTTGTCCCCATTATGGAAAAAACGCCTTTTGCCTCCGTTTTATCCATGCCTAATTCCTGGAAACTTTTTGTAATTTCCTTTTTGAACTTTTTTGCATCACGGGGTATTTTACCTGTATATAACGCATCGATTATGTCCTGCGGAAGAGGTTCAGTCTCTACATAAAGATAGTTATGCTTATTGGGAGATTTGCCCTCAAATTTCTGTGATTTGCCCTTAATTGTTTCTCGATAGATAACAATGGGAGTCGAAGTTTTAATATCAATTTTATGCTCATTTTTGATACGGTACTCCGTAATTTCCAAATGTAACTCACCCATACCCGACATTAAAGCTTCACCTGATTCCTGATTAATTTCCACCACAATGGACGGATCCGCCTTAGAAATAGATCGAAGTGCTTCAACCAGCTTAGGTAAATCAGAAGTATGTTTTGCCTCAACTGCTACCGTCACAACAGGCTCAGAAATATGGGTTATTTTTTCAAAAGGCTCCATTTCCTCACTAGATACTGTTGAACCAGCTATTGCGTCTCTTAAACCTGTTACCGCCGCAATATTACCCGCTGAAACCTCACTGACCGGAATACGGCTATCACCAACCATGACAGCCACCTGCTGAACACGATTCTTTTTTGGCATGCCCGGAATCATCACTTCCTGGCCCTCCCTTATGCTACCGCCATACACTCTACCAAAAGCAACTTCCCCCGCATGCGGATCCATAATAATTTTAGTAACCATCAAGGCCAATGGCCCATTTGCCCGACAATTCACCATCGTTTGACCCACAGATGAATTAAGATCACCGCGCCAAATATTGGGAATACGATATTTTTGGGCTTCAATTGGGGTAGGAAGATGCAGAATAACCATATTAAGTGCGATTTGATGGATAGGTGCCTTTTTGGCCAATGTTTTTTGATCATTTTGGGCACAATAGTCATAGATATCCTTAAACGAAATACCTGTCTTTTCCATATAGGGCTTGGAAATTGCCCAATTATGCAGGGAACTGCCAAATGCTACTGTACCATCCTCCACACGGACTTTCCATTCGTTTTTGAACTCCTCAGGAACCATTTTATGAATTAATTGATTTACCTCTTTGATAATATCAACAAATCTCTTTTGCATCTCTTGAGGACCTAATTTGAGTTCGTTAATCAATCGATCAACTTTATTAATTAAAAGAACGGGTTTCACTTTTTCTCGTAGTGCCTGTCTAACCACTGTCTCGGTTTGAGGCATCACTCCTTCCACTGCACAAACGACGATGATACATCCATCAACTGCTCTCATGGCTCGAGTGACATCCCCACCAAAATCAACATGCCCGGGTGTATCAATAAGATTGATTAGATATTCCTCATCTTCAAAGACATGCACCATAGAGGCAGAAGCTGCATTAATGGTAATTCCCCGTGCTTGTTCTTGTTCATCATAATCCAAGACTAATTGATGGCCAGCCAGTTCCTCAGACATCATTCCTGCACCTGCTAGTAAATTGTCCGAAAATGTTGTTTTCCCATGGTCGATATGGGCAGCAACACCTATATTTTTAATTTTATCCAGTTGGCCCATCAAAGCCTTTGCTTTTTTGATATTTTCTTCCTTTCGGCCCATTTAGATCACCTGGCGCTTTTAGCGATTCTTTCTGTTTCTCCTTTTTTTGTGATTGCAAAGGATGAGGCATCATCATTGGCTGCCTTAATGATTTCGTCGGCTAGGCATTCAGAAATGTTTGTTTTTTTACCATGTGTGCTGGCAATTGCTCCAGTGGTTATATTTCTTAATGCCTTGTCAAGTCGTCTTTGGGGGGCGGTATCGACAGCTTGTGGTACAGATATTCCTGAAAAAAATAAGCGTATGACTTCCTCTCGTGGGGCAGCGTTTTCTATGGCGGTTACCAATACTTGGAGAGGGTTTTTCTTTGTCTTTTTTTCTATTATGTCAAAAGATTTTTTTATTACCTTATAAGCTTTAATTTTTTTTCCGGTATAGGTTTCTGTTCTCATCATGTGATTTATGAGTCTTTCAACTAAGGGGATGGATGATTTGCCAAATTGGCTGCCTGAATATCGTGCATGGTGATGTAGGATGGTATTTTGTAGATTGATATAGCGAGCTAATCCTTTATCTGCAATTATTATCTCAGATGTATCAAATTTGTCAAATAATTTTTCAGACATGGCTTTATCTCACGGGTTTTTCTATTTTTCCTTTGACCATTTCTTGGAGAGAGACATTATTTACTTTGGTGACTTTATAGCGGACACCGGGAATGTCCCCATAACTTTTTCCCATTCGTCCTCCGATTCCTTCAACCATAACTTCATCATGCTCATCAATAAATCCAATCGCCTTGTCTCCAGGGGAAAATGCTGTAATCATTTTTCCATTTTTGATAAGTTGGACTTTTACACATTTTCTTATTGCGGAATTGGGTTGTTTTGCTTCAATACCTACTTTTTCTAGTACAATGCCTTTTGCTTGCGGTGAGCCTCTTAGTGAATCTGTTTTTATTTTGAGTTTTAGAACCCTTCTTTTGTAATCTCTATCTTTCCATCGGAGTTTTTGTCTGTCTTGTTTGAGTTTTCTTGCGGCATTTTGTCCTTTACCCATGTTTTCACCTGTGACTGGTGCTGAATATTCTTTGTATATATAACACTAACTATCTAAATGGTTGGGATGGTGGATGTAGGGAATAATAATTAATAAATAGAGAAAAAGGATGTGGTGGTGGGGACTATGACTCAACTAACTGAAAATGCAAAAATCGTTCTAGAAAAGAGATATTTACGTAAGGATGAAAAAGGTAGGGCTATAGAAGAACCCAAGGATTTGTTTCGACGAGTTGCCTATGATATTGCCCAGGCTGATGAAAAATATGGTGAGGATCCCAAAAAAGCAGAAGAAGATTTTTATCAGATAATGTCCAATCTTGAGTTTCTTCCAAATTCACCGACACTTATGAATGCGGGAACATCCATTCAGCAGCTTTCGGCCTGTTTTGTTCTCCCAGTGGAAGATTCCATGGAAGGTATCTTTGGGGCAATAAAAGATACTGCTTTAATCCATCAATCTGGCGGAGGAACAGGTTTTTCTTTTTCAAAAATAAGACCCAAGGGAGATATTGTTCGTTCAACAGGTGGTGTTGCCTCGGGCCCCATTTCTTTTATGCGGGTTTTTAATGCCTCTACCGATGTTATCAAGCAAGGGGGAAAAAGACGGGGAGCGAATATGGGCATTTTACGGGTGGATCACCCCGATATTGCGGATTTTATCACTGTCAAGGAGAATTTGGAGGAGTTAACCAATTTTAATTTATCAGTTGCAGTAACGGAAGACTTTATGAGGGCAGTATCAGAAAAAAAAAAATATGACCTCATTAACCCACGGACACAGAAAGTGGTAAAACAGCTGGATGCAGAAACAATATTAGATAAGATTGTTGAAAAGGCATGGAAAAGTGGAGAACCTGGAATTATATTTTTAGACAGAATCAATAAAAACAATCCTGTACCCCGCATTGGAAAAATTGAGGCAACAAATCCTTGTGGAGAACAGCCATTGCTTCCATATGAATCTTGTAATTTGGGATCCATTAATCTGGCAAAGATGATAACCAATAAAAAAGTTGATTTTCAAAAAATGGTACGGGTAATAACCCATGCCATACATTTTTTGGACAATGTCATTGATCGGAATAAATACCCTCTAAAAAAAATAGAGGAAATGACCTATGCCAATAGAAAAATTGGTTTAGGGGTAATGGGATTTGCGGACATGCTTCTCCAGTTGAATGTTCCCTATAACTCTGAAAAAGCACTACAGATAGGCGAAAAGATCATGAATTTTATCCAAAAAGAGGGGAGAAAGGCTTCCAAAAAATTGGGGGAACAAAGAAAATCATTCCCCAATTTCAAGGGGAGTATATGGGAAAATAAAGGGGCCATGAGAAACGCCACGGTGACCACCATAGCACCAACGGGTACCATATCCATAATCGCAGGATGTTCATCTGGCATCGAACCATTATTTGCGGTATTTTTTATCCGGAATGTCCTGGATAAAGATGACCGCCTAATAGAGATAAATCCTCATTTTGAAAAAATTGCCAAAGAAAAGGGATTTTACAGTCAAGATTTGATGGAAAAAATTGCAAAAAAAGGATCCATACAAGAAATCGAGGAGATACCAAATGAAATTAAACAAGTATTCGTGACTGCTTTGGACATATCCCCAGAGTGGCATGTACAAATGCAAGCTGCCTTTCAAAAATACACTGATAATGCTGTGTCAAAAACAGTTAATTTTCGAAAAGAAGCAACCGTTGAGGATATACGCCAGGTATTCAAAATGGCTTATGAGCTTGAATGCAAAGGAGTAACCGTTTATCGCTATGGAAGCAGAAAAGAACAAGTTCTTTCCACAAAAGAAGAAAAACAGGAGATAGAACGTAAACCCCGGACACGCCCCATGAGCATTTCCGGGAGCACACTGAAAATGGGTACCGGCTGTGGAAACTTATACGTGACAATAAATGAAACAAGTAGCGGGCCTTTTGAGGCATTTGCCCAGTTAGGAAAAGCAGGGGGATGCGCAGCTGCTCAGTCCGAAGCGGTAAGTCGGCTTATCTCCTTGTGTTTCCGTTCAGGGATAGATGTTGATACTGTCATTCGCCAATTGAAGGGGATCAGATGCCCCTCTCCTTTCTTTGGGAGAAGCGGCCCGATTCTTTCCTGTCCTGATGCGATGGCAAAGGCTATTGAGGCACATATCAAATCCAGAGAAAAAAATATTCCGCCCGTGGTGACAGAAGTTCCTCGTTTAGATAAATTTGAAGAGGAGAAGACTCTTGGGGAATATCTTTCACCCGCGGGAGTATGTCCGGATTGCGGAAATCCACTTATTTTTGAAGAGGGATGCCGTATTTGTAAACAATGTGGATTTTCCACCTGTGGATAACAGAAGACTTGATTTCTGATGACACTAGAGAACACCCTTCATAGGGTGATGATAGGGTAATAAAGAATAAAAAATATACCTTACTAGAAAGTTGTATGCCACAAATGATTTTTTAAAGATACATTCATGCCTTAGAGTAGCTTTGCTAAGTTTTAAGTATTATTTCCCTATTCCTATTCCCATGAAGCCACTTGACCTAATTCATGAGAGCTTGGAGAAACGGGTTATTGTTGAGCTTCGTGGAAACCGGGAATACCGAGGGATATTAGAAGGGTATGACCATCCTCATCTAAATCTCGTCCTAAAAAAAGTAGAGGAATTTATTAATGGTGAACAAACAAGGACAGTGGAACAGGTAATGGTTAGAGGAGACAATATTATCTATATATCACCGTGAGACTATGGGAAAAGGAACACCATCAAAATCTGGGGGGAAAAAAACCCATATTATCTGCAGACGATGCGGAAAACATTCGTATCATATTAGAAAAAAGGTATGTGCATCCTGTGGATTTGGCAAAAAGAAGGATATACGGAATTATAATTGGAAAAAATAATTTTTTACAAAAAATTTTTTCCATTTCATCCATATTTAATGAGAAATAATTCAGTAAAACTACTATTATTTCTATTGTTTCATAGAATCGATTCCCCCTATTGCTAGGGCGGGCACTATTTTCCCCATTTTTCTAACCATCTTCCATCCTTAATGGAATAGAGGCTAGATAGTCCAAATAAGGCGGCTATGCAAGAAAATGCAAGCATTGCTAGGGTGACAAAAATAAACTGGGATATTAATTGATAGTCCATTAGCAATACAGGTATGCCACCAACGACAAGGGCAAGTGTTGACTCTATTAGAGGGATGCTTTTTTTACTAACTGCAATTTTTATTGCCTCCAGTGCTGATTTTTCCTGTAATTCATCACGAACACGCTGGGTGATATGAACAGAAAAATCAATACCTGCCCCAATGGCAACCGATGACACCATAATGGTTGCAACATCCAAGGGGATATTTAAGAGGACCAACAATCCTGGTTCCCAGATAAGAATAAGAATCAGAGGGATAAATGTGAAAAGGGCGTATCGGAATGAACGAAAAACTATTAATAAACATAAAAAAACAAGGGCAAGTGATAGCATCATAAATTTCAATTGCTCCCCCATCAATAGATTGTTTACCACAATGAAAATAGGTGCTGTGCCCGTAAAAAGAGAGATATTGTCGGCAAATGTGCCTCGACTCTGATGCAATAGCTCATTTATCTCACCTACGGGTTTTTTTGTCTCATCGATACTCATAGGGGGAATGTTCACCGAGACAATAGCCTTGGATTTATCATCATTTAACATGATATTGACAAGCTCTTCCCCGACCCAGGAATCAATGATGTGTTCCACTTGTTCACGTGTGGTGGGAATACTTCCTCTTTCTCTAAAATTTAGGCTTTTAATGACATCAACAATGGAATAGGCTGATGCATTCTTGATATTGTAATTGATGATTTTTTCTATGGAATCAATTTTTTCTAAAATCTTTGGTTCAAGCACATCTCCCGCCTGGGCACCCACATAAAATGCCCCTATTTGGCCACTTTCCATCTTTTCTGAATAGGCATTCATTGCCTGGGCGCTATCCATATCCTCTGGCATCAAATCCCAGATACTGGATTCTGTGGAAACAAAGGGGATGGCGAAGGCGGAGAAGAAAGTAACAAAAATGAGGACAATACCGATTTCTTTTCGATAAGTCGTGATTTTTGAAAAAACATTCCATACTTTGATTTCTTCCTTTTTTGGATGATAATCAAAAATGATTAATAAGGCAGGTACCAAAATCATTGAAGAGAAAAAACAATAGGTCATCCCTATCAAAAAAGCCAAGCCAATATTTGTTACCGAAGGCATGCTGGAGGTTAGAAGAGACGCAAAACCCACCATGGTAGTCACGGCTGAGAGAAGAATGGCCTTTCCAGTAGTGGAGATGATTCTTTTTA
The DNA here is from genome assembly GCA_002502685.1 of Euryarchaeota archaeon UBA202. Classification (GTDB taxonomy): domain Archaea; phylum Thermoplasmatota; class E2; order UBA202; family UBA202; genus UBA202. Next base: position 26,480 of record DAQA01000031.1, read on the forward strand.
ATGCTGCTTGAGGGGGGCGTTTCATGATCTCTTCTGCATAGTGACTGATAATATGGAGCGAATAGGCAACCCCAAGAGAAGCAAGCAAGGGGATTATCGCGATAACCTGGGGGGTAAACATTACGGGAAGAAGACCAATTGTTCCAAAGGTGAGGACAATTGAAAAAATTACGGTAAAAATTGAGATGGCCACTGCCTTAATGCTTCGATGAAAGAAATAGATAACCAAGGCTATCAAAAAAAGGGACAAGGGGACAACACTTACTATCCTTTCCATTGTCCACTTCACGGTTTCTTTATACATGGCAACAATACCAGTGGTTTTCATCTGTGTTTCATCTGTTTTTTGGGTAAGGGGTTTAATAATCTGATCTATTAATGTATCTGCATCAGCAGTAGGTGAAACAGCGACAACGATGGCTGCACTGGTATAATCTCGACTGATAAATTGATATTTTATCTCATCAGGTATGTATTGGAAAATAAAGTCAATGTGTTCCTGCTTCTCAGGAAGTCCATCTGTACCAAATAGGGGAAAATGTTCAGCAAGGCTGGTGATAAAAGAGGCGACACTGATGGTATAGATTATTCCTGTATCTTCGCCATTCTGTGAATTTATTGCTTTTTCCACAGCAAGGATTTCTTTTAGCACTGATGACTGGGTTATATTATCTGATTGTACAAAGATAATAATGGAATCCATTGGCCATTCATCTCTCATTTCCATGAGGGTCTGAACAATGGGTTCTTCTGTTGGGATATAGACTTCTATATCGGAAGTGATGGTGAGAGACAAGGCCTGGAGGGATATGAAAAATGTTAGAAGAGTGAACACCAAAACAACAGTTTTTGGTCTTTTAAGGATTAGGTCAAAAAGCATCTGTTCACCTTGTATCTCTACAGATAATTAAATCAAGTTGCACCCCCTATTTAAAATTACCTTTTTTTATCCATCAAGACAAAACACTGAAAAAATAGTGTATTCCTTTAACAACGGGGACAGCAAGATAGTACCTATAAAAACAAACTGTATATATCACCTCGATAGTTACATAGGGATTTCAGAGTTAAAAGAGAATCTAATGCCATTTTAGTAGTAATATTTTTTTTTAGGTTATTCTTTTAGAGGATATCATTGTTTTTTTCTTGGAGATTATAGGCGATAGGACATAGATAGGTTTAAAAGAAATGGCGATTATACACCTTTCAAGAATCAGAGTAGGTTCTGGGCAAATGATTATAAATCATGTTTTGGATAGCAACTGGTTTTTTAGTAATCATTAGCCTTATTTTAATATCTGGATTTTTTTCAAGTTCAGAGATGGCATTTGTGTCAATAAACAGGGCATTGATCTTGGATAAAGCAAGGAAAGGTGACCAAAAAGCTCAAATTCTTGGCAAGTTATTAAAAGATTCCGACAGTGTCATAAGTGCAATTGTTATTGGCAATAATCTTGTCAATATTTTTGCTTCTATACTGGCTGGGGCGGTGGCAACCATGATTTTTGGGGGTGTTGGGATAGGGATTGCAACAATTATAATGACCTTTTTGTTACTCATTTTTAGTGAAGTAACCCCAAAGGCCCTTGGAATAAAAAACGAACAACTGGCATTGAAAGTTGCCCGGCCGTTACAAACCATCACTAAATTGTTTCGTCCTCTAGTAATTTTTTTAACATATATTTCTGATGGCATAATAAAGATTATGGGTGGTAAAGATAATCGAGAGGAACGCGTGACGGAGGATGAAATCATGGCCATGATGAGATTGGGTGAAGAAGAAGGAACAATTGAAAAAGATGAACGGGAGATGATGAATGAAGTCTTTGAATTTGATGAAACACATGCCTATGAAGTCTATGTCCCCAAGGAAAATATAGAGTTTATCCATGAAAAAGATACAATTGGTGAACTAATCAAAAAATCTATTAAGACTGGTTTTTCCCGGTTTCCCGTCTACCGAGAAAATTTTGATGATATTGTTGGCATGGCCCATGTGAAAGACACACTTGGGATTGCGGATACTACCTTGCCTGTAAAAACAATTATGAGAAAAGTGATGAAAATTGATCCCCATATGAAGGTCGATGATGTTCTACGAGAAATGAAACGCCAAAAAACACATCTGGCATTACTTTTAAACAAAAATAAGCAAATACTGGGATTAGTGAGCATGGAGGACTTAGTAGAAGAGATCTTTGGTGAAATTTCAGATGAACATGATGACTGAAAAAAAGAGATACTGATAACCTGGACTGAATGATTGCAATGCAGTAACATTATTCCTTATGGGATTAATATATAGATATAGGAAATAATTTTAAATAAAAATTAAGTTTTAATGTAAATAGAGTATGGCTTGGGAAAATTACATCCTTTATTCCATCCTATAAAAATTGTTTAATTTTATTTTTGGTATGTATGTTGCAGAACTAGGGGAAAAACCTGGCACTTGTGAGAAAGCTTACTTAATCTATATAAATAATATTGTTATCTGTATGTCAATGGAGTACGCTATTGAAGTGGAAAATCTCAAAAAGACATATGGTGAATTAAACGCTGTAGATAATATATCTTTTAAGGTAAATACGGGAGAGGTTTTTGCCTTCTTGGGGCCAAATGGGGCGGGTAAAACTACAACAGTTGAAATTATCGAGACAATACGTAAGCCAACATCTGGGCACATCAAAGTATTGGGATTTGATCTTAGAGAAAGAAATAAACAGATTAAGGAAAGAATTGGTGTCCTTCCCCAGGAATTTACCTCCTTTCAGCGATTGACTGTACGAGAGACACTTCTCTATTTTTCACGGCTGTATAAGAAAAGAAAGGATATTGACTCTATTATAAATCTTTTTAACCTCAAGGACAAGGAGGATGCCCAGTATCATACCCTTTCCGGTGGCCTTAAACAACGGGTAGGTGTCGCCATGGCCCTAGTAAATGATCCAGATATTGTCTTTTTAGATGAACCAACAACAGGCTTAGATCCGCGTGCAAGACAGGATGTATGGAAAGCAATCGCAGGGTTAAAAAAGGAAGGGAAGACTGTCTTTCTAACGACCCACTACATGGAAGAAGCTGAATATCTTGCTGACCATATTGCCATAATCCATAAGGGAGGGATAGTTGGGGAAGGAACAGTTGAGTGGTTAATTGACAACCATGGGGAACAAAGCATATTATTAATAAAAGGATGTAAAACAACAGACACAATAGATGCATTACAAAAAAAAGGGTATCAAAACATTCGGGCTGTAAATGGTGACGTGGAGGTAAAGATTACCAAAAAAGGTGCAGTTATTGATATCTTATTTCATCTCAGAGAAAAAAATTTATATTATCGAGAGGTGGATATTAAACACTCAGATTTAGAGGATGTTTTCCTTAATCTCACCGGGGAAAAACTACAGGAGGGGATGATATGAATCTAAAAATTATTGCAAGTGATCTTTCTGCAAACTTGAAAACCTATCTGAGAAGTAAAGGTACCCTTTTTTGGTCCATTGCCTTCCCAGTTCTCCTTATACTTTTATTTGGAGCGATTTTTTCAGGGGGTAGCAATAACTATGATTTTTATGTAAAAAATTTTGATTATTCAAATGGAAGCATGATCACCCAGGTTCTCAAAGAAAATAATATAGATTTAGGTTTCATGGACAATAATACAAATTTTTATGATGGCATATATCAGCAATTTAACCAAACCAATGTGATCACTGTAAGAGTTATTAGTGATAGTGAAGCCCTAAATGAAAAGGAGCTGCAAAAGTATATACAGTCACATAAAGGAAAAATTAAGTCACTTTTGATTATCCCCAAAGATTATGGCCTCCATCTTGGCCGTGCCCTAACTCAAAAAAATATTGGTTTAGCGGAAAATATCACTCTTATGATGGATCCAACGGATATCCAAAGAAACAGTATCATATTGTCGGTTGTATCACAATTTGTAGGGACCTCAAATTTGATGCTCTCAGAGGGAGATAATTTTATACGATTCAATACCAGTAGCATAATCCAGGAACGGTATGAATACATTGATTTTTTTATCCCCGGGATTATTGGATTATCAGTTATGACCAGTGGCATCTATGGAAGCATTGAACGGAATACAAAATTTAGGAAAAATGGGATTCTAAAAAAATTATCAACCACACCGATAACCCGAGGAGAATGGATTTTTGCCAAAATGCTTTTTATGCTCATTTTGGCATTTATATCAACAGGTATCATTCTTACTGTGGGAATATTGGTATGGGATGTCGCTGTCCAGATAAATATATATATGTTTATTTTGATAATCTCAGCAAGCTTTGCATTTTCAGGATTAGGCCTAATTATTACTCGATTTGTACGAGAGGAGGAAACAGCTGATTCTGCCGGGGGAGCAATCACCTTCCCAATGATGTTTCTTGCTGGAACATTTTTCCCCTTAGAGACCATGCCTGAGTTTCTAAGAGTGATTGCTCAAGCACTCCCCCTATATTATGTTAATGAAGGATTGCGCGCCGCCATGATACTAAAGGATACAACAGCAGCTCTACGAAATAGCATTATTGTTTTTGTTTTCGCAGCTATTGTGTTCGCCATTGGAGCAATAATCACCAGTTGGAAAGAAGACTGAAAATTCCTAAAAAAAAATTCTTCAGGGGTGTGAAACAAAGGGAGGGGTTCCCTATTCCTAGATGGATTTCATATTTCCCTGATGACTGCAACCACTAGGGATAATGGTAATACTGTCTAGATAAGAATACATGCCCCCGGTTCTGGATAAAGTAATAGGAGTAATTATTGATTATTCATTACTTTTTCTTTTTCAGTATTATTAACAAGGAAACCACTACTAGAAGGGAGAACAGGAAAAAAACAGAGGTGAAACCAGGTATACCTCCTCCATCTTCTTCTTTTTCCAAAGTAAAGGTTTTGCTTATGGTGTCATTATTTCCGTCATCATCAATAACGGTGAGTGACACAGTATATGTTTCCTCTTTTTGGTACTCATGGGTTGGATTTTTTTCACTAGATGTACTGTTATCTCCAAAATCCCATTGCCATGCAGAAATTTCACCTCCAAGATCTGATGATTGATCACTGAATGTTACCACGAGATGATTAATGGAATAGGTAAAATCTGCCATGGGGGGGCCACTTTCCACATGAATAGTTTTTGTAATGGTATTTGCGGATTCATTATTGTCCAGGACTTGGAGAGTGACATCATAATCTCCCTCTTCATTCCATGAATAAATAGCCTCAATGCCCGTGGCGTCATAGATGCCGTCATTATCCCAATCCCATTGACAGTGATCCCAATCAATATAGCCATCCGGGTCATCTGAAGAGATGGAATCAAAAGTGACTTGTTCAGTTGGCTGGGGATTTAACGGGACAAAGGTAAAATTGGCCACGGGGGGAATGTTTTCTTCCCCGGAGTAATTTATGGTAATACTTTTACTCCGCGTGACCATCTCCTCATCATTATCCGTGATGGATAGTCTCACAACATATCTTCCCGGAGCATTATAGGAATGGGTCGGGTTTTGCACATTTGATGTTTGGCCATCATCAAAATCCCACAGCCAGGCAAAAATATCTCCATCATAATCCAGTGACTGATCAGTAAAGGTGATGGTCTCATTTGTTAGAGGGTTTAAGGGGGAATAAACAAAACCCACCACAGGCTTGATATTGGTCACTGAAACATACTGTGACACCATATCTGTGTTGCCATCGATATCGGTCACAATGAGAGTAACATTATATGTTCCTGCACGGGTATAGCTATGTTCAGGATTCTTCTTATAGGATGGCTGTTTTTCATCTCCAAAATCCCATTGCCAGGATTGTAATCCCTGTGGCCCCTGGTCATCACTTGAGGAATCCGAAAATTTAATGGTACGTGACTGGGTTTTTTGTGACCAGGTAAAATCTGCGACTGGGGGAGATCCCGTATATGATGAATACCAGAGAATATCTCCATTCGCCCGATATTTAATGGTATAAAAACTCCGGATAGATTTATCTTCCCGGTAGCCGGTCACAATGATATTGTTTCCTCCATCCACCGCAATACCCCGTGCCTCCCCCCTAATACCTGAGAGCCTATCCGCCCAAAGCATACTGCCATCTTTATCATACTTTATGGTATACCATTCACTATTGGATACACCCGTCATAATAATATTGTCATCTAAATCAACGGCGACACCCCGAGCATCATCCTTACCACCACTATCATAAAACTTGGGCCAGGAGGGAAATTGTGACCCATCAGGAGTATATTTTATCGTGCCATAATTCAAGGAAGAATCATCCCTGCTTCCACCAGTCACAATGATATTGTTCTCTGAATCAACTGCCACCGATGACCCTGCATCCTCAAACCCATTACTAAAAGCCTTTTCCCATATCTTTGACAAAGTTGGAGAATATTTAATGGTGTAATAGGCAAGCTTCCCACTATGATTAGTAATCCCCGCGATAATAATATTATCCTGGGAATCAACAGCAACACTAAATGAGGTATCTAATTCACTGACATGATAAGCATCTTCATGCAACTTATTTCCATTACTGTCACATTTAATGGTCCAAAAATCCAAATCAATGGAAAGCTGGGGGATAAATTCTATCCGGCCGGACATACCCGTCACAATAATATTATCCATGCTGTCAACAGTAACCGCGAGAGGAGTATCATACATCTTCCGATCATATTTCTCATCCCACAGTTTAGTACCATCTGTGTCATATTTCACCAGGCAATAATCATATCCATGTAAAAGACCCGTATCATTAACTGCACCTGCAACAATAACATTATCTTGGGAATCAACCGCAACACCCTTAGCATCATTATAATTATATTTGTCAAATTCCCTATTCCATAAGATATCTCCCTCATCTTCAGTATGCTTCACCGTATAGAATTTTAATTTTTCTCCATCATCGATATAACCAGTCACGATAACATTTCCCAAGGAATCCACAGCTACGCCATTAGCTTCCCAAGTATAGGTATCTGTTGCCTTGACAGTAAAGAGAGGGGGTAATAAAAAAAATGCAGCTATCGCTAGTGTAGTTATAACAGTTAATAATTTATTCATGGTTTCACAATGTTTCCTTATACTTAGAATATTTATAAGTCTTACTAAGGCCATTTATCTTTTTTTCACATCGGATGGTTCTTGTATCGGTGATAATTTTATCCATAGAAACATCATGTTTTGCCTGTGGAATGGCCTCTATGATTTGTGTATCAAACGCTAAACCTATTTTTATTGCTGTTAACTTTTTTAAAAGCCTATCGAAATATCCACCTCCATAGCCTATTCGATGACATTTTTTATCAAAGAGGATACCAGGCACTAAAGCTACATCAATATCTACATAGGGTACTTCTTTTATGTATTCCTGTCTTGGCTCTAGTATACCATAGGCTCCAGGAGATACATGGCTCCAACTCTGCAATTGTGACAAAAGCAAGGTTTTTTTCTTGGTATCGGTTACAAGGGGCACCACAACTACTTTTGATTTAATAAGTGATTTAATTAAATCATGAGTATAGACCTCGCCTTTAAAAGATATATAAAAAAAAATTATTTGTGCCCTTTGAATTTCTTGCAGTAACAAAAGTTTATGTATAATTTTTGTGCTTTTCTCTTTAATGGCCTGAGTAGGAAGAGTGTCTCTCTTCTGTACAAAAGTTTTTCTTAAAAAATTCTTCATTTATTACAAATCAAGGATATTTTCTATTAATCCAAGTAATCCAATGATATCCTGAATTTGTGTATCACCCATATGAGCAATTCTAAATGTTTCTTCCTTCAATTTCCCATATCCATTGGAAATACGCACAGAATGTTTCCCTAGTTCCTCACTAAGATCAGCAACTGAGATTTTACGTGTATTTCTAAAACAAGTTAATGTTTTGGATTCATAACCTTTTTCTGGATAAATATCAAAATATTTTCTGGCCCATTTTTGGACATACAGAGCCATTTTTTCATGTCTAATAAACCGGTTTTCTATTCCTTCCTCTAATATAGAATTCATTTGTGTGTTCAATGCAAACATCAAGGAAGTCGCCGGCGTGACCGGACTTTGGTGCTTCTGATGATACTTGTACATGAGAGGAAGATTAAAATAATAGCTTCTTGGTTCAACTTCTTCAGCCCTTTGCAAAGCTCTGTCACTAACAGAAACAACAGTTAAACCTGGAGGTAGCGCAAATGCTTTTTGGACACCGGCAAGACAGATATCTATTCCTAGTCTGTCCACCTCTATCTTTACGCCAGCCATGGCAGATACTGCATCAACTAGAAACATCACATCAGGATATTTTTGGATAACTTCAGCTATATCCTCTAGGGGATTCATTAGACCCGTCGATGTTTCATTAAAAACAAGGGTGACCGCATCAAATTCATTAGATGCTAATTTTTGATCGATTAGATCTGCCTTTATTGCTTTATCCCATTCAATTTCAAGAGTTTCACAGGGGACACCATTCATTACTGCAATTTTATGCCATCTACCTGAAAAAGCGCCATTCACTAAATTTAAACACTTTTTTTTAACGGTATTGGTAACTGCTGCTTCCATTGCACCGGTAGAAGATGATGTAAACAGCAGTATGGGTTTTTCGGTGTATAATAATTTTTGTAGTTTGGGCTGGAGGTCTGCATATAAGTCAGATGATTCTTTGGAACGATGATGGATTTGAGGGGTAGATAATGCTTGTAAAATTTCTGGGCGTACTTCTGTTGGCCCCGGAGTGAACAATCTTTTATGCATACGGAGGGTATAAAAAAATTTGCTTATATATTTTTGCTGAAAAATTTGTTTTTGTAAAACCTTTTTTTTATTTTTTGTGGTTTTTTTTAAAAATATTATATTTTTTTTATTGAGAAAAATATGTAAGTGCTAATTGGATGAAATTAAAAAAATAGTGTGCCGATATGGGGGCAAGAATATTTTTTGTTTTTATTAAGAGAAGACCAAAAATTAAGCCAATAAAAAACGGGATTACAATCTGTAATGGATTTTGATATGCTAAATGTGCAAAGCCAAATAAAATAGAGGTAATAACAATGCCTATCAGGGGTGTAGTAAGACCCATTAATTTTGGTTGAAGAAATCCTCTGAAAAAGATTTCTTCACTTATTGATGAAAGTAAGGGTATAATGATAACAAGGGGAACTGTAAGTGTTTCAGCGATGCTTTCACTTAGAGGATTATCTGGAGGTGTATATCCTATTTGTATAAGTATATAGAAAATTAGACCAAGGAAGAATAATATAATAACGGCTGAGGAAGACCCAAGAAGTATACTGTATCCAATATTTTTTTTGGTGAAATAGAGATTTTTTAATGATGTATAAAGGTTACTGCTATAAAATAACATGTTTTCTAGTACTGATGACCCACATAAAACGACCATATTTATAAGAAGTGAGGATATGAGTAAAGAGGCAGAAAAATCTATCTCGGGGGATGTAAATAGAAAGGATAATATGGATAAGCCATACAGAAAAATCAAAGTTGCTGCAAGAATAAAATATCCTGTTATTTTGCCCATCTTCATTTTTAGTGTCTTAATTACATAGATATTTTAAAGGTTTTGAATACTCTTGATTTATTGTTGTGTTCATTAGGTGTTGACTTCTTAACAATATATTTTTATTAGATCTAAATAATTGTTTACGGATACGGCCCCCGGTTCACTTAATAGGATATCACGCAGGGATAAGTTTTAGATTATTGAAAATGGTAATTTTCATATCGTTTTTTATATATGTTTTCTATTTATTCCTTTAAAAGATAATAAAAAAGGATAATATCGATAGAAAAGTAATTTGGTGAAGTAATGATACAAGCATATATCTTGATCCGTACTCGCATAGGAACTATGGGTGCCGCGGTCAAAAAAATGAAGGATTTACAGTGCATTGAAAATATCTCTGTGGTTGCTGGGGATTATGATATTATTGCCAAGAGCAATGTAGAAAGCTTAGAGGCACTAATGGAACTTACAGATAGGATTCAAGAAATACCCGGTATAGAAAGAACAAATACCTTAGTGATTGAAAAGGAAATCACCCAGTGATAGATGATCATTAGAAAAAAATATCTTTTTTATGTTCTCACAATTATTTCCTTATTACTCGCTGCGATTGTTTCTACATTTGATAATGCTATCACCTATTTTTATTGTCGGCGTTCTTATTACTTTTTTGCTTTCCCTGTTTCTCTCTATTCCCGTTCGACAGAAAAAAATTGGGTCATTTATTGATCCTTCTTTTACGGGTCTACAAGTTATAAAATGGCAAGAAATCAAATATCACCTCCTCGCAGGTATAGGGAATGCAGTATCCACAATAGGCTGGCTATATTTAGGTTTTATCAATTATGGTTAATCCATCCACTGTCTTGCCGTTTTATCAAATTGTTATATTGTATCTCCTTTTGCTAGAATCAATTACAGAAAAAAATGCTCCTACCTTAACCGAGATCCAATCCTCCATTATTGTTGCCTTTGGAGCCATTATGGGATCAATTTCTCTTGCAGGATTTAACCTGTCAACCTTG
>DAQA01000031.1:37158-54918 GCA_002502685.1 Euryarchaeota archaeon UBA202
GTACATACTGTATCACTGTCTCCGCATCAGCATCAACCAACAGTCCGAGAATGTACCCGGGCTCCAAAAATGCCCCCGAGGGTAACGCAGCCTGAACTCCTGCTTCCTTTTGAAGAGCTCCCTGACTGGATGCACCTTTCAAGAGATGACGTGCCTGGGAAATACTCATGGTTGGTGGTATCCCAACCACGGTGTGAATGTGATCCGGCATAACACTCAGCTCATGTATCCCTATGTGATACCCGTTCAGCTATTTCCCTCAAAATGTCTTCACAAAGCTCTTTATTCTCTTTTTTCTTAAACACTTAAACATAGTGTACCTGTACTTGGAGGCACCATTCCAAGTGGCACAAACTTTGCCCAATTCCATGACTACCGCTAACCAAACCCATATTTCATCACGTCCTGGACAGATATCCCATGGCACCCGCTTCAAGCGGGTGCACCTGTCCATAAACCATAACAATCTCTTCAAAAAAAAAGATTTGATGGTCAGAGAAAGAAGCGATTCATCCCCCCACCTAAAGGCCGGGGATTTCTCGCTAAGACGGGTTAAGAATTGAAAATAAGATAAATGATGCCATCAATATCAGATTTTGGAATGTCCTTTTTACAACACTAATTACCTTGGGTATTGTATCTATAGTAAATAGGGGATATGTTATTGAATCCCTATCGGCATCTTCCCGATATTTTCATTGGATTGCACTATCAATGGCTATAACCTTTATGCCTTATGTTTTGTATATCCGAGCATTAGGTATTGGAAAAGCAAGTATAACCCAGGCTGTAAAATCTTCCGCAGTAATTTTTGCTATCCCTGCTTCCGCAGTTCTATCTTTTTTTATCCCCTACAGTCTTTATGAAACACCGGCATTACTAATTATAAAAATAATGGGGTTGACATTAGTTGTTTTAGGAATTATTTCATTTGCATTAACCACGGTAAAATCTTATATATTTATTAATATAAAATCTGGTGCTTCGTGCCAATATCTTATTGGAAGAATTTAGGATATTAAAGGAGTGGAAAGCGTTTCCGCAACTGCAGGTATCTATGACCTTGTTGCTAAAATTCGGATAAGAACATTAGTTAAAGGATATGAGAATATTATCCAAAAATTGGAGGGAATTGAAGGGATAGAAAAAATTCAATGGCAGTCAATATTGAAGGAGTGGGAAAATATTTAGAGGAAAGTTTTTTTAATCCAAATGTTTTAACTACCCAGGGCCCGTGGGGTAGCTTGGTCGATCCTTCTAGCTTTGGGAGCTAGGGACTCCAGTTCAAATCTGGGCGGGCCCATAACACTGTTTTGATGATTGTTCTGACCATCACTTTGGCTTTTAACACATTTTACATTTTGAAGAATAACTAGGGTATTTTATTACATTGGATGTTTTTTCTTTTCTCAATATTAATGTATTAGTATGAGCTAATGGTATAGGTTTTCCAATGAAAAATATACTGCTCAATGTGCTGATTAGCAGTGGTCTCTCATTGCTTGTACTGGTTTCAGTAACATTTTTTGTTGCCTGGTTGTTAGAAGATATCATCTATTTTTCCTTGTTCATTGGTATACCCTGCGGTATTATTGCTGCCTTGGTTTGTTAATAGAATCTATGTCCTTTAAAGGAGGATAGGATATCCTTGATTGTATTTTGTGATAACCTTTTTGGCAACAACACGACTATGTTTTTTTTTTTATCAGGAACGGAAAATTCATGGATTCATTTAGTAATTTTAATAAATAAGGAGAAACATCTTTTCATAGATGGATCTTACCAAAATGAAAGTCTTTATCATTGTTTTTATGTCACTTTTTATAGGGAGCACATTAAATGGGTGTATCGGACCACAAGAAGCCATTAATCGGGTTGATGACTTAATCGTAGGTGAAAAAAGCTATGGGTGGAAGAATAGATTAGAAATAAGCCAAGAAGAGTTCAACATACTAAATTTTTTATCTGCCCCTAATGAATGGCCCTTTTTTATTAAACAGGATACTCTTTATATGTGGATTTATATCGAGATTACGTTTTCAAATATTTTTAATAAGGATTGGGATATACTGAATCAAGGTCGAATAAATATAACCCTAGTCAATCCCCTGGGGGATAATGTTTCATATAGTTATTCAACAGCGCTTGGTAAACCTAATGAGGATAAAGACATGATTTTTTTACACAATCCCTTGCCGGGCCAATGGCATGTAGAGGTAAAGACATTTGGGACAGGAAGTTATAGTATCAGGATCGATGGATATCAATTGTAGGGGATAAAAAGAGAGAGAGATTAATATGCCGCCGTAGCTTAGTTGGTTGAGCGGCTGATTCGTAATCAGCAGGTCAAGGGTTCAAGTCCCTTCGGCGGCTCTATCCATGTAAAGAATCAGAAATGGGACCTAATGGCTTTGCTTTCAGTGATACAAATTTTTTAGGAGGATGGATAAAAAGGATACAGAAAGTGTTTTAACCAAGGTTTCATTATCACTAAAAAAATGGGGTCAAAAATAAAGAAGCCTTCTATGAAAAAATTCAATCCAGTTAAAGTGGAGGAAGAAATCAGACACTATTGGGAGGAACATCAGGTATTCAAAAAATCCCTTGAAAAAAGAAAGGATAAAGAACCCTATATATTCTTGGAGGGACCACCCACAGCCAATGGTATGCCCCATCCGGGCCATGTATTGACCAGGACAATGAAGGATATCATTCTTCGTTATCAGTCCATGAAAGGGTATTATATTGAAAGGAAAGCGGGTTGGGATACCCATGGTTTACCGGTAGAAATCGAAGTTGAAAAAAAACTTGGATTGCACACCAAGCAAGACATTGAAAAATATGGCATTGAAAAATTTAACCGGGAATGTAAAAAAAGTGTTTTTGAATATGAGGAAGCCTGGGTGGAAATGACCAATCGGGTGGGTTTTTGGATTGATATGGATAATCCCTATATCACCCTTGAAAATGATTATATTGAATCAGTGTGGTGGTCCCTTAAAGAGATATGGAAAAAGGGATGGTTATATAAGGGCCATAAGGTCACTCCTTTTTGCCCCCGGTGTGGCACAGTCCTCTCATTTCACGAAGTTGCCCAGGGATATAAGGAGGTAGAAGACCTCTCCATTTTCATAAAATTCAAAATACAGGATGAAGACGGATATTTTCTCGCTTGGACAACAACCCCTTGGACACTTATCAGCAATGTAGCCCTGGCCGTCCATCCGGGGGAATGGTACGTAAAAATCAAATATGACGGAGAAACACTTATCCTGGCCGAGGAACGATGTGCCGATCTTCTGAAAGGCAAAGACTACCAGATACTAGACCGAGTGAAAGGACAGGAACTGGAAAGAAAAAAATATGTGCCACTCTATAACTATCTCAAACCACCAAAAAAATGCTGGTATATTGTGTGCGCCGATTTTGTCTCCATGGATGAGGGCACGGGCATTGTTCATATTGCCCCTGCTTTTGGAGAGGATGATTACGAGGTGGGTAAAACCAATGATCTCCCGGTCATTCAGCTTGTTAACCCTGATGGAACATTTCCCCATCAGGTGAAACCATGGAGTGGAAAATTTGTCAAAGATGCTGATCCCGGGATAATTGAAGATTTACGGAACCGGGGGCTGTTGGAAGGTGTACTAAAATATAAACATCAATATCCCTACTGCTGGAGATGTGATTCACCTCTTTTGTATTATGCCATTGAATCTTGGTTTATCAAGATGTCACATCTTAGGGATGCCTTGGTGGACAACAATAATCAAATAAACTGGTATCCTGGGCATTTAAAACAGGGACGGTTTGGTGATTTCATCAAGGAAGCCCGGGATTGGTCCTTGTCACGAAAACGATACTGGGGTACACCTCTTCCCATCTGGACATGTAAAAAATGTCAGGAACAAATCTGTGTGGGAACAGTTGAGGAACTAAAAAATTTGTCCACAAACTTTCCCCGCAACTATGACCTTCATCGCCCCTTTGTAGATACCTTACATCTCACCTGTCCTAAATGCGGCGGGGATATGGAACGGGAAGAGGATGTTATCGATGCCTGGTATGACTCAGGTTCGGCTCCCTTTGCCCAATGGCATTATCCCTTTGAAAAAGAAAAATTCCAGAAAAATTTCCCTGCAAACTTTATTTGTGAAGCCATCGACCAAACACGAGGATGGTTCTATTCCCTTTTGGCGGTTTCAACACTTATTTTTAATACATCCCCGTATCGTAATGTTCTGTCCTTGGGGCACATACTTGATAAAGATGGACAAAAAATGTCTAAGAGAAAGAAAAATTATGTACAGCCAGACACAATATTTAACCGGGAGGGAGCTGATGCCATGCGGTGGTATTTTGTGTCAGCCAATGCCCCCTGGCACCCGATACGTTTCTATGAAGAAATCATCAAGGACACCATGAACAAATTTCTTTTAACCCTCTGGAACATTTATTCCTTCTTTGCAACCTATGCATCCCTGGACAATTTTGATCCAAAGAAAGATTGGGTGCCCATGGATTCCTGGGGACTTTTTGATAAATGGCTGGTAAGCAGACTCAATCACCTGACAGAGGATATCGAGGATAAAATATCAAGCTTTGAACTCCATAA
Organism: Euryarchaeota archaeon UBA202; assembly: GCA_002502685.1. Classification (GTDB taxonomy): domain Archaea; phylum Thermoplasmatota; class E2; order UBA202; family UBA202; genus UBA202. The sequence continues at coordinate 41,774 of DAQA01000031.1, forward strand.
GGCCGCCCGTGCTCTAGAAGAATTCGTGATTAATGATTTTAGCAACTGGTATATCAGATGCTCACGAAAACGCTTCTGGGCTGAAGAGGCTACACCGGATAAATATGCAGGCTATTCAACATTTTATTATTGCCTCATCACCCTTTCCCAATTGGTGGCACCCTTTGTTCCCTTCATCTCTGAGTATATATACCTGAATATGGGTGAAACAAATAGCGTTCATCTTCAAGACTATCCTACCTCCAACAAGACACATATCGATACACCATTAGAAGAAAAAATGAGGGAAGCACGAAAAATAGTGGAGGCATCCCGGTCCCTTCGCGCAAAGGCGTGTATCAAGCTTCGTCATCCCTTATCACGGGGTATCATTGTGTCAGACATTGATTTGGCGGATCTCGAGGATATTTTAAAGGATGAACTTAATGTAAAAGAGTTACTTTTTGAGCCGAGCTGTGACCCTTATATGGAAAAGGTTGCCCGGGCTAATTATTCTACACTGGGACCTAAATTTAAGAAACAAGCATCTATTATCGCTGAGGAAATCAATAAGCTATCATATGAGGATGCCGTGAAAGGTAAAGTCACGATGAACGGCCAGGATTTTTTTTATGATCCACAGGATATTATTATTGAAACTCGTGAACAGAAGAATTTACTGTCCACTCAAAGCGGGGGAACCACTCTTATTTTGGATATAGAATTCAGCCAGGATCTTAAAGATGAAGGATTTGCTCGCGAAATCGTTCGTCGTATTCAGGAGATGCGTAAACAAATGGATCTTGAAATGAATGAAAGCATTTCGACCATGATATCCATTGACCATGAAAGAATTAAAAAATGGATACCGTATATTAAAGATGAGACGCGATCTGGTGAGATAATTTGCTCAGAAAATGTTTCAGGGGATGTAGTAAAAGAGTGGAAAATTGAGGGGGATACAATAACAATTGGGATATCACGAGTGTAATATGCACCCATAGGGGTTATGGTATACAGAAGGCTATCAAATTCTTATCTAGGGGGAATGGAGCCCTAACTGAAAAGGGAGTCGTAGGTTCCGTTATCAATCTCTTTTTGTATCTCACGTGGATTTTTTTCTTCAACTGATACACCCATGGAGACACAAGTGCCAATGATTTCCTTGACTTGGGCTTTAAGGGTAGACCCTAGAAGATTCTTTTTCATTTGGGCTATTTCAATTGCATTCTTTAAGGTCAGATTACCTACTTTCTTTCCCCCCGAAGACCCTTTCTCTACTCCAATCTTGCTCAGGATTAAGGCAGATGCTGGAGGTGTTCCCACATAGATGTCAAATTTTTTTGTTTTGGGATCCACAATGATTTTGACAGGTACCTTCATACCATCAAAACCTTTGGTTGCCTCATTGATGGCCTTGATGACATCCATAATATTTACTTCCATGGGCCCCAAAGCGGGGCCTATGGGGGGTCCTGCAGTGGCTTTTCCTCCATCTACCAATACTTTTATTACTTCTGGCATTCTATTTCTCCTTTTTTCCTTTTAAAATCCTTACTTGGTCTCCCTTGACGGTGATGGGGATGGGAACCATGGCCTCAAGAAGTTCAACCGTGATTTCCTCCTTGGCATCATCTATCCGGGTTACTTTTGCCTTTTCTCCCTTAAAGGGGCCAGAAATCAATTCCACAGTTGCACCCTCCTCTATGCTGGCCACCGCGGAGGGTGGAAAAAGAAAATGTTCAATGTCTTCAAAGGGTACATCACCCTCCAATATCTCTCGTGCATAACGTATCGGCCGTATCATTTTGTCTATATCATCTGGATCCTCACCCTCAACAAAAATATAACCCCGTAGTTTTCCTGGGACAAGAATGGATAAAATATTTTTTTTCCCCCGCACTGCTTGTTTGTAGAGCACATCGGAAACATTCTCTTCTTGTCCCACCTGTGTTTTAATTACAAATATTTTGGTTGCCACTGTATCACCAGCATTCCTTCTAGATACCCAACATGTCTGCAATCCACGGTACGACACGGGATGACAGAAGAAAAATAAAGAAACCTAAAACACCAACAATTAAAATACCAATGGCTGTTATCTGGGATGTTTTGATGTATTCCTCCTGGTCAGGATTACGCGCCATTTTCAGGACACGTCCATACTTACCTTTTCCAAGACGCTCTCCTTTTTTCTCTATCGAGCTTTGAATGTCCCATGCCTTGTCTACAATTTTTTTTTCCATTTATCTAATAATATCTATCCCATGCTCCTGATGGGTATCGGTTTCATGTTCCATCGATGAGCCCAATATTTGCTTGGACTTAACACCTGTAAGCACAATAAGGGCCCGTATCGATTTTTTCAAAGATTTGTCCAAGGATGCACCCCAGATAATAGTCGCATCAGGGCTAATCCGTGAATAAAGCTCTTCAACCACTCCCTCTGCCTCCTTAATGGTCATATCCTCACCACCAATAACATTAACCAGGGCTCCTGTGGCATGGCTCACATCCACATCCAACAGTGGCGAATTAAGGGCCTCTGAGACAGCATCAACAGCCCGATTTTCACTATCTGATTCACCCATGCCAATCATGGCGACACCTCCCCGTTCCATGATGGTTTTAAGATCAGCAAAATCAAGATTGATAAGACCCGGAATGGTAATCATTTCAGTAATTCCCTTGATACTCCGCATCAAGATTTCATCAGTGACCTTGAAGGCAGCATTAAGCGGGAGACGCGGAGCCAACTCCAGAAGCTTATCATTGGGAACAACAATAACAGTGTCACAAAGCTCCCGTAACTGGGCTAAGCCACCCTGTGCATTATCCATTCTAATTCGACCTTCCACACTGAAAGGAAGGGTAACAATAGCAAGAGTCAACGCGCCTTCACCCCGGGCAAGTTTTGCCACAACAGGCGAGGCACCAGTTCCTGTACCCCCACCGAGTCCACAGGTAATAAAAACCATGTCAGACCCTTGGATGACCTGACGGATGTCAGCCTCACTTTCCACAGCAGCCTCCTTCCCCAATTGAGGAAGGGAACCCGCGCCTAGCCCCCGAGTGATATGTCGGCCAATTAATATTTTATGGGGAGAATTTGTGGAGAGGAGATGTTGAGCATCTGTATTCAGAGCGATAAGGTCTGCACCGTGAACAGATTCTTCTACACAGTGAGCAATGGTATTAGTACCTGCGCCTCCACATCCAATAACCTTAATTGTGGTGGTTAATCCTTCAAGGATTTTTTCCAATCCCTCATCTTTATCACTGGGAGAATATTTTTCTTTTTTGTGTGGGACAGCAGGTGTAATAGTTTCCTTTTGATCTGTTTCCCAGAGTGATGAACCCGGGATGTCCTCAGGTTCATTTTCTTGCGGGGATTCCAGTTTCTTTGGGGGATTGCTGTTTTTATACTCTCTCTTGTCCTGTGCTTCCTCGAATCGTAATTTGGAGAGAGTATTTTCCACAATCTTTTTCATTTTAATCAGCTGACAACAAGGTAAAGTCATTTCGTTTATTAAAAGCTTTTGATTGGTGTTCCCTGAAATTTATCAAAATAACATGACTAATAGTAAGGGTATTGTTTTCCTAAAACTTCTGTAGAAGTCAAGGCTGCTACCGCGCCTTGCGCACAGGCAGTAATAATTTGTTTGACACCACCCGTAACATCACCAGCTGCATATATTCCTTTGATATTTGTTCTTTGGCTGTGATCAACCTTAATATATCCTTTGTCATCCAGTTCAATATCAAGGAGACGGGCAAGAGATGACTGGGGTATGTCACCTATCGAGATAAAAACTCCATCAATGGGGAGATAGGTTTTTTTATTGGTGGCCACATTATGTATTTGTACCTTTTCCACTTTTGTGTCCCCTATAATTTGCTCGACTACGCTATTAATGATGATGGTAATTCCCTTGGTCCGCATATCTTTTTCCAATGCTGCCTCTCCACGAAGAACATCTCGCCGGTGGATAAGGCTGACTTGGCATCCAATTTGATGAAGATATAACGCTTCGATAAGGGCACTGTTTCCCCCACCGACAACAAGCACTTTTTTGTTTTTAAAAAAGAAGCCGTCACAGGTGGCACAATAGGATAACCCTCTGCCTCTCAAATCCTGTTCCCCGGGAACCTTTAATTGTCTATGTTCTGTTCCGGTACACATCAAGAGCGCCTTGGTGGTATAGACCCCCTGTGATGTTGTAAGACGTACACCATCAGTAATCTTTTCACTTTTTAGTACTTCTTCATTTTCCCTAATTTTGACCCATTGTTGGGCATGCTGTTTCATCTTCTCCATTAATTCAATACCGGGGATGCTGCTAAAACCCGTATAGTTTTCAATAACGGGTGCCTCGTTGACAAGGCCACCTCCCTGGTTTTTTTCAAAAATGACACACTGTATTCCCGCTCTGCTGGCATAGATTCCCGCAGTATATCCCGCGGGTCCTGCGCCAATAATAGCAAGTTCATAGTCCATGATTTTCCAGGGATATAATAGGACATATTTACATAAACCTAACGGATACCCAATTTTTTTTATTAGTAACAAAAAAACTTATCCACTAAATGTTATTAATATGTGATGAGAATTGCCGATATTGGAGAAAGAAAAGCAATACAAAGAATAGTTACCCATTTTCCAGACGGTGCACACTGGGGCATAGGAGACGATTGCGCTGCCATAAAGATAGGGAAACAATTGATTTTGGTTACCACCGATATGATCAGTGAAAAATTTCATATACCTTCGGGCGCGACAGGGTATCAAGTGGGTTGGTTTATTACTGCGGTAAACCTTAGTGATATTGCAGCCAAAGCTGGACAACCAGTGGGTATGACTCTTGCCCTGGGTGTCCCCCGGTCATATGATATAGAATTTTTGGAGGATGTGGCACGGGGAGCCAATAGGTGCGCAGAGATGTATAAGATGGCCATTATCGGAGGGGATACCAAGGAGACAGAATCACTCGTTTTTGCAGGTACAGCTGTGGGAGTGGTGAATCAAGATGTGTTCATGCCACGGAAGGGAGCCCGGAGGGGTGATATTGTCTGTGTCACCGGTTCCCTTGGCAGCGCGGGAGCGGGATTACATGTTCTAGATGACCAGAGGGGTAATGAAAAGGAAGCGATAAGCAAGATACTAGAGATTACTCCCCGGATTAGGGAAGGAATGGCGCTGGGATCGTTGGGTGGTGTGACTTCCTCAATGGATATTTCAGATGGAGTGGCCTCGTGTCTGTATCAATTACAAACGATTAATGATGTTGGTTTCCGGATTTGTGAAAAAAAAATTCCTGTTGCACGATATGCAAAAAAGATTTCTCGGGGAAATCGGGAAATGGAACGGAACTGGTCTTTATATGCGGGGGGTGACTATGAGTTATTGTGTACGATTAAAAAAGAGCAAGTATCCTTGGCCCAAGACTATGTTGCATCCGTGGGGGGCATCCTTTCTCCTATTGGAGAAGTAACCGATGGGGACAAAATCTTGTTGGAAATAAAGGGAGAAAAACAAGTTTTGATGAATAAGGGATTTGAACATTTTAGGTAAATCATCTATCAATGGGCCCTAATAGGTCTTCGCGGGTGATGAATAGTGATATGGGCTTGTATGACATGAACAATAAAGAGATAGACAAAGCATACCTATGAGGAATAAATTTATCTGTCTAATTCTTTTTTAACCATTATATGGATTAATGAGAATTGCTCTTCATCACTATTTTTTTTTAGGGGTATAGAACTAGGAGGGGTTTGGAAATTATTTTATATGTCGACCACTATACACTATTATCTATAATTGTAGTTGGAGAATATAATGAAACCAAGTTTTATCAATGGAATTGGCAGTATGTATGAAAAAAAATTACGGAAGGCGGATATTACACAGGCTGAGGAATTACGCCATATCGATGTCGATGCTCTCTTTGAGAGGACAGGAATTAGTACAAAAAACCTTAAAAAATGGAAAAAAAAGGCCCTGAACATAGGTTTTCTTTCAGATATTGAGGGGATAGGGGCGGTGACAGAAAAAAAATTACACCAGGCTGGTATTCATGATTATCATACCCTTCAGAAGACAGACATAAAAAAACTAGAAGCGCGAACGGGTATCGATAGACAAAAGCTAGAGAGCTGGCAGGAGGCGGCATCCCGTCTAGAGGGAAAACCAGTTATAAAGGCTCGCTTGGCCAAGGAGTACACGGAGCCATCAATCTCTCCTAAAAAAGAGAGCCTGTGGGATAGATTTAAGGAATGGCTAAAAGGATAAAGAATGTTACGGATTAGATGGCATGGACATTCCTGTTTTGAGATAAAAAATGAAAAAACAATAGTGATTGACCCTCATGATGGCAAATCAATTGGAATAAAGGTTCCCCAGGCTGAAGCTGATGTGGTCTTGATAACCCATGACCACTACGACCATAATTCATATAAGACCGTTGAAACAAAGGGAATAAAAATTATCCGTGGCGGAAACCGGACTATTCAAGGAATAAAGATACAATCACTTCGTGCATTTCATGATCAAGAAGAGGGGAAAAAACGAGGAGAGATAAATATGTATAAAATCCTCGTGGATAGCCTTCAGTTGTGCCATGTAGGTGATCTTGGCCATCTCCTAGATGATACAACCTTGCGCAAGATAGAGAATGTGGATATCCTTTTTGTTCCCGTGGGTGGAACCTTCACCATTGATGCATCACAGGCCATGACCCTGATTGATGCTGTTCACCCTCGGGTTGCTGTTCCCATGCATTATAAAATTGGGGGATTATCCCTGCCGATTGACAGAGTCACTTCATTTTTAACCCTGGCTGAAAAAAGATATGACATTCAACATGTGGATAATGAAATAGAGATGAATAAAGACGATTTGCCTGATAAAACAGAGATCTGGGTATTCAGCCTCTAGCGCGGAGAAGACGATCCACAGATTTTTCAATATGGATCAGCTGCCGGGGGGGGTCAAAGGTAGAAATCACGGCGATGTCTTGGACGCGAGGATGATGAAGCTCTTGGGATTTACCATAAATGGTTTCATCAACGACTTCTTGAAATTCCTTTCTATTGATCTGTTCCTCATGGTACCCAAGATCCATGTTTCTGTTCGGCTGGTTAACCACCTCAAATATCAAGGAGGCGTGACACTGTGGGCATACCCCTTTCTTTTTGACAATGGGTATCTTAAATTTTTTTCCACATTGCGGACATACAACAAGAGCCTGCACCATAGGATAATAGTAAATGGATCAATCTTTATTAACTATTGCGGTAAACAAAATACCAGAGAATAAACTTCTATATGCACAAAAAAAAAAATAGAATCAGGGATAAAGCAAATGTTCCTGCTAAAAAAAAAATACCGAAAATGATGGAGGGGGAATAAAGAAAAAAACACTAAAAAAAAAAGAATGAGGAAAAGAAAATCCCTACCAGGGACAAACAATGGACATGTGTATACCTAGATTACCAAGATTTCTGAAAAGCACATGGATGAGATCATAGACTAGTTCTATCCAGTGGGAAGGCAGGCAGGGAAGCGCAACAATCAGGGATTCTGACCATTCACTCTCCAGTGTATGATCATCCCGGGCCTTTACACGAAGGTGATATGTCCCTGGTGTTGCCCATGTATGTGACCGGGTAATAGGCTCTCCTGATGTACAGGGACCAATCCAATCAGTGTCTGTGTTATCACCCCAGTCAAATAGATAATAAACCATGTCATTATCAGGGTCTGTAGTGGAGGTGGAGTAGGAATACGGTTTCCGGATTTTTCCTGATTCAGACCCGATTGGGCGCTGGGGTATAGCCGGGGGAGAATTAGAGGAAATAACCAGGGGGACAAGGGGTGAATAATGACTGTGTCCACCCTCCCGGTTTTGCGCCTTGACGCGGAGATAATATGTCCCGGGAATATCCCAGGTGTGACAGGCTTCTTGGATAGTTCCCGAGGATGAATAGTTTGTCCAGGTGCCTGTACCATCACCCCAATCAAAATAATATTTTATCTGTAACCCCTGTGGATCCAGTGTGCTGGTGGAATAAGTGTAGGATACATTGGTGACGCCAATGGATGGACCCTGTGGCGTTGTGGGTGTCTCAGGTGGAAGACTGGGAGGCGCAATTTTAATGAGCCAGACATTACAGGATCTGGGGTCCGCAGACCATGTGTCTCCTGCGATAATATAGCCGCCGTCCATGGTTTGTTGGACAGCCCGTCCCCAATCACTATTTAGTCCCCCATAGGTTTTATTCCAAAGAAGATCACCCTTAGGGTTTGTTTTTATTATTAGGATATCCTCTTTTTGTGCATTATTGGAGTAGGTATAGCCCACAAGGATATATCCTTCATCAAATGTTTGTCTTACCGAAAAACCGTAATCACCTTTGAATCCTCCATATGTTTTCTGAAATTGGACCATGCCCTCATGATTTGTTTTGATGAGAAGCATATCATTACCACGGCGGGTATCTGTCCATCCCCCAATAATGTATCCGTGGTCACTAGTTTCCTGGACACAATAGGCTCTATTGGCATAGAGATCACCATAGGTTTTTTCCCAATCTATATTTCCCTTACTGTCAGTTTTAATGAGCCACACATTGTCATCCCCTTCCCCCTGTGAGGCCGTATAACCCGTGATGATATAGCCACCATCAGTGGTTTGTTGGACTGATTGGGCTGTATCCCGGGCAGTGCCCCCAAGGATTTTTTCCCATTCCATGGTTCCTTTATTGTCTGTCTTTATAATCCATGCGTCACCTGCTTGATTGCTTCCTTTAAATCCCGCGATGATATAGCCGCCATCAGATGATTCATAGACTGAATGGCTCCATTCCGTGGTACTATCACCATATGTCTGCTGCCAGAGTACGTCCCCTAGAGAATTTGTTTTGATTAACCAGACATCCTTATCCCCTTTTCCATGGGACATGGTATAGCCCACAATGATATAGCCACCATCCTGGGTCAACTGAACATCATATCCGTAATCCTCCCGAACGCCGCCATATGATTTAATCCATATGGCTTGCCCGTGGTTATCTGTTTTAATTAACCATATATCGCCAAATGAGCCATAGGAATATGTGAAACCCGTTATAATGTATCCACCATCAGGTGTCTGTAAAACGGAACGGGCATAATCAGAATCTAAACCCCCGATTTTTATTATCCACTCAGTGACCGGGGCATCACAGGTATACCAAGTATTCACTGTATCAAGAGAAAAAGGACAAGTTTCTTCCCCATCGCAAGAAATATCTATAAAGCTGAGTGTACCCGAAAGAGCATAAAGGCATCCGATAACCGCAATAACACAGCTGAGCCGTAACCAATAGTTATTCATTGTTTGCCTGCCACATACCCTGTATAGTTAGGGATTATTAAATCTTACTCCCCCTTCCTTCTACCGTTAAGACAGTATGAATGTAACATAGGATAGATAAAAAAAACCATTAAAAAAATTTAGGTGGTCTAATATCAACAAGAAATATGGAAAAAAAAAGAGAAGAGAGTAAGGAAAGGAGTGACCAGTTAAAAAAAAAATTAAGGCACCATGGAGGGGTGTCAAAAAAAGTCCTCCAATAAAATCCTTAGGGCTGGAGGAGAGGGCAATATATGATATTACTAGCAGGATCGTGATATTCTCCTATAGCAAGAGAAAAAAGTATGTCCACAAAATATTTCCCCCGGTCTGTCAACATGTATTGGCCGTCGTGTTTGTCAATTAATTTTAATGCCATGAGTTTTTTTAGATGAAAAGCCAGATTCGAAGAGATCTCAATATCCATTTTCGTGAGAAAATCACTATAATGCAAGGCTTTATGATGCACTAACAAATTGAGGATGACGCAGCGGGCACTATGGTCAAAGATTTTTACCACATCATCTATAAAGGTTGACGGCTCAAGATGCTCAAGGTTCTCAAGGAAATTTTTTTCTTGGGGAGAGCCATAAAGCATAATCAATTGGGAATCTGTCTCCTTGATTGTGGTATGTAGATCCATAAGGTAATCCTGGATTTTAGAGGGGCTATGTATGTCCAGGAGAACAGAAAGGCCGCCATGAATAACCAGGGGATGCGGTCGGGTAAAAATAAATTTCTTTATTTCATGCCGCAACTCAACAATTTTCTTAGCATCAAAGGTATCTGGTGAGGGATGAATGGAGAGAACAATATGGCAAGCGGGTTTCAGACTGTATGTCTGGAAAAAATCAGCAACATTTTGGTCTGTCACGGCAAGAATGGTTTTTCCCTTACAAATCTTTTTTAATACATGTGTAGAATTCATGCGTGGAAATGGTTCAAGCAATGACTTCACTTGGGGTGGAGTTTCAGATGTTTTTTGGATAAGCTTGAGAAGAATCTCTGGCTCAAAGGGTTTTTGCAAATAGTCAACAGCTCCCAGTTTCATTGATTTAACCGCTGTATCCACACGTCCATATCCTGTGATAACAATAAATTTGGAGGATATATCCTGTTTATGGGCCCACTCGAGAATATCGATACCAGATATATCCGGCATTTTAAGATCCAGGATGACCACATCATACTGTTTTTGCCCCATCAATTCAAGGGCTTTTTCTCCACATTCAGCAGTTTGCACCTGCAAAGAATGAAAAGAAAGATATTTTTTCATCTGGTTCAAATAGGTAATATTATCATCAACCACCAACACTTTCATGCCGACAGCCCTCCCTGAAAATAATTAACAAACAACGGATAGGATACATGAGAAAAAATAATGTGCAATATTTCCCCCGGGAGCCCTAAAAAATTATTTGTTCCTCCATAGATAGTCATATGCGCTCTCCACTTCTACTTAGATATTGTTTTTGCCATATATAAAATTATTACCAAGAAAAATAGTCTATCCCTATCCTTATAGACAGGGTATCAAATCGTGACAAATTCCCTGTTTTTTCCCTTATAGGCTATGGCCATATAGGGAGTATTGTAGGCATAGCCACACTGTCCCCTCTTATTTATACAAATCACACCCCCGTATCCCCCCATTTTTGCCATTTCAGCTATGCAATATTGTGACGCCTGCATGGGACCTTGTATTTTCATTTCATCACATGTTCTTTTCGCCAAGAGAAATCGAAGGATTGATTCCCCATGTCCCGTGGAGGCAGCGCCACTCTCTTGGGTGGCATAGGCCCCAGCACCCGGGATGGGGGTATCGCCTACCCTGCCCTTTTTCTTTAATGGAACCCCTCCTGTGGAGAGAGCAACCGCAATATGGCCCTCGAGATCCCGTGCCACGGCACCCACGGTTGAAAAGGTGAATGCATCAAGGGGATTGAAGGGTTTTTGGGATAGAGTGCGCCAACGATCGATCTCTCTTTGGATTTTAAAATAGGAATTATCAACCAATTCAAATCCCTTTTCTTTGGCATAGTGTTCAGCACCCTTCGGGGTTAATATGGAAAAGGTATCTTCATGGTAGATGGCGTGGGCCACTCGGACAGGGTTTTTAATGTGTTGAACCGAAAGGACTGATCCAAAATTGGTGTTGCTGGTCACTATGGCATCCAGTTCTACCTCTCCTTTTTCATTTAGAAATGATCCAATGCCGGCGTCAAAGGTTTCGTCATCTTCCATGTAGGAGACAGCCTCGACTGCTGCCTGGAGTGCATCATCAAGGTAGTCAAACCCCAGGGCGGCAGCTTTTTTACATCCCTTGAGATGGCTGTCATGTGATTCAGGGGGTATGTTCCATGCGCCTCCATGGATTAGGATGCCTTCCATGTGGAGGGGGAATATTTGGGGTTATATAAATATGTCTCTTGTCTTTCGCTTGTATTTTTTTATGTTGGCCTATTAAAACAAGTAAATGTGAGGTTGTTTTCACCTTGAGGGTATGTTAGATAAGATTGTTCATGCAGGGAGGTGTATGTTGATGGAGGAGAGAAAAAATTTAGATGGAGATTTTTATTTTTGTGTGAGGGACCTTTGGAGAGATGTATCACGGTTTCATATTGCTCTAGCCAGGGTGGGATGATGGTATAGTGTTGTATTTTTTATAAAAAAAAGATTTATTAGCATGTTGTTATTTCAAGTGGATGAGATGGTTGACATTTGGGAAGCCAAAAAAATGTAGTGATGGCTATAAATTTAATTTTTATGAGAATGTTAAGGGTGAATTTTTTTTGGTTGTATGGCGTAAACCTCGTTTCCGACGGGTTGTCTCTCTGGGGCAACATATCAGAGGTGATATCATAGATAAATTAGTGGATGCTGATTTACCCCAGGATATCGCTGTTGTCCTCAACAAGGAAACCCAGATGTTTCTTGCCCAATGGCTATAAACTTGCCACTTACTTTTTTTTTGTTGTGGATATATATTTGTATGGTTGAGAATTTCTAGTAGTGGGTAAAGAAATAAATAAAAAAGATTGTTGTCTTTACTAAAAAAATTTTTATTTTTTTTTTTTGGTTGTGATGGTTGTATGCACTGGCTAAAAAGAAGAGAGTGTAAAGAATTGGACACATAAATCGATTTTATAAAAGAAGGTGGTGAACAAGTAAATTTATTTGTCTGGTGGCCCCCGTGAGATGATATATCCTTTTGATTTTTTTCTCCATTTACCCCAGAATAATAACACGGGTGGAAGAATAACGATGCTGGTGAGAAATGCATAGAGTATGGTTATGACAGTGATGATGCCAAATTGTTGCTCAATGATCATGGGGGTAAAGATCAGCGTTCCAAAGCCGGATATTGTGGTGATGGCTGCAATAAAGAGGGCAGTGCCAGTATGGCCAATGGTTTCTGAGACGGATTTGAGGACGTCACCTGTTTTATCTGCTGTTTGTCTGAATCTTTCCACAGCATGGATGGCATAGGTGATCCCTAGGCCAATGGTTAATGATGTAATCATAATAGTCATCACATTCAGGGAATAACCAATAAAATACATGGTGCCCATGATCCAAATGGTGGAAATGGATACAGGAACCGTGGTAATAAGACCCAATAATATATTTCTATATGCAATGATGAGTACTAGGGCAGCAAGAATGATACAAACCCCTGTGGAAATAATTTGGCTTTCTGTCATGGATTCCATGATGACAAACATCATGGAATTCTCACCGGTAACCATGGCATGGGTATCATTAAAATTA